>DAHXOK010000020.1:16930-21207 GCA_027364935.1 Vulcanimicrobiota bacterium | reverse complement strand
ATCGTGCGGCGAGCGTCGGCGAGCTGCGCGCGCACCGCATCGAGTTGCGCTTTCGCGATCGCGATACGGGAACCGGCGGGCGAAGCAAGCGGAAGGTCCACGCGTACGGCCGCCGACGGGCCATGGACGGGGATCGCGGCGTCGATGCCGCTCGCGTAGCCCGCCGTAGCGGTAACGGCCGGCAACGCAGAGTTGCGCGCTACGGCGAGATCCGCGTGGCGCGCATCGATCGACGCTTGAAGCGCGGCGATCTCTGGACGCACCGCGAGGGCACGCGCTACCGCAGCGTCGACCGCGTACGCCTGAGACCGAGGCGGCGGCGCGCGCACCGCGATCGCGCTCAGGGCGCGCGAGGGCACGCCGGTTGCGGACGCAAGCGCGCCGACGGCGTCCGCGCGCTGCGCCGACGCCTGCGCGAGATCCGCACGCGCCTGCTCGACGGCGACGTCCGCGCGCATGACGTCGAGCCGCGGTGACTCGCCACTGCGCGCGCGGAGCCTCGCCGCGTCGCGATCCTGCAGCGTTCCGGTGAGCTCTGCGCGCCGAAACTCTTCCAGCGCGATCGCGCCCAGCGCTCCATAGTAGAGCCGCACAGCGTTTTCGCGTGCAAACAACATCGCTGCATCGCTCGCACGCTGCGCGGCGAGCAGGTCGGCTGCAGCCGATCGAATCGCCGCCGGCGCCGCCACGATGTCGTTGAGAGAGATGCCCGCACCGATGCTAGCGAGGCGCTGCTCGACGGTCGACGGCCCTGTTCCGGGTCCGGCTTGCGGCGCGAGCGAGTAGTCCGCGACGGCGTGCGGGAAGTCCGCGATCTGCGCGAGATGGAGGTCGGCGCCCCGCTGCTGCACGTTTGCCGCGGCCTGTTGGACGCCGAGGTCTAGAACTACGGCCTTCGTCTGCGCGCCCTGCAGCGAGAGCGCGGCGAACGCGGGAATTCCGCGGGCGGGAGCCGCCGCGCAACAGCACGCTGCAACCGATAGAACGAGCGCGCGAGCGCGCCTCACAGCGGCATCTCTTCCTTCGCGCAAAACGATGCGTAGAGCACGGGGATCACGATGAGCGTGAAGAGCGTCGCGGTGGAGAGGCCACCTACCACCGCGATGGCGAGCGGTCGTTCCATCGCCGCACCGGCACCGAACCCGAAGGCGAGCGGCAGCAATCCGCCGATCGTCGCAAACGTCGTCATCAGGATCGGCCGCAAGCGCTCCCGTCCGGCGAGCACGAGCGACTCCTCAACCTCGAAGCCTTCACGACGCCTGCGGTTCGCCGCGTCGATCAAAAGGATGCCGTTCTTGACGACGAGCCCGACGAGCAGCAGCAACCCCATGAACGATGCCACGTTGAACGGCGTACGCGTCAGTACGAGTGCGAGGGCGACGCCGATCGGTGCGAGTGGCACCGTGGCGAGGATCACGAGCGGTTGACGGAACGACTTAAACGTCGCCAGCATAGCGAAGAACACCAGCAGGAGCGCGATCGCGATAACGAGCGTGAACTCACGAAACGACTCCTGCTGGGCCCTGTACGCGCCCTCGATGCGCGCGGTGTACCCGGGAGGAAGCTTCGCGATGGCGAGAGCCCGCTGCAGGCCCGCAACGACCGATGACAAGGTACGCCCGGCCACGTTCGCGGTCACCACGATCGAGCGCAAGCCGTTGATATCCGTCACGTCCGTCGACGAGCGATCGACCGTCGCCCGCGCGATCTGCGAGAACGGCACCGTGCCGCCCGGCACCGTGACCGTTGCCGCAAGCCTGCCGCTATCGCCGGCCGCGCCCGCCATTGCGACGCGAACCGGCACGAGCATCGCCGCCTCCGGCAGCTGCGTCGCCACCGTGCCCTGCGCGCCCGCTGCGAGCGCCTGCGAGAAGGCTGGCGTGCCGATGCCCATGGCCGCGAGGCGGGCGAGGTTCGGCTGGACTCGCATCGTCGGATCGTCCTGGTTGACGCCGGAGAACGCGTCGGCAATGCCGGGAACCTTCGAGATCGCCGCGGCCACGCGAGTTGCCGATTGCGTCAGCGTCGCTTGATCGGGCCCGCTCAGCACGATCTCGATCGGCGCCGGTGCGCCAGAGATATCGTTGAGCATGTCTTCGAGGATTTGATGGATGTCGAGCTGTGCGGCCGGCACTGCTATCCCGACCGCTTCTCGCAGCCGCTGTGCGATCGTCTCGAAACCAGCGCGCTCGCCGAGCGGTTTCAGCCGTACGCGAATGTCACCACCGCGCCCGGGCATCGGCGAGAACCCGTTCGTGTCGATTCCCGTGAATCGCCCCTCGGCGGCCACCGCCGGATCTGCGAGGACGACGCGCTCGATCGCCGTCGCGGCGGCATCGCTCGCCGCGAGCGCCGTCCCGACGGGCATACGGTAGATAATCTCGAACTGCCCCTCGTCCAGGCGCGGCAAGAAGTCCGTTGGGAGCGTCGCGAGCAGCAGCACTGTGGCGATCAGGACGACGCCCCCCAACCCGTACGCAAATCGACGGTGCCGTAGAGCCCAACGCAGCAGAGGATCGTATCGATCCAGCACGCGATGGATCCCAGCGCTCTCTAGCCGCGGGATACGGCGCGCGAGGAAGATCCGAAAGAGCGTCGGCGTCACGAAGAGCGCGAGTGCGAGCGAGACGACCAGCGCGCACGTAAGCGTGAGGGCGAGTGCGCGGAAGAACGCACCGGGCACGCCACCGACGAGCGTCAGCGGCGCGAAGACGACGATCGTCGTCAACGTGGATGCGGCCATCGGCGCCATAAGACGGCGCATCGACGCTCTGACGGCCTCTTTCACGTCGAGCTTCGGGTTTTCGTGTAAGGCGTGCGCGATGCCCTCGACGACCACGATGGCGTCGTCAATGATGAGGCCCACAGCGATCGCCAGGCCGCCGAGGCTCATGATGTTGAGCGACTCGCCAAACAGATGAATCGCGAGCAAGGCGATCGCCATCGCCGCGGGGATAACGACGGCGGCTACGGCCGTAATGCGCAGGTTCCGCAAGAAGAATAAGATGACCCCAATCGCGAGCAGCGCTCCGACCAAAATTGCGTCCCGAAGGCTCGACTGCGAAGCGACGATGATGTCGGCTGCGTCCCAGTACGTGTGCACCGCGATTCCCCGCGGCAGCCGCACGACGATGTGGCGCATGCGCGACGCGATCTCCCGTTCCAGCCGCACGGTGTCCGCGCCCGGTAGTGCGTAGACGTTCAGCCCGACACCATGAATTGCGTCGTACGACATTTGCATCGTCGGCGGCGCGGTTCCGAGGTCGACCGACCCCAGGGATCCGACGGTTACCGCGGCCCCGCGCGGTGTCGGCACGACGACGCGGGCGAGTTGTCGTGCGTCGCGCAGGCCGGCGTCGACGAGAACGGCGTTACGCTGCGAGTAGACTTGCGAGATCCCGGCCGCCTCGACGTCGTTCGCCGTTGCGATCGCGTTGGTAACGTCGGCGGCGGTGAGCTGCGCGCTCGCAAGTGCGGCAGGGTCGAGCAGAACGTGGTATTCGCGCTGCGGGCCGCCTACGATGAGAACGCGAGCGAGGCCGGGAGCGCCGTAGAGTTCCGGCAACACGTTCAACTGCGCGTACTCCTGCACGAGCGTTTGCGAAAAGCGCGTAGAGGTCAGCGCGTACGAAAGTATGGGTTCGCTCTGCGGCAACACGATGTTGGCCTGCACGGTTGTCCCGCCGGGCAACTGTGCCCGCGTACGCGAGATAGCCGATTCCACATACTGCAGATCCATTTGTACGTCCGTGCTCGGATCGAACTGAACCACGAGCTCCGAGCTGCCCTGTGCCGACGTCGTCAGCACGCGCTGAGCGAATGGCAAGCCCAGCAAGGCGCGCTCGAGTGGGATGGTTACCGAGACGTGCATCTGTTCGGGCGGAAGGTTGCCGCTGTCGGCAACCACGTCGACGCGTGAAAGGTGCATCGTGGGGAAAATCGCGGCACGCGTCTGCGTATAACTCCAGACGCCGACGACGACGAGCACGCCGACCAAGAAAAGGATCGCCCGCTCGTGCCGAATTGAAAACGTTTCCAGTTTCACTCATCCGTCCGAGGCAACGAAATCGTAACGACGGCTCCGCCCTCGGAGCGGTTCGCCAACATAATCGAACCGCCGCCGGCTTCGATCATCGTGCGCGCTATTGCGAGACCGAGCCCCGTGCCGCCGCGCGCGCGCGCTGCATCCCCGCGCCAAAATCGCTCGGTGGCGTGGGCCAGCGCCTCGTCCGAGAAGCCCGGGCCGCTATCGGAGATCGCAACGTTGGCGCCGCTCG
>DAHXOK010000020.1:0-16920 GCA_027364935.1 Vulcanimicrobiota bacterium | reverse complement strand
TTGATGGCGTTATGCACGATCGCGAGCAGTGCTCGCTCCAAGGTTGCGGGATTCGCGCTTGCGCGTGCCGCACCGTTGGCGTCGACGCGCACGCACACGCCGCATACCTCCGCCGCGGGATTGACCCGACGTACGAGATCCACCACGACGCGAGCGAGATCGAGCGCCTGCACGTCTTGCGCGTCAACCTGCGAGCGCGCCGCTTCGAGCAGGTCGCCGGTCAGCTCCCGCAGGCGCTCGGCCTCCTGCCCGATGGATGCGATCGCCGTCCGGTACTCCCGCGCTTCGCGGTCTCTGCGCAGCGCAAGCTCGCTCTCTGCCGTAATCACCGCGAGCGGCGTCCGCAGCTCGTGCGAAACATCGGCGACGAAGCGGCGCTCGCGCGCGAACGCACGCTCTAAGCGGCCAAGCATGCGGTTGAACGACGCACAAATGCGCGCGAGATCCGGATCGTCGCTCGAGCGTAGACGCGACGAGAGGTCGTGCGCTTCGATCCGCTCCGCCAGGGACGCGATGTCGGCGAGCGGTGCAAGAACCGCCGCAACCGTGCGGCGGGAGAGCATAACGCCGACAGCAACGAGCACGACGCCGATGACCGCCATTACGACGACGAGCCAGCGGTCGAACGCGCCGATCCAGCTCTCGGGCTGCCAGGCCGCGGCCCAACCGTACACGACGCCCCGGCGCGTGACGGGTGCGGTCACGACGGCAAGGCCCCCACGGCGCGACGACGGTGGCAGCAAATCTCCAGCGACGCGGCGGTGCCCACGATCGAAGAGCGCAAACGGCGTTCCCGCATGCACGAGGGAAATTTGCTGGAGATCCCCCGCATCGAGGCTCACCTCATCGTGCCGAACGTCAGCTGCTCCGGCGACGGCACGAGCCAGCGTGTCGAGTTGCGTATGGAAGCTCGAGCGCAAGGTGCGATCCACCACGTAGAACGAGATACCGCCGAAGACGACGACCGCCAAGACCACGACGGCGATAACCGTACGGGTCAGGCGCGCGCGAATGCTCACGGGTGCCTCTCCAGCCGAAACCCGATGCCGCGGACCGTATGCAGCAGCAGCGGCTCGCCCTCCGCGCTCAGCTTCACGCGCAGGCGTCGAGCGTACACGTCGAGCACGTTCGACTCGGGATCGCTTTCGCGGTCCCAAAGGCGCGCTTCGAGCATCGAGCGCGGAACCGTGCGACCGGGATTGCGCATCATGATTTCGAGAAACGTCGCCTCTTTCGCCGTCAGGTCGAGCTGCCGATCCCCTCGTCGCGCCTCCCGGGTTGCGCAATCGAACGTGACGTCCCCGACGCGGATCACGTCACCCGCCCAATCGGCCGGGCGGCGACTGAGGGATCGCAAGCGCGCCTCCAGCTCGGCAAACGCAAACGGTTTGCACATGTAATCGTCGGCACCGGCATCGAGCCCAACAACGATGTCTTCGACAGAATCGCGTGCCGTGAGAACGAGCACTGGCGTCCTATCCCCGCATTCGCGCATGCGCCTGAGAATCGAGAGGCCACTTTCGTGCGGCAACGTCAAATCGAGGACGAGCGCGTCGTATGCCATACTGGCTAGATACGCTTGCGCGTCGCGGCCGTCGCCGAGCGCGTCGACGACGTGGCCGTCTTCGCTCAATCCGCGCCGCAGCAGCGTGCGCAGCGGCTCATCGTCTTCGATAACGAGAATACGCACCGTTCATCCAGCGTACTCGGCGTGCATGAACGCAACATGAACGCGCCTGGCACGGCGACGTGCGCTGCGTTTCGCGCTGCCTACTGCGCCAGCGCCTGCGCCGCGGTATGCGGCGGAAAGTTCGTCAGGTCCGGTTTCTGCTCGCCGATCTCCCAAATCATCGCCGCCGCTTCCGCTCGATCGAGTGGCCGCTGCGGCTGCAGCACGGCAATATTGCCGAAGGTCCGTGCGATCGTGTCGAGCCGGTTCTCCGGCGTCGTTCCTTGATCTTGGAGCAGACAGCTGGCGATCGCGGCGACGTAGGCGTGCGCGATGCGGTGCGCATCTCTCCACCGTGGAAGCACGAAGTACGCCTGCGCGAGGTCGTCTGCGACGACCGGATCCGGCGCACCGCAGTCCACGTAGGCTTTGATCGCGAGCGCCTCTTCGCGCGTAATCGGGGTATCCGGTCGGAAGGTTCGATTCGGGTACCCGATGGCGATGCCGGCGTCGTGCATGCCTTCGATGGCGGCAAAATCCGGATCGTCGGTCGGAACGTCCTTGAAATATTGCTTCGCACCGGGCAACGCAGGATGGATAGCATTCGAAGGATCCGGCGCCCAGATCGCGGCGTCCGCTCGCATCAACCAGCGAACGAACTCGCGCCGTAAGACGGGTTTCGCCGGCTCGAAGAGCCCGCCGGGCGGCCAAAAGACTTGCAGCTGCGTGAGCTGATCGATGAACGGCGCTGCCGCAACGTTCTGAATATCTCCGTACGCCGGCGTTGGCGAGGGACTCGGCGCAGCCGGCGGCGGACTCGGCACAGCCGGCAACGGACTCGGCGTAGAAGACCCCAGTGCGGTCGTCGTGGCCGTTGTCTGCGGCTGCGGCACGCGCCGAGCGTGCGAGCATGCCGTTACGACGAGCAGGACGAAGAGCGTGACAACGGCTCTACGCATGGAGCCGACGTGCGGCGCAGGCCGCCGCTCTCCCTTCTCATCGCCTACTGCGCGACCTCGGCGGTTTCATCGCAGTTGCCGCACGCTTGCGAGCAACGGTCGTTTTTCGTGCGACCTCGCCCGCGCACGCCACGCGGTCGCAGCTCCTCTCGGCGCCGGCCTTAGGAAAGCATCGCCGCGGGCGCCGGGCACGGGGCTTGCCTGAACGGCGAGCCGGCAGGACCCGGCCCAGCAACCGGGCAATGCGATGCGTGGCGGCCGGCACGTTTCATGCGCGCCGCGTTTTTGCCGTTTCTTGCGGGTGGGGTGAAAGGAGAGGACGTCTTGGAGTACCTCGGCTACGCCCGTATGGCCCACGGCGGTTACCATGCGGTCCGAGCAGCGCACCATCACCGCCATCGCATCGTGGTCGCGCTGGCCTTCCTCGTTCCGATGCTAACGTACGTCTTCTCGCTCTCGCACGACGTCGCGTCGAGAGACCTCGCCGAGATGCAAGGCGTTCCGTACCTTCTGGGCATCCCTCACGCCACCGGGTATCCGATCTTCGTCTTGCTCGGCTGGCTCTTCTCTCACGCCGTCGCCATCGACTCGCTCGCCTACCGTATGAATTTGTTCGGCGCGCTCTGCATGTCGCTGACTTGCGTCGTGGGCGTGATCACGGCGATTCGCATCGGGATCGGACCCGTCACGTCGCTCGGCGCGTTCCTCTGCTTCGCATGGGCGCGCAGCATTTGGCTGCACGGCTCGCAGGCGGACACACAAGACCTTGCCTTGCTCTTCCAGGCGATGACGCTCTACTACCTCTGCGGTTGGCTCAAGCACGAGCGCACCCGCGATATCGTCGGCGCCGCCGCGTCTTGGGGAGCGGCTCTCGCCGTGCATCCGATCTCGCTCTGGCTGCTTCCGTGCATCGTCATCGCGCTCGTCGCTCGCATTCGGAACGTGACGTTCTCGAATGCCGGAGCTGCCCTCATGACGCTCGCCCTCGTCCTCTGCACGTACCTGTATCTACCGGCACGCGCGGCGTCTCTCGAGCAGCATCCGGTCGATCCTGTGCAGATGCTTGCACCGCCTTCCGCACGCGTCTATTGGGATGCGAATGCCCCGAGCACGCGTGCGGGCTTCCTCACGGAGGTGACGGGCGCGCCCTTCGGTGCTGCGCCGCTGTGGGCAAACGTCGTCAACCCGCAGCATTGGCTCGGGTATCTGCAAGCGGCGTACGCGACGATTCACGATACGTACGACATCGTCTTCGTGGTCGTGGCGGGCTTGGGAATCATCTTGCTGCTGCAACGGCGCACCGCGATCTGCGTCATGCTGATCGCAGGCGCGATCTCCGCGAGCTTCGTTGCATTCGGCCTCGCTGTCGCGCAAGGCGATCCGTCGCGCTATCTCATGCTGCTGCTCTGGATCGCCGCACTCTTTGCCGGAGCCATTACCGTCGAGTTCACGTGGACGATCGACCCGCGACGCATTATCTGGGCACTCGTCCTCATCGGCAACGCGATTCATCTCGGCATTGCTAACGCCGACATCGCGTCGGCGCAGCGCAGCGTATCGAACCGGCCGCTCCTTACCTGGGTCGCGCAGTCCGTTCCGCAGCACGCGATCGTCGTCGCACCCTGGGTGGATGCAACGGCACTTGCCTACGGTGCCTACGCCGATGGAAGCCTCGCCACGCGTACGATCGTCGCCGCACATCCCCTCTCTCTCGCCTCACAGTACGCGGCCTGGTCGAAGCGCGAGCCCATCTACGCGATCCCGCCCGCGGGAGAAACGCTAAACGATCCGCGTTTTCGTGCGGTCGGCGGCCCGATGCTCGGCCGCTCTCTGTACCAGTTCGTGGGGCGCTAGGGCGAGAGTCCGAGCACCGTACGAAGGCAAGCTACCAGCGATACATCTCGTTCGCGTACGGCAGGCAGCCATCGCGGTACGGGATATCGCTGCCGGCGTAGCTGCGAAACTCTTGTATCGTGAGCGAACGTCCGGCCATGAGGCACGCGGCTCTCGCCCAGGCGCTCGGCTCGACCGCGAACACCGCGAGGCGATGATACTTCTGTGGATCGTCGTACGAAGCCAAGAGGTACCTCCCGTCGGCGCTGAACGTGAGAGCGGTATACCTCCCTAGATCCGGTGGGGACGGCAGCGACGTTCGGTACGACGCGCGCGATTGGTAGTCGTACAGATGCAGGACTTGACGGCTGCCTTCTACGTCGTAGTACGCTACGGTGCGCGCGTCAGGCGCGATGGCGAGACCGGTGGCTTGCGTAGGTATGCTCGTGATGCCGATCTGCGTCCAATCGGGCAGGCGATAGACCGACTCCGCAAAGCCGGCCGAGCTACGGCTCTCGGCAATCACGACCCGCTCGTTCGCGGCGATCATGTCGATCGAGTACGCGCGCCCGACGAGCGAGCCGTTCGGACGAAGCAGCGTATCCTGATCCGGGCTCTGCACTTGCACCGCGACGTAGTTTCCGCGGGGGCTCAAGATCCAATTGTTGATGCGATTCGGATCGATGCCGACGTGTGCCAGGAGTTGCGGGCGAGAAGCAGTCATCAGCAGGCGACCCGCAGCGCTGAAGCGGCGAACCGTTGCAAATGCCCTCGCGTACGAAAGAACGGTGACGATACGGCTGCTCGGATCGTACCCGACGCTCACGAAGTACGTGTAGGAGCCGGATTTCACCGGCACGCGCCCAATGTTAAAGGCGTGGAGCACGCGCGGCGTGGAGGAACGGATGTCGAGAACCTGGATGGCGCCGGTGAACATATTGAAGGTCACGGCATGCGCGGCGTCTCCGCAATCTCGCATGCGCACCCGATAGCTTACGTCGTACGTCCGATCGAACGCTTCGCGAAGGTGGTCGAGGTCGAACTCGATATAGCCCGAGGCGCCCGGGATCAGGACGTTGTGCCCTCGGAGCGCGAAGCTCTGGAGCCATTGCGAGTTGGGTACGGTTCCGCGCAACGGTCCCTGAACCTGTGAGAACGACTGCTCGGAGAGTCCGCCATGAAACGGATTCGGCTGCAGCGCTCCCGCTGGGTCGTACGGCGTCACGTACATTCCAAACTCGCGATCGAGCAGTGCGCGCCGCTGCGAGCCGGCTCCATCGTCGTACTGCTGCGCGAACGCGCTCTTGCTGGTATCGTATCCGGCGACGCCCCCGTCCGCAACGACCATCGGCACGGTCAAGCCGCTCGAATAGTAGATCAGCGACGCGTGCGCGCATAGGCTTGCCGCGCACGGGTACGAGGCGTCCGTGGCCGAGGCGATCGGTGCAACGTGGAGCGCGCCGGCGTCGTACCACGCGATCTGCTTATCGTCCGGAGTAAAGGTCATTGCCGCCGCACAGCCCGCAACGCTGGAACAGTCGCCGGCAGGATTCGCGAAGAGTTTTTGGCGCGCGAGGAACCGCTGCGAGACGAGATCGTAGACGGCGGCGCTCCCATCCGACGTCGTTACCGCGACGCGATCTCCCGCGTTCGATGTGACGACGCCGTCGACGCTGCCTTCCACGCGCGCGATCGTGCGCGGCCGGCTGCCGCCGTACGCGACGATTCGCAGGGCGTTCCCTGCGTCGACGTACAGAATGCGCCCACCGCGCGGGAGGCACGCGAGGGCGCGGACCGGCCCGGTGCGCAGGGTTTCGGAACGCGTCGCGGTGCCGTTCGGCCGTATGTCGTAAAACGCAATATCGCGCGCGCTCGCAACCGCTATGCGCGCCGCACCGTCGAATCCACAGATGAAGGTCGCCGAAACCCCGGGAGTTCGCCCGAGAATCGCGAGCGTCGTCGCATCGATCGAGACCAACGAGCCCGTTACCAGGTCCCCGTATCGCCGCTGCCTCGCTCCCGCGAGCACAACGAACGTGCGGCCACGATCGACGACCGCGCCGAGGTCCCACGGCGGTAGTGCGACGCGGCCGATGGCATTCGGCGTCCACGCAGCCGTCAAGAGGACGGAGCGCGCGTCACCGGTCGGACTTGCGGCGTACGCGTCGGTACCGATGAGTCCGGCCACTCGGTTGTCGTACCGGTTGTTGTACATCCCGTGGTCGATCTCGGCAAGCTCGGCCGATCCCGCTTCGTAACGCTGGCGCATCGCATACTGCACGACCTGCAGGCGAGCGGCGACCGCTCTGGCCTCTGCAGCGCGCGCAATTGCCGTCTCGTTCCGCGCGATGATCGCTTGTTGTCGCGCGATCGACGCTTCGCGCCGAGCGATGCCTTCTTGTTTCAGCGCTGCAATCCCATACCGCACGGCGATCGCGCGCTGCGCCACCGCAATTTCTTGCTGGCGTTGCGCGACGGCGGCTTGCTGCCTCGCCACGGCTTCGGCGGTGCGCGCGCGTGCCGCAAACCCAACCGCGGCGAGCGCCGCCCCGACCGCCAAGATTGCGATGACGCTCATCATCGACGCGAGAACGCGCGTCCGCTGCGCGAGACGCTCCGCGCTACGCCGCCGTTCGATCTCCATCTCGCGTTCTCGCCGCTCCGCTGCGGCTCGGCGCTCGAGCTCCGCGTTGACCGCGGTCCGGCTCTTGTCGATCAGCGCGTTCACGCGATCGAGCCCGCCGCCGTACCGCTCCGCCCATGCGGCCGTCGGATGATTGGATTCTCGCCACTCCTGAGCAAACGAAAGCAGCGGGTCCGCCAGGAGCATGCCCTTGCCGAGCGCGTAGAGCTCCGCGTTGTCGCAGAGCCGGCGGTAGAGCTTCGCCCCTTCGGCCTCTTCTTCGACCCAGCCACGCAAACGCGTCCAGGTCCGCATCAGCGCCTCGTGCGTGAGATCGACGACGGTACTTCCTTCGAGCGCCACCTGCGCCGGCGGCATCAAGAACGAGACGCCCGGCGCGCGGAACGCGTCGATCACGCGCCCCACGTCCTTCTCGCTCGCGTCGGCGACCGCGCAGAGCCGCGCGAATGCCGTCGGCCGCCGCACGCCGCGGTTATCGCTGCCAAGCTCGGTGAGCGCCTTGAAGACGCGTTCGGCGATCGCGCGAAGGCGCTGCGTCGAAAGACGTTTGAGGATCTCTTCGCCGTGGCGCGAGAGTGCCTCGGAGAGGCCGCCCGTAGCTTCGTATTCCGGGACGTCGATCGCCGTATGCGGCCGATTCTCCGCAAGCCAAATATCCCACGTACGCATGAGGGCGTGCTGGAGAACGGGGAGCTGATCGGGATCGTCGCCGATCTCGTTCAGCAGGCGATTGACCAGGCGCGGAGCGACGGTCGCGCCCGCGACGCCGACCGGCCCGGCGATCGCCTCATGGAGCTGATCGCGCGTCAGCCGAGGAACGAGGAAGAGTCCTTCGTTCAGCGTCTCCGGCAGCACGCGGAACTGGGCGCAGTCGCCGATGAAATCGGAGCGCATCGTGATGAGCACGTAGACCGGCACGTCGCGATGGCTCGCCGCCGTGAGCAACAGCTTGACGAACGCGGCTGCTTCGTCGGAGACGTACGCGGAGCCGACGCTGTAGCGAAAACGGAAGAGTTCTTCGAACTGGTCGACGACGACGAGCACGTTCTCGTCACTTTGCAAGTGCGCTTGCTGCACGACTTCGACGAGACCGCGCGCGCCGCCGTGCAGAACGCCGCTCGTCAGGCCGACGCGCAGGGCCCCGTCGTCCGCCACTTTCTCGAGCGCGCCCGACGCCTCCAACGCGTGCGCGAGGCCTTCGATGGGAGAGCTCCCGGGTCGCGTGACGGCAATGCGCCACCGCGAGCCTGCGCCCGCCATGAAGCCGCCGTGGAGCGCCGGCAGCAGCCCCGCGCGCACGAGCGACGATTTGCCGCATCCCGACTGCCCGACGACGCCGACGAATCGCCGGTGCTGCAGGCGCGATAGCAGCTCGTCGACCTGATCGTCGCGCCCGAAAAAGACCGCAATGTCGTCCGCACTGTCTTCAAACGGGCGAAGGCCGGGGAACGGATTGAACGTCGCGGTCATGCCGACGCGGGCTGCGCGCTCTCGAGGTCGTGCACGAACACCTCCAAGCGATCCGGCGAGAATTCGCCGAACCCAGGAATGACGTGAACGAGGTTGCTCCGGAACCCTTCTTTGTCGGGGCGTTTCGGATCGCCGAGAACCACGCCGCATGGCGGTCTCCGGCGATTCTCCGTCGCAAAGACCTTTCGCAGCTCGATCAGATTCATTTGAAGCCACTCGTCGGTCGTCTGTCCGTAATAGATCAAGACGCCGTCGCTCGCTTTCAAGAACTCTTTATGCAACGCAAGCTGCTTGCGCGATTTCGCGTCCGCCGAGCGCTTGAGGACCTCGAAGCCGCGCTCGAAAAGCCAATCGTCGACCGCCTTCGCGCGTACCTGATCCGGAACGTCGAAGATCAGGTACACGCTCTTCGGAATTCCGTCACCGCGCGCTGGAGCGCGCGGCGGCTCGGCCTTCGGTTTGAGCGCGTCGTGCACGAGCGTCTTGAAATCCTCCAGCGGCGACACGACGAGATTCGGATCGTCCTGCAGCGCGGCGATGAATGCGCGCTGTCGCTCCTCCGATGCAGTAACGCTCGGCGGCATCCACACCATACGTGCAAACTCCGGCCGAGCAACGGCCTCCTCCCCGGCAAGCCGGTACTGGAGCTCGACGATCGATTGATCCGCGCGCTCCGGAATGAGACCGTAGGATTCTCCAACGATATGAACCGACAGGCGCGCACCGGAGAGGTCCTTCCTCACGTGCTCCGCATAGTTTGGACCTGGAAACTGCTGGGCAGCGGGAACGATCGTGCAGCCAAACTGCTCCAGCTCTTGCCGAACGCGCTCGCGATAATCGGCCATGTCCGAGCTGGTCTCTGCCACGTAGACGCGCGTACCGCTGCCGCTGCGTCCGCTCGCGGGTGCAGGCGCCGGCAGAGACATGCCTTGCAGGATCGCATCGATGTCGTAGGCGAGCGCATTCACGGCACGGCCGAAGTCGGTTCCGATGTTCTCGCCGTACGGTGGGTCGAGCTCGATCGGCGGAATGCACGGCCGCCCCTCCGCAGTCCGCTGGTAGAGTGGATAGCCGACCGCGTCGTCGACCTCCACGAGGCCGGTCCGAAACGTGTCGAGATCGATGGGCAGCTTGAGGATTTTCAGAACGCGGGACAGACTGCCGGACTTGGTCGACACCGAGAGGCCTCCGCGCTTTCCGGCTGCATCGCGAAAGAACCCGAGCTCGTCGGCGCACCACTTCGACGCAAGGTACGCAGGCGAGACGACGACCACGAGAACCGCGCAGTCCGAGAGTTTCTCTTTGATCGTCGGCGTCAGCACGGTGCCGCCGGTGATGCGGGCCTCGCTCTGATCCCGCCAAATCGCGATCTCCTCGCGACGGATCCCGTTGAGGCGAGCCTTCAGCGCCTCATAGAAGTATTCGACCCAGCCGCGCTGTCCGTAACGCGGGTAGTCGTTATCTTCATGCGCGTAACTGATGAAAACGTCGAGCGCGGCAGCCATGCAAACTCGTTTGCGGCCTTCCATGCGCGACGCCTGCCGCCCTCTTGCGCTCGTCCTGTGCGGCTGCCAGCCGCCTAGAAATCGTACTCGACTTGCGCGCGGTTGTACTTGAAGACCGGTATGCCTCCGTAGATCCGCGTCTGGTTGAAGAAGCGCTCCGCATACCGGTAGCGCAGCAGGAGCCCGCGATAGCGCCGGCCCGGAATGACGCGGCTCACGAAGTACATCGCGTCGACGTCGTTCTCGTACGACATTTCGTTGCCGCCGATATTCCCGGCGTTGTACTGCGCGTGGCTGATCTGGCCGACGAATCGATGGTCCGCCGAGGTAAAGACGACGGCTTCCTTGAGCGAGTTTCCGGCGATGTGGCGGTCGGGAGCACCCTGCGTCATACCCGTCGTAAAGAGTGGATCGGCGACGTAACTATCCGTGTAGGGACCGGCCCAGCCTCCGTAGAGAATCTGCGCCGTTCCTTTCGTGTTTCCGGGAACGCACTGCGGCGCGTTGTTCGGGATGAAGTACGGGAACGTAGAATAGCCGTTGGCCGGCGTCGGGATACTCAGCAAGTGCGTGGAGTTGCTGCACGACACGCCTGCCGGCAGCCTGATGAGATCGTGGTGCCACGGCAGAGCGTCGTATCCCGCAACGAGCTGCACGGACGGCGTGACGTTGAGCCCGGCCTGCAGACCAAATACCTGGCTGTCGATCTTTCCGATTACCGCGTTACCGGCATCGTGCTCGCTGCCGATCTGTACTGCAACGAAAGGATGGACGCGAGCCCGCCACGCGTACTTGCCGTCGATCCAGAGCATGTCGGCGACGTTCTGAACCGCGTAATAGTCGACGTCGCCCGAAACCCCACGCGCCGAATATCCGATTCGCCCGAATGCGAAGCCGTCGGTCTGGATCGCCCCAAAGGGGTCGCTCGATGCAAACTTCACGTTTGCGGGCGGCGTAAAGTTACCGAGAAGTCCTGAATTGCCCGTCGGCGGATAGCTCGTCAGCAGCGTCGTTCTCGTGAAGAACGACGACGTGCGACTCTCGAACCGCAGCATGTCCATACCTTCGAGCGTCCAGGGGCCCGACGTGTATGACGCGTCCACGCCTTGGAACGCCTCCGGCTTCGCGCGCGAGTCAGCCGCGTTGGCCCACGGTGTGTTGATAACCTGATTGCCGGCGCGAACGAAGACTCCGCTGCCCGCGTACTGTGCGTACGCCTCGTAGAGCGTGCTGAGCTGGTAGCCGGGGAGCGTGTCGTCCGGATTGGTGTTTGGCGGTCGCCGCGTGATGCACGGCGAACCCGCTTCGTGATCGGTAACGATGTCGCACGTACCGAGCGGATCGGCGAAGAGATAGCTGGCGCCGAGCGTGAAGCCGCCGACAAAATTGTAGGCAGCGTGCGCGCTCAACGCCGCTTCGAACGAGGCCTGGTTAGCAGCGCTGAACTTATTGCTTGCGTTCTGGCGCGTGAACTCGTAGGCGCGAACGAATCCGTTGACAACGAACGGATTCGGCGTCGGGCTCGCTCGTGCGACGGGAGTCGCGGTCAAGGCCGCCGCGAGCGCGACGAACGCCGGGATCATCGGCCGCCCCGCCCGCTGAAGCGATACTCCACGAAGCTGCGAGCGACCAAGTTCGTCGCGAAGACGAAGACCATCAGCAGCGTGGCCGCAGCGTATGCCAACGCGTGCGAGGCCGCAAACGGCTGGCTGATGTACGTCCAGACGACGTACGTGAGATATCCGACCGGCGAGTGCGTCGGCGCGAGCGTCGGCAGATAGTTCGACCAGCCAGCCGTATAGATGAGCGGCGCGGTCTCTCCCAAGCCAATGCCGATGGCGACGAGCAATCCGGTGAGGATGCCAGGTATCGCATACGGGAGATCGATCGACAGCATCGTAACGCCTTGCCGCGCTCCCATAGCCACCGATCCCTCACGCAGCTCTCGCGGAACGTTCGTCAGCGCGATGTCCGCAGAACGCTCGACGTACGGTAGCACGAAGATCGCGAGCGACAGAGCGCCGGCAACGAGCGAAAAGCCCCACCCCAGGACCTCGACGAGGGCCACGTAGAGAAAATAGCCGACGACGATCGAGGGAACGCCGGCGAGGACGTCGATCATGTAGCGCACCGCGCGTGCCGCCCACTGCGGTGCGTATTCGACGACCCACAAAGCCGTTCCGATGCCGACGGCTCCAGCGATGACGAGGCCGATGGAGACGAGCAGGAGCGTTCCAGCGATCGCGTTCGCCAAGCCGCCGGCCACCCCCGACGTCACGGGCGTGAAGAGCGCGGGGCGCAGCGCCGGCGCGCCGTGGACGATGACGAACGCGAAGATCGAGAGCAGGATCGCGATGATGAAACCGAGGGCCGCTATGCTGACCGCCCACCAGAAATGCGACGTCCAGCGCGTTACCGCTCGCACCTTCATCCGACCGCTCCCGATCGGTCCCCGCCGTGCAGCACGATTCGTGCAACGGCGTTCACGATTAGCGTGATGACGAAGAGCGCGAGCGCGAGTTCTCCGAGAGATCGTTGCGCCATACCGCTCGCGTCGGTGAGCGCCGACTCCAGTTGCGAAACGATCACCGCCGCAATCGTATTGATCGGCGAAAAGATGCCGTGGGGCAGCGTATTGATCGCCGCCCCGCACACCATCAGCACCGCCATCGTCTCGCCGAGGGCGCGCCCGAAGGCGAGCAGCACGGATCCGGCGATACCGCTGCGTACGCTTGGCAGCACGGCACGCGTCACCGCCTGCCACGACGTGCTTCCGAGCGCCATGCTCGCTTCGTAGATCGAGGCCTGCTGCGCCTGAACGACGTCGCGCGTGGTCGCCACCATGATGGGCACGACCATGAGCGCCAAGATCATCGCTGCCGCGAGCAGCCCGTCTCCGTTTCCCGTCGGCGAAAGCCGGTTCCCGATGAACGGAACCAAGACGATCATCCCCCACAACCCGTAGACGACCGACGGTACGCCGGCCATCAACTCGACGACGGCATTGGCCAGCGGCTTGAGAGCGGCCGGCACGCGATAGACGATGGCGAGCGCCACGAGCAACGACAACGGAACGGCGACGATCATGGCGAGGAACGACGAGAGCAGCGTGCCGGACACGAAGACGAGAGAGCCGAACGACGCGCCCGCTTGAGCGGTGAAACCTGCGCGCGTGACGGTTGCCGAGCCATATTGATTGCCGATGTTCCAAATCGGAGACGTGAAGAATGCGGTCCCGTTGAAACGGATCGCTGGATACGCGTACACGACGAGAAAGAGCAACATCAAAAAAATGAGCCCGAAGCTCGCCAACGCGAATGCTCCGGTCGCATACCGCAGGAGCGGCTGCGTGCCAACCCGCTGCATGAGAGCGGGCCGAAGCTGACCTACCCGAACTGCCATTCTCGACGAACGCTCTTCGCTAGTGACTCGTCGCGACCTGGGCCCTCAAGAGCCGCACGGCGCCCTCGGGAAGAGGCCGGACACGCAGTCGCTCGAGGAGACTACGGAGACGTTATCCTCCCTACTTGGTCGCGGCTCAATCGCGCAATCGATGCCGGAAGCGCGATGAAATGCACGGCATCCAGGAAGGCCGGGCGCTGCCCGCCACTCGCGGAGATCGTCCACCCAAGAAAGGCCGCTAGCGCACGTTTCATCTGCGTCGTCGGTTGGTGGGCGCTCACGATAGCGTACTCGTAGTTGATGATCGGATACGAACCGGCGCCGGGAGCGTCGATAAGCGAAATGCGCTCGTCGCGCGGGGTCGCCGAGACGAGCGCCGCCGCCGCAGCCGCGATCGCCTGCACGGTCGGTAGCACGTACGCGCCGCTGCGGTTTCGCAGCGCCGCATATCCCAGATGCGCGCCGTTCACCTGATCCATGAAGCTGATGCCGATGTAGCCGATCGAGTATGGGGCATCTTCGCAAGTTTGTAGGACGCCGGGATTGCCGTTCGCTCCAACCGTACTACTCGCCGGCCAGCTCACCGTCGTTCCAAACCCCGGACCGCTACGCCACGATGGCGTGGTATCCGAGAGATACTGCGTAAAAATGAACGTGTCGCCGGAACCATCGGAACGACGCACGGCAACGATCGTGTGGTGCGGCAACCTACCGCGCAACGCGGCGTTTGCTGCGAGGATGCGCGGGTCGTCCCAATACTCGAGGCGTCCGCCGTAGATCGCGGCAAGCAGCGGCCCCGAAAGATGCAGGTGCGCGCCGCTGAGCCCAGGCAGATTGTAGGCGATGACTTGCGCGCTGATCGCGAGCGGAATGTTGAGCATCGGATGCTCCTGCATCGCCGCATCCGGCATGTACGCGTCCGACGCACCGATCTGCGCGACCCCGCTGATCGCTTGCGAAATCCCGGTGCCGCTTCCGGTGCCCTGCGTCGTGATCTCGATGTCGTTGTGCTCCCGCTGATACGCGGCAACCCAGAGGTTCATTAAAGGATAGAGCAGCGTGGACCCCGTCTCGAGCAAACGCACCGTGCCCGCCGCCGGCGCGCACGATGCAAGAGCGACCGATACGAGAACCACGAAAGCGAATCGCCGAGCGCGCATTCCCTATGCTACGCTCTACGCGAGCGCAGACCTGTCGCCGCCGTATCGTCCGGGTACGGCGCAACGCTTCGGGCAAAGCGGTCGTTACGCTTGGAGGCCTTGCTCCATGTGCTCGCCGAAAGCTCGGCGCTCATGCCAGAAACGCCGCTGCCCGAGCTGCGCCATACCGCCTCGCACGTGCTCGCGTATGCCGTGCAGGATCTCTTTCCGGACGCCAAGCCGACGATCGGCCCGGCGATTGAAAATGGCTTCTACTACGATTTCGATCGCGCGACGCCGTTCACCCCGGACGATCTCGTTCGCTTGGAGGAGCGCATGCGCGAGATCGTCGCCGCCGACTATCCGATGGTCGGGAAAGAGGTCTCTCGCGAGGATGCGCTCGCGACCTTCCGCGACAACCCGTACAAGATCGAGATCGCCCGCCAAATTCCCGAAGGCGAGCCGATCACGCTGTATACGATCGGCGAGTTCACCGATCTCTGTCGCGGCGGGCACGCGCGGCACACGGGTGAGATTCGCGCGTTCAAACTCCAGAGCGTCGCGGGCGCCTATTGGCGCGGCGACGAGCACAATGCGATGCTGCAGCGTATCTACGGCACGGCATGGCACGACGATCGCGAGCTCGACGCCTACCTGCGTCAATTAGACGAGGCGCAGCGCCGCGATCATCGAAAGCTCGGCAGCGAGCTCGATCTCTTCTCTATCGAGGAGGACGCCGGCGGCGGGCTCGTCTTCTGGCATCCCAAGGGTGCCGTCGTACGCGAAATCGTCGAGCAGTTTATCCGCGAAGGGCTGCGCGAGCGCGGATACGCGCCCGTTATAACGCCACACGTGGCGAGCGAGCGCCTCTACGAAATCTCCGGCCATCTCGAAAACTACGCGCAGAACATGTTCGGTCCGCTCGAGGTCGAGGAACAGCGGTTTCGCCTCAAGCCGATGAACTGCCCGGGCCACATTCTCATCTACAAGAGCCGGCTGCGCAGCTATCGCGACCTTCCCCTGCGGTACTCCGAGTTCGGAACCGTGTATCGCTTCGAGCGCTCCGGCGTGCTCCACGGATTGACGCGCGTGCGCGGATTCACCCAAGACGACGCACATCTCTTTTGCACGCCCGAGCAACTGCAGCACGAGTTCGAGCAAACGGTCGACGAGGCGCTGCGGCTCATGAACGCGTTCCGGTTCGAAGAGTTCTCCTGCGTCCTCTCGACGCGCGAACCGTTGCAGCGCGGCGCAACCGACGACGTGGCCGAGGCCGCCATTCGTTCCGCCCTGGATCGCGCGAAGCTCTCGTACGGCGTCGACGTCGGCGGCGGCGCATTCTACGGACCGAAACTCGACATCAACGTGCGCGACGCGATCGGGCGCACGTGGCAGCTCGGTACGGTGCAGGTCGATTTCATGCTGCCGGAGCGCTTCGACGTATCCTACCGCGGCGACGACGGACGCGAGCATCGGCCGGTTATGATCCACCGCGCGCTCGCCGGATCGATGGAGCGCTTTTTTGGAATCCTCGTCGAGCACTTCGGCGGCGCCTTCCCCGCTTGGCTTGCCCCCCTGCAAGCCGTCGTCGTTCCGATTGCAGAGCAGCAGTTGCCGTACGCACACGAGGCGGCTGCAGAGCTGCGCGGTGCGGGATTTCGCGTCGACGTCGACGACAGCAACGAGAAACTTGGTTATAAGGTACGCCATTGGAAGACGCAGAAGGTTCCCTACATTCTCGTCGTCGGAAGGCAAGAAGTCGAGGAGCGGACCCTGAATGTGAACGAACGGAGCGTCGAAGATAAACGTACGCTCTCGGTCCCATCCTTTATCGAGGAGTTGCGGACCGTCATCTCGTCTCGAGGGTAGCATGCACCGAACGACGCTCTTCCTCTTTGCGGCAGCCGCGCTCGCACTTACGGCCTGCTCCGGAGATTACGGCTCCGGGAGCGGCATCACGCCTCCGGTGCAGCAAAACGTGCAAGGGGCGCCCGGATTTCCGGGCGCATCGCCGGGCGCGCTCGCGCGTCCGGGGCAACCGACTGCGACGCCGAGCGCTCCTCCAGGAGACACTGCGACCTACGCGCTCGCGCAAGTTACGACCGGTATCCGCTGCCCGAGCGTGAATGGATACAGCTGCATTCTCCACGTCAACGAACCTGCTGCATCGCCAAGCCCCAGCGCGAGCGCATCGCGGCGGCCGACGGGCACTCCGTCTCCCTCGCCCACACCGTCTCCGACGCCGACGCCATCGTCCAGCCCTTCGCCGCATCCGTCGCCCAGTGCATCGCCTTCAATC
>DAHXOK010000001.1:85626-104533 GCA_027364935.1 Vulcanimicrobiota bacterium | reverse complement strand
ATGCGCCGGGGCGTCGGCCCACAGCGTGGCGGCCTCACCGCGTCGTTCCTGAACTTCAACCGCAACAAGCGCAGCATCGTGATCGACATCAAGAAGGAGCACGGCCGCGACCTCGTGCGCCGGCTCGCGAACGAGCTCGAGCTGCGCGCCCTCGCGCAGCCCCGCGATCGTGTCCTGGCGGCCCTCGAACGAGACCCCGACGATCTTCGAGTGAAACGACGACGCGTCGCCGATGCTCGCGTACGGATCCTGGAGGAACTCCTCGCGCCGCGCAAACGCGTCGTCGACGAATGCTTCGAGCGTCGAGGGAGGGCTGCCGAACGCGGCGAGCGCGCGCTCGAAGGAGGCTTCCGAAGGGGTCGGCGGCGGAAGGCCGCTACGTTTCTTGGCTCTCGTCGTTCTCGTGGTGCTCGATCTCGACCGGTGCGGACTCCGGCTCGAAGCCTTCGAGGTTCAGGCGAATCTCTTCATGCCCTTGCTCGAGTGCCTCTTCGTGAAGCCCGGCGTTCTGTGCGTCGAGCGGATCGAACTCTTCGGCAACCGCCGTGTCGGCGACCGCCGTGGCGGAATCCCCACGCTTGCGGCGATAGCGCGCGGCTTGCGCGGCTCCGCGCGCCGCTTTCTCCTTCGCGCGGCGCTCCTTGCGCGCGGCGACGATGTCCTCGCGCGCGCGCCCGCCGCCCGCGCCTTTGCTCGCACTTCGGTCACCTTGCGCTTGGCGAAGAGGTTCGGAGACGCGCGCCGCCGCGCGAAGCCGCACCGCGCGCTCGAGCTGCCGCTTGCGGAACGACAAGACGAGGGGCGCCGAAAAGAAGATCGAGTGGTAGCCGCCGGAGCAAATGCCGACGAGCAGCGCGAAGGCGAAGTTCTTTAAGCTCGCGCCGCCGAGCGCGAGGAGCGCTACGAGGGTGATGACGACCGTCGCGAGCGTGTTTACCGAGCGCGTCATCGTCTGCTTGATCGACTCGTTGACGATGTAGTCGTACGGCCTGCTGTGCATGAGCTTCGTGTTCTCGCGAATTCGATCGAGAATGACGATCGTATCCATGACCGAATAGCCGATGACCGTCAGCACCGCCGCGAGGAACGCGTCGTCCGCGCGGCGGCCGGCGAGCGCGTAGATGCCGATCATCATCGCCGCATCGCGTGCGAGCGCGATGACGGTGACGAGGCCGAAGATGTAGTTCCATCCGAAGCGGAACGCAATGTAGAGAAACTGGATCGAGAGGGCGATGACCAGCGCCAAGATCGCGTCGCGTAAGTACTCCGCGCCGAGCGTCGGCCCGACCGACGTGATCGACGAAGCGCTGCGATTGACTGGCGCGACCGTGCCGAGCGCGTTCCACATCGATTGTGCGTTGTTCGCGAGCGCCGTCTGGGTGTCGATCACGACCTCCGTGCCCGTCGCTCCCGCGGTCGTGAGCTGCGGTGCGACGAGGTGGAGCGGTGCGATCGCGCGCTGCACCTGCGGAATCGTGACGGGGCGCGTGAAGCGCGCGTCGACGTCGGTTCCGCCCGTGAACGAAAGGCCCAGCTGCAGCATGTGCGACGGCTGGAAACCTTGACCGCCCTCGAAACCGTGATAGACCATCGCTCCGAAACCGAAGGCGATGATGATGTACGAGATCGCCGAGACGATCTTGAACCAACCGACGATGTTCCAGTTGAGCCGGCGGAAGAACATTACGCTCCTTCCGTCGCGCCCTTGGAGAAGATACCGACCTCGTCGCTGCGCACGCCCCAAAGCGCCGGCGCGGTCGCGACGTCGTTGTCGACCAGCAGATCGACGAAGAAGCGCGTCACGAAGACCGCCGTCACGAGCGAGACGACGGTGCCCCAGAAGAGCGCGAACGCGAAGCCTTTAACGGTTCCCGTCCCGAGCATGTAGAGGACTCCGGCACCGACGATCGTCGTGAAGTGACTGTCGAAGACCGCCGTGAAGGCGCGCTGGAAGCCGACGCGCACGGCGGCGCGCAGCGACTTGCCGTTCCATAGCTCCTCTTTGATGCGCTCGAAGATCAGCACGTTCGCATCGACGGCCATGCCGATCGAGAGCACGAAGCCGGCGATGCTCGGAAGGGTCAACGTCGAACCCGACACCGCGAAGATCGCGACCATGACGAGCACGTAGATCGCAAGCGCGAAGTCGGCGAGCAATCCGGGAAGCCGGTACGCGACGATCATGAAGATCAAGACGAGCCCGAGGCCGAACATGGACGCCCACAACGACTTGACGAGATCGATCTTGCCGAGCGTCGCGCCGATGCTCTCGTTCGAGATGATGCGAATCGTCGCGGGCAGCGCGCCGGCATTGAGCTCGTCTGCGAGCGTGATCGTCTCTTGCTGCGTGAAGTTCCCTTCGATCTCGCCGCTGCCGAAGATCGCGCTGTTGATATTCGGCGCCGAAACGAAGTGATGGTCGAGGAAGATGCCGAGCGGCTTGCCGACGTTCGCAGAGGTCAGCCGCCCGAACCGCGCGGCGTCGCGCGTTTGGAAGAGCACGATCGGCGTGCCGCCTTGCTGCTGGTACCCCGACTGCGCGCCCTTGAGATCTTTACCTGAATAGACGACGGGGCCGGAGAGCGCGTACGCGGTCTGCCCGACGTACTTCTCGGCTTGCGCCCGCTGCTGCGGCGTGACGTTCGGCTGGGCGAGCAGATCGAGAGCCTGCTGCGCCTGTTGCGCGACGGCCGGCGGCACGATCTTGAACTCGAGCACCGCGGCGGTCTTCAAGAGGTTCTCGGCCTCCGCCGTCTGGTTCTGATTCAGACCGGGAAGCTCGACCAAGATGCTGTTGCCGCCGAACTTTGAGATCGTCGGCTCCGAGACGCCCAGCGCGTTGATGCGGCGATCGATGACCTGGATCGTCTGCTCTTGGATCTGCGAGGTGATCTGCGGCACCTCCGCCGTCGGGTACAGCTGAAGGATCAAGCGCGAGCCCCCGACGAGGTCGAGGCCGAGCCGAATCTTCTGCTGGATCGGAAGTGACGACGCAATGGCGAAGGTCACAACCGCGAGAATGACCGCCGCTTTGAAGGGGGTCTTGAGCGTCTTCCAGTTCATCGGAGCCCGCTTCACTTCACCCAGAGCGGTGACTGAGGCCTTCTTTTTCACGTACCACCTCCGCCGGCTCGAGCGCCAGCTCCGGCGGAAGCTCGCCGTATGCGAAGACGTCCAAGCGCAGGCCCGAGCGTAGCAGCAAATCCGCCAGCAGCGGCCGCAGCGGTGCGGTGCAGACGACGGCTGCACGTTCGCGCGGTATGCGCGCCGCATACGCCTCGATGCGCTCGCGCAGCTGAAGAGCGCTCTCGGCATCGAGCGTCTCCGCGGTCGACCAGCCATCTACCAGCGCGCGCTCGAACGCAGGATCGAGCAAGAGCGGCTGCAGCCCGCGCGCGCGCCGCCGGAGCAGATCGGGAACGATGCTCCGGCGCGCCGCCTCCGCGAGCTCTGCAGGGTCGCGCGAACCGCACGCGATCATCGCTTCGAGCACGCCGATGGCATCGCGCGGCCACGCCTGCTCGCGCAGCAGCGTCAAGAACGCACGGTGCACCGACGCGAAAGGCAGCGCTTCGCCGCCGATCTCCTTCACCAACGCCGGTGCGCGCAGCTTGAGATGCTCGAGCAGCGTCTGCAGCTCTTGCCGCCCGAAGAGCTCGCACGCGTGCGCGCGTGCGATCTCGGCGACGTGCGAGCCCAAGATCGAGATCGGATCGAAGACGAGCGCGCCCGCCTCGACGAGGCGCTCGCGCGACGCCGGCTCGATCCACGCGGCCGGTAAACCGTAGACCGGCTCTGCCTCCACTGCGCAGCCGAGGCGCGCAAGGCAATCGCCGTCGGCGACCGCGAGCAGTCGTTCGAGCTCGAGCGATCCGGAACCGGCGGGGCGGTCGCGCACGTGAACGGCATACCTGCGCGTCGCGAGTTCCACGTTGTCGCGCAGGCGCACGCCCGGAAGCACGACTCCGATCTCCGCCGCGAGTGCGCGACGAACCTCGCCGATGCGATCGAGCAGCGCGTCGCAGAGCGGCGGGGTCAACAGACGCAGCAGTTCCTCGCCGAACTCGATCGCGACCGCGTCGACGCCGATGAGCCCGAGCGCGAGCTCGGGGCGCCGCCACGCCCGCCGGTTCGCCGCTTCCTCCTGCGCGCGAGCCGCCCGTGCGCGACCGGTGCGCGCGCGTTGCGCGAGCTGCGCGGCGACGAGCGCGCTCGCTCCCAGCGCGAAGAAGAGCGCGTGCGGCAGCGCCGGCACGAGCGCGAGGGCAAGCAGCAAGCTGCCGGCTCCGCGCAGCACGTCGGGACGCGCGAACATCTGCGCGGCCAAATCGGCGCCGAGCGCGCCCTCCGCGGCGACGCGCGTCACCATCATGCCCATGCAGGTCGAGATGAGAAATGCCGGCAGCGTCGTGACGAGCGCGTTGCCGATGGAAAGCAACGCGTACGCGTGCAGCGCGTCGGCGGGCGACATCGCGTGGTACGCAACGCCGATGACGAGGCCGCCGGTGAGGTTCAGCGCGACGATCACGAGCGCGGCAATCGCGTCGCCCTTGACGAACTTCCCCGCGCCGTCCATCGCGCCGTAGAAATCGGCCTCCCGTTGCACCACCTCCCGCTTCGCGCGCGCGGCGTCGGCGTCGAGCAAGCCCGCGTGCACGTCGGCGTCGACGGCCATCTGTTTGCCGGGCATCGCGTCGAGCGTGAAGCGCGCCGCCACCTCCGCGACGCGCTGCGAGCCGCTCGCGATCACGACGAACTGAATCGTCACGAGAATCGCAAAGATGATGATGCCGACGACGAGATTGCCGCGAACGACGAACTCGCCGAAGGCGGGAATGACCGCGCCGACGGCTCCCGGGATCTCGCCTTGCGTCAAGATGAGCCGCGTCGCGGAGACGTCGAGCGCGAGCCGAAAGAGCGTCGCAACCAAGAGCGCGGGCGCGAACGCCGAGAACTCGAGCGGATCCTCGACCGTCACCGAGAGCAGCAGCACGAGCGCCGAGCCAAAGATGTTGACGCCGAGCAGCAGGTCCAGCAGCCACGGCGGCAGCGGCACGATGAGGATTGCGACGATCGCCAGCAGCATCGCCGCAAACGCATAGACGCTCAGCCGGTTCATCGCTCGAGCGCCCCGCAACGCTCGAGCGCGCCGACGACCTCCGCTACGGCAACGTAGCAGGCGGCGGGAATCGGCACGCCGGCTCGACCGTCGCGAAAGAGCGCGCGCGCGAGCGCAGCGTCCTCGATCACCGGCACGCGCCACTGGCGGGCAGCCTCGCGCACGCGCAGCGCCGCCGCTTCGCGCGCTCGCACGAGCACGACGGGCACGGGTATCGCAGGCGGCGCATAGGCGAGCGCGACCGCAACGTGGGTGGGGTTCGCGACGACGAACGCGGCCTCGCGCACGTCGGCGATCGCTCCGCGCAGCAGCGACCTGTGGTGCGAGCGACGCCGGCTGCGCGCGTGCGGGTCGCCCTCCTCCTCCTTGACCTCGCGCTTGAGCTCGTCGAGGCTCATGCGCAGCTTGCGCAGCCACGCGCCGCGCACGAGCGCGTACTCGGCCGCAGCGAAGAGCAACCCAACGGCGCATGCCGCGAAGAGCGTGCGACGGACGCCGCCGGCGGCTGCCGCGGCAACGCCGAGCACGCTGCCCGAAGCGACGAGATCGCCGACGTGCGCGACGGCGGGAGCGATCGCGGCGATCGCCGCCGCAAAGGCAATCGTCGCACGCAGCGCGTGCGCCGGCGTCTCGCGCGACGCGATGCGTCGCATACCCTCGAGGGGATCCAAGCGCTCGGGCTTCACGCCCAAACCCGTCACGCGCAGGCCGCCGCCCTGTACCATGCCGGCGAGAACGGCGAACGCCGCAGCCGCGAACGCCGGCAGCGCGGCCAGCGCGAGCGTCGCGGCCTCCTCGTGCAGCGCCGGCCTGCCGCGAGCCGCAGCGAAGAGCGCGCGTTGCGCGAGCGCACCGATCGGCGCCGCGACCGCGCACGCCGCGATCGCGCCGGCACCAAACGCCGCGGCGGCGGCGAGCTCCGGCGAGCGCGGCACGTTCCCTTCGCGCCGCGCCTTCGCGATGCGCGCGGGCGTTGGGTCGAGCGGCTTCTCGTCGCTCACGGTGCGGGAAAGATTGGCGCGATGCGCGCCGCAATTGCCGGGACGCCGAGCACGCAGGCGATGAGCGCGACGCCGAAGACGAGCGGAAACGAGAGCGTGAGGCTGCCGAAGCGCGGAATCGTTCGGGAGAGCGCACCCAGCGCGAACTGCGCCATGAAGCCGGCAGCGATCGCCGGCGCCGCGATCGCGAGCGCCGCGCGCGGCAACAGCGTTGCGACGGCCGACGCATACGCCGTCCACGCGTGCGGATCGGGCAGCGCTGCGGGCGGCAGCCGCGCAAAGCTTCCGGCGAACGCCGCAATCACCGGCCGGTACGCGCCCAAGAGAAAGAAGGACGCCGTGAACGCGAGCGCCCAGATGCGGCCGAAGCCGCTCGGCGCGACGAGCGCGATGCTCGGCGCGATCGCCTTGACGCCGACGTAATCGTCGATCGCGCGTCCGCCCGCGTATGCCGCATCGTAGAGCACGCTCGCGCCGGTGCCGATCGCGCTGCCAATGACGAACTCGAGCGCGACGCCTCCCGCAAGCGCGGCGCCGTCCGCGCGTGCCGCGTGGACCGCCGGCAGCAGTGCGATCGTGAGGAAGAGCGCGACGGCCACGCGCGCCGCCGGCGGAACGCCCGGATACGAAACTCCCGGCGCGCGGGAGACGAATCCGGCGCAGCGCGCGAAGACCAGCAGGGCCGTCGCCGTCATCCGCGCACGATCGCCGGAATCGCAGCGAGCGCGTCGCTGAAGAGCCGCGCGCACAGCCGCAAGCCGAATCCGCCGAAGAGCGCGACCGCGATGCCGACGGCGATCATCTTCGGTAAAAGGGAGATCGTCTGTTCTTGGATCTGCGTCGCAGCTTGCGCGATCGCGATCGCCGCGCCCACGCCGGCCGCGATAGCGACCGCCGGCAGAGCGAGGATCGCCGTCACGACGAGCATCTCGCGCAGCAATGCGTCGAACGCGTCCACGCCGCAAGCGTACCGAAGCCGCGTTGCCGCACGATGATCGCATGATTGCGACGCGTCGCCGGAGAAGCAGCCGAGCGGAGGTCGCATGCGCAGCCGGTTTCTCGCTCTCGTCCTCGTCCTCGCCGGACCGGCGCTGCCGTCCTCGGCCGTACCCGCCGGCGCCGTCCGCAGCGTGTTGGCACGAGCGATCGCCGCGGCACCGACGTACTTCGCCTCCCTCATCGACAGGCGGCGACGGCACGTGATGGGCGACGGCTATATCGAGTATGCGGCGACGCCGGCAATGCGCGCTGCGTGCGGCACGTGCACGATCACGATCGATCGTACGCTCTCGAGCGGCAACAGGATCGCATGGATCTTCACGCTCGCGCTTCCCGACGGCCACGGCCGCGTCTCCGTCGAACTGAGCGCGCTACGCGCTCTCGTCACTCCGCTCGTTCCCGCAAGCTTCCACTTCAGCGGGCGCGCGATCGAGTGCGACGGTGGATCGCAGTCGTTACGCTGGGCCGGTCCCGGAGGATCCGAGATCGAGGCCTACGCGAGCCTGGACGCGCAAGCGGGCGGCAACGCGATTTCGCGCAGCGTCGTGATTACCGTAACGCCGTAGGAAGCGAGAAGTCCGGGCGCCAGGCGCTCGCGGCGAGCATGCTGGAGACGATCGCGCGCGTCGCCGGCGAGCGGTTGAGCGTGTAGAAATGGATGCCGGGCACGCCGCGCCGCAGCAAGTCGAGCGCCTGCATCGACGCGTACGCAACGCCGAGATCTTCGACCGCGCGCTCGTCGCCGCGGCGCAGTTCCATCGCGGCCTTGAGCTTCGGCGGAATCGTCGCGCCGCACATTGCGACGAAGCGCGTGATCTGTTCGTAGTTCGTGACCGGCATCAAGCCGGGGAGGATCGGCACCGCGATGCCTGCCGCACGCACGCTCTCGACGAACGCGACGTACGCGTCGTTGTCGAAGAACAGCTGGGAGATCAGGAACTCCGCTCCCGCCTGCACCTTCTCGCGCAGGTGTTCGAGGTCGCGCTGCGCGGTCTCGGCTTCGACGTGCGTCTCCGGGTAGCACGCCGCACCCACGCAGAAGTCGTAGTTGCGGTGCAGCATCGCGATGAGCTCGGTCGCGTACGCGAACCCGCCCGGCGGCGGGGTGAAGGCCGCTTCGCCGCGCGGCGGGTCGCCGCGCAGCGCGAGCACGTTCTCGATGCCGGCGCGCGCGAGATCGTCGAAGACCGCGCGCAGTTCGGCCCGCGTCGAACCCGCACAGGTCACGTGCGCGAGGACGGTGAGTTCGAGCTCGCGCTGGATGCGCTTGGCGAGCTCGATCGTTCGGGCGCGCGACGAGCCGCCGGCGCCGTACGTGATCGAGACGAACGCGGGATGCAGCGGGCGCAGCGTCTCGATGGACGCGAAGAGCCGCTCCACGCCGTCGTCGTCTTTGGGCGGAAAAAACTCGAACGAGAAGAACGGCCGCATCGTCGCGAGCGCCTGCGATACCCTCACGCCGGAGGTCTTAACGAAAGCTCGTTGCGACGCCTCCGCAGACGAGCGCCCAGCCATCCACCATGACGAAGAGCAGCAGCTTGACCGGCAACGAGACGACGGGCGGGCTCAGCATGACCATCCCCAAGGCTATGTGATGACTTTGTTGGCTACCTTGACAGCGTGTAAATACGCAAGCTCTCGGCCTTGACAGATAGTTCCATATCGTACTATATTTACTACGCTATGGAGCAGTCACCTCCATCATACGCGCACGTCGAGACCCGCGCGACGGCACGATTCACATTCGAAGTTTCGTTGACCGCCTCGCCGCCCGAGGCGATCGAATTGTTTACGCCCGAAGGCGAGCGCAAGTGGGCTGAGGGGTGGGACCCTGTCTACGCTAACATTCCGGACTCGCGGCAGGCCGGAGCGGGAACGGTCTTTACGACCGATGCGCACTCCGTTCGGCGGGTCTGGATCGTCGATCAATACGACCGCAACGCCGGCGTCGTACGCTACACAGTATTCGCACCGGGTCAAAGCGTTACGCGGATCGAGGTGCGCGTCAGGGCGGTACGCGGTGGCTCGATCGCCGATGTCACGTACGATCGCACAGCATTGAGCATCGACGCTGATGCCAGCGTCGAGCATTTCGCCCTCCACGCCAACGAGATGCGGAACGAATGGCAGAGTGCCATCGACGCGATTCACAAGTAGCGACGGGGCCCGCGCCGATATTCGCCGGGTTGCACCGCGCCGTACACACGATTCAACAAGCGGTGAATGAGTCGAATCTCGACGTGACGCATCCGGAAGCCGTGGTGTTGGTGCTCCTCGCAACAAGCGGTGAAACGACGATGGGAAAGATTCATCGCAGCTTCGGCTTTCGCAAATCGACCGTAACGAATGTCGTCGATCGCTTGGTCGAACGAGGGCTCGTCGAGCGCAACGCAGATATTCACGATGGGCGCAGTTGGATCGTTCGGCTCACGCCACGCGGAACCGTCGTCGGCCGTCGCATGCTGCAGGTCTTCCGCGAAGTCGAACCGATCGTACGGCAAATTCTCGCGAGCCGCGAATGACGGGTGCTACCTAAAGCTCGCGACTAGGGATGCCCTGAAGTAGCGACCATTTTTGTGTCATCCTGAGCGGAGCGCCGAAGGCGCGTAGTCGAAGGACAGATTACCCCCGTTCGCTTTCGTGGTTTTCAGCCTCGCGTCGTTCGAATTCCTGACTTCAGGAGACACTACGACGAAGGCTACTTTCGGTTCGGCTACGGCGCTTCGCGCCTCCGCTTAGATGACACGGGAAAACCGAGCAGTCTAAATCAGACTCTCCCTAGAGAGGACCGACGCACGTACGTCCAGGAGAGGGTGGGATTCGAACCCACGGAACGTTCGTCACGTTCTGCGGTTTTCAAGACCGCCGCCTTCAGCCACTCGGCCACCTCTCCAAGCCCAACGAACCTCGATTTTATGCGGCTTTCCGCCGCATCCGGCCTTCCGCGGACATGCCGCGTGAGGCCGATTTGCTAACATTTGCTAACGGAACGGCTCGCCCTCGTCCTTCATAAGCAGCGACTCGGCAAGGCCGTTAACGGCTTCACGCCCCATACCTTCGATCACCCGCGCATACGTCGAGAGCGTGAGCATCGGCGATGCGTGGCCGAGCAAGGCCGAAACCTCCTTGACCGGCGCTCCGTTCTTCAGAGTGAGCGACGCAAAGGCATGGCGTGCGTCGTGGAAGCGGAAACTTCCCTTCATCCCCACGAGCCGCGCAATATCGGCGAACTGTTTTGTGAACGTATCTGGCGGCCATGGCGTGCCGTCCTCATTGCAGAAGACGAGATCGTTCTCGACGTATGCATGCCCAAGGCGTTTGCGATCGTCGTCCTGGCGAGCCCTGTGCGCCTTCAACACTTCGACGACCTCGTTGGCAAGCGGTATTACTCGACGTGAGGACCTTGACTTTGTCTTCGCTTTTAGGCGAACTCCATATCGACGGGATTGCTCGAGCACGTGGGTGATAGCGAACACCCCACGCTGCAGATCGACGCTCCTTTTCCAACCAAGCGCCAGAATCTCAGAACGCCGCAGGCCAGTAAGCGCTGCGACGAGTACGGGCACTTCGAGCCGCGTGCCACGAGCGGCTTCGATGATCGTGCGAACGTGCTCTTCGCGCAACGGGGCGAGCTCACGTGAAACGCCGCCAGGTGACGGCACGCTCGAAGCGACGTTCTCCTTGACGGCGCGTAGTGTCTTCTTCCCATAGTTCAGTGCCGCATGCAGAATGCGGTGAATGTGAACGAGGGTCCGCGCTGATAGATCCTTCGCCCTGATTGCTGCGTATGCGTCGACGACGTGCTTCGGTTTGAGTTTCGCGAGAGGAATTTCTCCGATAGCCGGAATGATGTGACACCGAAGTTTCGACTCGTACCCTTCCCAGGTTTTTGCTGCGAGGCGGTGCTCGTTATCCTTGAGCCATGTGTTCAGGAGGTCGGCTACGGTGCGCTTGCGATTGTCCGTCCAAGTACCTTCGTCGATCTGACGAAGAATCTCGCGCGCAGATTCCTGCGCACCACTTTTTGACATCCTACCGATACGAACCCAACGTTGACGGCGCTTCTGGCCTTGCATGGTGGGCTCGTCGTACACAAGATACCAGGTCTTCGACTTGCCGCGCTGAGAAAGATGCCCTTCCATTTTATTGTGCCTCCGAAGGGCTGAAGGCAGCGGTCAGCGACGTCACTTCCACGTCAGGAGCGAATATCTTTGCCAACTCGCGCTTCGCAATCCGGATCCTACGCTTGCCCAGGTTTACGCTCGGGACAAAGCCCAACCGAGTCGCCTCGTACATTCCGTTGCGCGGAACGCGCACGAGACTCGCGGCTTCTTCAACCGTTAGGACGTCCGGCGCTGTTTCCCACGTCAGCCCGGGAGCGGGAGCGTCGTCCACAGACGATCGCCCCAGCCCATTTGGCTTTCGGGAGTCCGTGCTCCAGTGTTTCATGGTCCGTGTTAATCATATGCCGCTTCTTGTTTGGCTAAATGTTTACGGACCAATTGAAAAGTTAGGGATCCGGAGAACCCTCGCGCTTGTTGCGGTTATCTCCAAAATCACGTCTTACCAGGGCTTAACTTCCATAGCCAACTAGTCGCAGCGATTGCTGAATACTGCGGCGCGCAAGAGACCTAGCCTCTGCATCGTACGGACGAGCCACCCTGGCCGTTATAAAATCACCTACCAGTCGGTCTCCCTCACTACCGCGCATCCGGAGAGCGACGGTGTCCTCGTTAAGACTGTTCTTTAGATGATTTTCGAGTTCAACGCGCGCTTTTTCAGCTACTGCTTTCTTCGCGCCCCGGTTATGGTCGGTTCCCAGCGCCTCGATTTCATAGGAAAAGCCGAGTGGCACCCTTATTGTAGTAAACTCGAAGCGATTAAAACCACCATATAACGTCTGCTCACCGTTTCGATACTCGAATTCGACGTATCCGTTCCTAGCACGGTTTGTCTTGGCATCCGCAAATTTGGCGAGTATGCGGTCGACATCATCTTCCGTCAAGGGCTTTTTAGAATGATTACTCCAGAGAAATTCGCCGCTATCTTGCGTTGCGGTGGGATCGCCCAGTTCATCCTTAAGAGTGCGGGTAAGATCAGCGATGTCATTCTCATGAGCGATACGGACGATCAACTCGTCGTGTGAGCTTGTCCTCCGCGAGTCTCGCGGGGAATGGTGAAGCTCAGTATCGGCAAGATAGCGATTTAGATATCCGTCTAACCAGCTCTGAGCATTTTCGAGTAGCCTCCGGCTAGCAGCCCGCTGTCTTCGCGCGGCCTCAACGTCATCCAAGACCCACGACATATCACGAGGGATATGGAGCCAGGCAGTAGCGTCGGCATGGTGTATGTTATATCCGATTCTCGGCACTAGGATATGAAACGCCGCGAAGGTGACGAAACCGCCGTATGCACCGTTCGCATATAGCTGCCGGGACAGCTCGGCGGCATCACTATCGCGCACTTCCTTGGTGAGTCCCGACCAACTAACTCGCGTAGGCGTTCGGACCACGCCATCACCAAAAATGTGCTCAATGGCCTGAGTGATGGTATTGGCATCATCATGCTCACCGAGAGTTGCCCTTATGAAATTGTTCCATGTAATCATCGCTTTTTCTCCTTTTTCTCGAGAAGTCGGTGATCATGCCAGCTTCTCGTACATTCTATGCTGAACAAACGCTTTCGTGTTTTCCAATTCGCTTATCTAACTCACGCTGGTGAGACGCGTGGATCGCGCGGGTTTCACCGACCGTCCTTAGTTCCGTGCGTGCTCGTAGGAGGAAGCGCGTCAATGGCCGGCTGAGCGATTACTGCGCGTTGACCTCACGCAGGGCGATACGGGCCGCTGCGAGCAGCGGAGCTGACCGTCCGCGGCGTCGGACATCTTCAGGTGGCCTGGCGCTCTCTTCCGACAGCCCACAGTCCGCATCGACAAATGCCCCTAACTCCGGTGGCAGGTTCGGATCGCGCGCGATGGGTGCGTGTAGATACCGCTCCTCGGTCGGCGTAATGAGATTGATGTAGACCATCTCGCGACGGTCTGGCATTTCGCTCGGTCGCTTTCCTGGCGCGGGATTCGCCCACCATGCTGTTGCGATCAGACAGATTGCCTTGGCACGATGTTGCCTGATAAAATACGGCAACGCCTCAGTTCCGAAGATTTCCAAGGTTTCAGGGGATGCATAAAACTGTCTCACGCTCCCAGGGTTGACTATCGCGCCGTTGTGATCGACGAGCATGAGAGCCGCGACCCAATCACCCTCGGGCGTTTCCGGCGTAGTTGCTAGGACGTGCTCAAAGGCCGCGTTCGCGAGGCGGTCGAGGATGCCCGACTGCTGGTTGCCGGGGTCTCTTACTATCATTTAGCGCCTCCCCTTTTCTTGAGGGACGTTGCCGTCGTTCTCGTGTCCTGATCAGATGCTGGAATGTTTTCCGAAGGATTATCGCGCCCGGCGTCAGCGTTCAGCTCCCGCAGCACAGTGCGAGCCGCTTCAATGATGGGGCCGTGGAATATCGGGCTCTTACCATTTTCGCGTACCAAATCAACGAAATGTAAGAGCTTGCAGGAACCATCGGGCATTCGCAGTTTGCGGGCCATGAGGTGCCGTTCGTTGTCGGCCGCGATCGCCGAGATCATAACGACCTCCTGACGATCCGGCGATTGAGAGGGTCTCGTACCGGAGTCCGCGGATGCAGCGTACGCGTTGTTGACCGAGCACATGGCGATCGCTGCACGTTCCTTGATCCACGCTGGCAGCGTAAGCAGTGCGAAACGGTCGATCGCGGCGTCGTTCCCAAGGAATTGCGAAACGTCGCAGATGCTGATCATATCCTCGCGATCGGCGAGGAGCAGGAGGTCCGGGCATACGCCGTCCCAGGCCGTCGACATTGCCTCACGCACCATCTTGATCGCCCCTTCAACGAGGTCGTCGAGGAGAGACGTGTCTTGGTTGCTACTATTTATCACTGGTATTTCAGTCCGTTTCTTCTAATTTGGGACGGGCGGCATCGCCGCCGCTCCCCCATGTCTCGATTGTATGCAATTTTTGCAAATGTTTTAGCGGCCCAAGTGAAGTGTACGCAACTTCCCCGACATGAGGATCGACGTCGTCGTGTGCAATCGGCAACTCCATAGTGATTTGTTGGAGCGAATCAATTTAGGTGACCTATGCGCGGAGTGCGCGACAGCCGATTGCGTGCCCCCAACCGCCACGCCTCACGATGCTGATCCGACGATCGTCCCGAGCTGCTCGGCTAACACCGGCCAGGCGTAGCCGTGCTCCGAGACAAGCCTGCGCAACGTGTCGACCACGGAGCGGGGGTACTTACCTCCGCTCGCCGGCCGTTCGTATGCACACGCGCCCGTCGCGTCGCTGCAACGCCCCATGGTGCCGTGGAGTAGTTGAATAGTTCGCAGGACCGGCTTGCAAGCGCCGGGATCCAGCACGTGCCCATTGTCGCTGGCGCCGAAGCAGTCGTATGCGGCGTCATCGGGCTCGTCGATCAGCGGCTCGCCCATCAGCATGTTCAGCCAGGCGTCGCGCTCGCGTTCACGTCGCTGCCATTCCCGGTCGCGCTCATGCTCTTCCGGCGAACGTGGCCGGCGCGCGCGGTTCGCGAGCGACTCTTCGATCTCGGGGTAGACATACCGCTCGATCCGTAGGGTCGAGGGCTCTCGGCGCTGGAGCCAGTCGCAGATCGACTCGGCCTGGCCTTCCTCTAAGCCGCACGGGAAGAACGTAAATGAGTAGTTCTCCTCGAGCGTCGAGCGAAGCGTCGCGGGCGAATCGATCGTCACCGCCCCGATATCGGGATCGTCGTCCCATGCCGTTCCGTAATAGGCACCGGCGCCCCGAAAGACGACTTGGCCGTTGTCGTCGACATCGAAGAGCAGCTGATCATCCTCGGTGCCGACGATCAGTATTTTGACGTTATTCGTGTTCAAATTTCTTTTGCCTCACTTTTTCTTTGAATTTCTCGCGATTGAGCGATGCTCTACGCGAAGTAAACGCTACTATAGTATCGTTACAACACCGCGTCAAGGGGGTGAAAAAGATCTTTTTTGTATTGGATAAAATGAATTGAATTGATAATTTTCGCCGCTAGTGATCCGCAACATTCTCTTCCTATTGTTGTGTCGCTGCTGAACCAATAGCGAGCCCGCGCGATCAGCAATGCACAGCTGACCTTTAAACACTTGTAGACGCGACGGATTCTTATCGCCGGCAAAAATTCGCGCTTGACTCTTCCTGGGAGCGCGTGTATGATTCCGGCTGCAACGACTGCACGCGCAAAAGTTGACAAACACGCGCTAACGAATAGGGAAGAAAGCAAAACAAAGACTAAAATGAACGATCAAGAAAATGCTACGGCGCTCGCAGCCGATCTCAATAGCTTGTTCGGAAAGCGCTACCGGAGCCTCAGTGCATACGATCGCGCGTTGGCCCGCAGGTTGCGGCGCCACCGTATCGACCCCAACGTCGACCAGACGCAAGACATACGCCAAGTCGGCGGGGAATGGTGGGTGCGCTTTGATCCACGGCTCGGCAAGTGGCGAGCCGTGGAGTCACAAAATCGGCCGCCGCTCATTGCGTTCAGGTATCCCCAGATCACGCAAGCTTTCGAAGACGCCAAGCGTCAGGGCCTACGTATTGTTGGTATTGGGATCGGTGATGAGATCGTGCCCGTGAGAACCGTGGACAACGCCGAGGCCGAGTACGAAGTCGGAGTCACCGCCCCTTACCCAGAGACAAGCCATGGCGTCGCAGGAGATCAGGATGAAAGCTCGGGCTAGAGAGCAGCAGCCCGCTCACGCGATAACTGATCTCTTTGGACGAACCATAACCTACGATGAAGCGTGGGGGGCAGCGGCTTCGCTGCCATCGACGTGCACCTCGTGGAGAGACTGGGAGACTTGCCCAAAGTGCGTCGCGCTCGATGCGGTGGAGAGGTTGTATACGTCTCGGGCGCTGCAGAAGAGACTCAGCGAATGCACCGTACTCGACGTGGACGGGCAGGTGCTTTTTGAGCCGGGAGTCGAGAAGAAACCCCGCACTAGGAGGCGCCGGTGTTGACCATGCGAGGCCCGAACAAGATGCGCGTTGCATCGCGCGCTGCCGGTCTGTGCGATCGCTGTCACAAGGCGCCGGCGTATGACACGTGCACGAAGTGCGAGCCTTGCATGGTGCGCGAGAGAGCACGACGGGCAGAAAAGCGCCGGGAGGCCGAGCAGGTCGGAATGTGCGTGGTCTGCTTTAAGAGGCCGCAGGGGTCTTATTCCAAGAAATGCGACGAATGCTACGCCAAAGCGTCTCAGCATAATGTCGCCTACCGCAAGGCACTGCGCTGGCAGCAGGAGTTGAAGGCGCAGCAAAGTGGCAAGTGCGTGCAGTGCCTCGCGAACCCATGCGCTCCCAGAAGAAGACGGTGCCCGCAATGCTTAGAGCTCAATCGGAAGCGCGAGGAGAGGCTCGAGACGGCCGCCGGCATACGGCGGAACGCGATGAAGCCGCAAGGAGGCACGGCATGCGACCTATCCGCGAGGACGACGCGTTCACCTGTCGAAGCCGCGCGTGAAGGCGATGAAGCCGCGAGCACGGAGCTGCACTACGCGACCCAGTGGAATGCGAGGCTACACGGCATGTGCATCGCGTGTTTCGAAAACCCGTGCCGTCCGGGGCGAGTGCGATGTGACGGATGCTTGCAACGGGGGCGAGCCTTAAAAGAGCACCTGGAGCATCGCAAGCGTGGCGGTGACGCGATGAAGCCGCCTTCCGAGTAGAAGTCCTCGACAGCGCCGGCGATCAGGATGTCTTCTGTCTCAGCGTTGACGCTGATTCGCTTGCAGCGCTTCCATTCCCACGGCTCCTCGCGGGGTTGCCGATGATTACGTGTCGATAAGCTCGGCAAAGCAACTCACCACGCGTTTATCCAAACATTTCCCGACATACGATCGTCTATGGAGAGATTCCGAATGGCTGAGATCGCTCCGAAACAATCAAAGGGTACCGCGGCAGCCTCGTCGCGATGAGAACGAATCGGGCTCTACCTTATAAGAGAGTGATACCGAGGCCAGCGTGGAGCGCACGACGCTGCGAATGTTAGCACCGGCTGGGTGCAAGACCGTGCGAGGATGCTCTTTTTCAAACAAAGTGATTCCGACTGAGGCTCCTTCACCCATGGGTGAGTGCGGAGACGTTCGGGGAGCCGGTGTCCAAGCACACCCGCTTCAAGAGAGCCGCGAGGCTCGACCGTGTTGGGGAATGCAGCAACGCCAATCCAAGATTGGGAGACGAAAGGATTGAATCATCCGAGTAGATCTCGAAGGTCGCCTACCGAGCTGTAGGCGCATCGGCATCCATACCTTCCAGGGCGATTCCGATCGCTACTCGCTGCTACCCGTTCAGATGTCCACCGCAAAAGGCGGACAGAACCCTTCTCTTAGCGTGTCTAGCGCGCTCGAGGGGTTCTCTGTCTCCGCAAATCCTTAGCGTACCTCCTGACGCGATGACATTGCCCTGCTCACAAGACGAGGCCGACGTGGAGCACGACGAAAGCCACTGCATCAAGTTTGACCGGCAAAGCGTCGCCTTCGACTTAGCAGTTTCATCGCGTCTGCTCCGGCGTGGCCAGCCCGTTGCTCGGCGACATTCCCTTCGAATACTTCGACATACAATAACAGCACGTCGCCTCAACGGGAGAGACGTGGCATCGAGTAGCAAGCCTTCGCAACTAGCCGTTGCAACATTGATCCGCAGGTTCTCGATGCCGCCTGCGGATCACATTTATTTCGAGGGAGAATATGACCAGTGAATTTCAAAGAGCTAGTTCGTCTCGATGGGTACAAGACAATACAACTGCTGCGCATGGGCGTGCCGGTCGAGACGGTGGAGCGCGGGCTATCCCAAGAGACCGCTCAGGCACTATTAGATGCGGAAAAGCATCAATACGCGCAGCTTGGCTTTGAAAAGTACTACGGGAGGGCGCCGGCTTCGGAACTGCAGATTCTAACGCTGAAGACGTTCGGGCTAGACGGCCTTGAGCAGGCGACGAATGGCGAGTGCCGTGCGTTGCTGATGACCGTCTACGATGCGCTGGACGTTCCCATTTTCGTGAACGCCTTGGGCGCATACAACAAGGCTCGACTGGCTTGGAAGTCGGAGCCGTACCAGCGCCTCACCGACGGCCAGCGGGAGTCGTACTGCGCAAAGCTCGAGAACGCCACGGCCAAGAACGCGAAGTCCGAATCGGTCCCCGGCGATTTCTTCGACCTCACTTTGCCGGAAACGGCTCCGCCGCGGGGCGAGCGCACATTCCTCGCAGGGTTGTTGCGATTCCAGAACTCGTAGAGAGCTGGCCCCGAGCCGAGTGCCCACAGCGGTGTCTTCGCCTAGGCTCATGCTTTCCTGTCGTTACAGCAGGCCCTGAACAATGGTCCCAATGAACTGCGTTCCGTAAGCCTGCCTAGCCCCGGCTGGCCCGTCAACGATATGCAGTTTGAGCATTGGATGCGCTTCGCGCCGACGATGTCGCAGCGGCTCCGTCTTGACTCTACGACGATCATGCACGCGCACGACATCGTGTGCTCCGTGATGGGCACCGAGTGGCACGATGAGCAGGATCGGTCCCGCCGCAACCCCGCCACATCGATCGCGGACATTCATCCGCTTTACCTCGCGCTCCGAGGATCGACCGAGGCTTGCGTCGTTGAAGTCTTGCAACTGGCCGCCTACCTTTGCACCTTCCAAGGTGACCCCCGTTTAGGTGCGGCCATCGCGTCGCTGCGCGA
>DAHXOK010000001.1:47379-85616 GCA_027364935.1 Vulcanimicrobiota bacterium | reverse complement strand
CAAGTACGGGCCGACCATCGTTGAACTCGACCTTGCGTGGAAGTTTCGTAACGCCGGCGCAACCGTCTTGCTCGCACCACTAACCCCAAACGGCATTGGCGACTTCGCTGCTGCCATCGATGGCGCGACACACATCATCGAGACAAGCGGTTTCCCGAGCGATCCACTAGGCAGCCCGGTCATGTCTTTCATGGCCGCAATGGAAAGTGCGTTTCGATCGGCGCTTAGGCGAATCGGCCATTCAGGCTTCGCCGCACTGGAGTTAGATGTGATTGAGGTTAGCGGCTCCATCCGCTCAGCGGCCTATGCGGCGATCCGGGAGGTAGTGAAGCTCTTCCTGGAGCACGGTTGTGCCGGTCGTGTGGAGCAACACTATGCTTTCGGCACCATAGCCGTGGGCGCGAATAGGCCCGGCCAAGGTCCCGATGCAGAAACAGAATGGACGATGTCCATTAGGAGTGGAGTCGCGCCGCTCTCACCGAGGAAAGCCCTTGGTGAAACCCGGTATCGCATTCAAGGTGACGGCACTTGGGTGCTTCTTTGCGATCGCTCGGTAGATCCCGACCCGTATGCGCGACTTCGGGCGAAGCTTAAGCGTGAGGCTCGTCAGCTCCGTGGGTGCGACAACGCCGTCGTCATCCTTGAGATGGAAGCGTTGGGGTTATCAGTCTTTGACGACGTCGACAAGCTTAAGGATGTTGCCCAGCAGTTCTTTCGCAACCATAGCAGTACCACGGCCGTCGCGATAATCGTGCGGCCAGAGAAGTTGAACGGTACGCGTGGAATCGCTGGGCATTACTTTACCGCGCACGAAGGCGCCCTTTCGCCGTCATTCTGGCAGCGCGTCCTTGATGTCGATGGGAAGGCGAACATCTTGGATGAGCTCGTGGCGATCGTGCGGTAAGTGCTCGCATGACCCTGAGAGATCACTTCGCACGCGTCCTTGGCGGCGGTGCCGACGGTCGCTTTGGCCGGCTCTGTTCGATCATTGTTGACGGTACTCCACTCGGAGATCACCGCACCAATGTGCAGAGGAACCGCGAGGAAGCGAAGCGCTTCGTCGAACTGCAGTGGGCGGCGATCGCACTCGTAGGGTGCGACGCCGACCTCCAGATCCGCGAGATCCGCTCGCTGGCGCCTCGTCACGGCGCGGCCACGCCGGATCTTGAAGCCGCGCTGCGTGATGATCGAACGGTCAGGCTGGAGCTCTCGCGCATCGTTTTCGGGTCGGAGAATCAACAGAACGCGTACTTCGCCACTATCGCCGGGGTCGCGCAGCAGACTCTCGAAAAGGTGCCTGCGTACGCGAACGCTGGAACGTTCCATTACCGCGTTTACGATCCGAATGGGACGAAAATCGGAAAGCGTGAGGCGCTCGCCGGAGCAGCGGAACTCGCCGCCTTCATTCAAGGCGAAGCTCGCCTCCAAAAGTGCTCCGCCAGCATGTACGCTCCTGATGCTGGACAATACCCGACGCTAAGTCGCCTTGGCGTACACGTATGCCATGACGAACCGGTTGGAACGGCGGTCAGCGTAATGTGGGACCCAATGACCGAACCGGCCGACGTGCCAGGTGCCCTCGACGTCTTCAATCGGATTCGCACTGAGAAGGCGGCAAAAGTCTCGGAATATTCGGACGGGGGCACTGTCCCCGTGTGGCTGGTCTTTGCCGCTCAATCTCTGAAACAAAAGTTCCTTGCACTGAGCTTGGTGAACCATCTCGCTGGCGTCAACATGGTCGACCCTGCGCCGTTTGAACGGGTCTTGGTCGGTTGCTACGCCGCCGGTGTGACCTTTCTCGAACCAGGAAAACCGCCGCGCTACACGAGCCTCACGACGACCGGGTGAATCTGCTGATCGCGGATGACGAAGGGTCCAATCCACTAAGGCTGGCTTAAGAAATGACAAAGAGACGAGATCACTAGAACTGGGTTCCGCCTTCATGGCCGGAGTGTTCCTCTGCTCTTTTGCGTTTGCTTCTCTAATCAACTCCCGCGCACTTAACGTCAACGCCCATGGGGTCTTACGCGAGGAGGTCGCCAATCGGGAATTCAGCATTGGTGTCGAATAAGTCGCGCGACGTCGGATGATCAGCAGGGAAAACGGAGTCGGAAAGTCCGCCACGCTCGTGCTACAAGCAAAACGGCGAGTCGAAAGCCTCCTTTGCAACGAAGACACAAGCAGAACGCGCCATGCCTCTAGCGATCAAGCGCTTAAAGCCGTACCGATGCGAGACGCACGGATGGCATATGGGACATCGCCCGAACTAACGGCTACACAACTCGATGGTAGCTCCGCGCGAGAGCGACGATTATGCTATCTCGCGTTCCCGTGCCGCCTTCGAAGTGAGCACCGATGCAGCGTTTCACCGTACGATCTCGAGCTCCGAGCTTAAGAGAGCCTCGAGGCTCCGCATCACCCCAGATAACGTCGATACTCCGCAGCCAAGCGTCTGACATCGGCTAGGCCGATCAGGACCTCCAGAATACCCGTTTCCGTGGCCGCTATGCCCTTCAGACGCAGGTCAGCCTTCAGGACTGCCAGCGTATGCTTAGCCTCCGGAGCGAGGTCGTAGGCCACCTTAACGGTGTTTTTCTTGCTAGCCATCAAGGCGAGTATACAACAGAACGCCTCTCTAGGGGTTGTCTTATCCTAGATTCCTAGGTATACTTTGTACAGTGCCGTCCGGGACTGTACACTAAGGAGGCCCCAATAGTCCGTCGTTGCCCTCAAATCACCCGCATCCGCCGCACCATTGGCTACTGCCGCGTCTCGACCGAAGACCAAGCTCGGGAAGGGGTTTCGCTGGCCGCCCAACAGGCAAAAATCGCTGCGTATTGCACGGCGGTGGAGTTCCCCGTCGCTGACTTCATCCACGACGCCGGTGAAAGCGCCAAGAGCCTTAAGCGGCCTGGAATCGCGACGATCCTCGAGGCCGTGCGTCGTGACGAGATCGAGCGGCTCGTCGTCGCGAAACTCGACCGGCTCACTCGCAACGTTCGTGACCTCTCGGACCTAATCGAACTCTGCGCGAAGCACGACGTCGCTCTCGTCTCGGTTGGAGAGACCCTCGACACCTCCTCGGCAGCAGGACGGATGGTTGTAAATATGCTCGGCGTCGTCGCCGCCTGGGAGCGGGAGGCAATCGCAGAGCGCACCGCAACGGCCTTGGCTCATATGCGTCGCGCTCGTTCCGTATACGGCTCGACTCCGTTCGGCTACGTCCGCAAGGGTGATTCTCTTGTTCCTCACGCCAAGGAGCAGCGCGCACTCCGCGATGCCATCATCATGGACCGTGCCGGCAAGTCATTTCGTGACATAGCAGCAATGCTCACGGCGCGCGGCGCAGTTCCAAAGCGCGGTAAGGCCTGGCACGCTTCTTCAGTGCGCGCAATGCTGCGCTCGCGCATCGCGACTGAAGGTACAGCATAACGAAGCATCGCGCCGCCGTGTTCTGAGTGACCCTCGTGGGTCGTAGCTTTCCGGTGCCTGATGGCGACGATAGGCTTCGCCGAGGGATACTACATAAGAGGCTTCAAACGTCCGGTCCCCGGCGCGGGGTGGGTCAGTGACGCAAGCGGATGTTGATACGGTATAAGCGGCCAAAAACGCAATCGCCCTCGGAGGCGTCGAGTGCCGCACGCGAGAAGCAGCCATACGTGCGCACGCGTACGGCGAGGATTGGTTTGATCGCCCTCGCTGTTGCCATCAGCGCTTCTAGCGCCTATGCCAGCCAGGCCGGAGACGACGCATTTAGACATGTGCTCCATGTGGGAATGACCCGGGCTGACATCGAGCGCGCCGCCGGATGGTATGGTGGATGCGTTTCTGGAACCGCCTGTTACGTTGGTGAACAGGTGTCGAGGGACGTGCTGCAGGTCCTGTTCCTCGATTCACAATGGGCGCATGCTTGCAGCGTGAACTCCTTTTACAAGATATATGTTCTGCACCTCGATCCCAGTGGGCACCTGCACTCGTGGACGAGCCGCACAGGATTTGCTATTGCTGATTTCATTGCTGGGCGAAGTTGTTACCCACAGCGGTCGATCCGGAGTCGATCATCGGCTCGAACAATAGAGATGATACGAAAACAAGCCACGCCTATCCCGATGGCTACACCCAGCGAAAGGCCCCCCTTCTAGACGACGTATAAGCGCTCAAAACGTCCGGTTCCGGGCGCGGGGGGTTGAAGTCTCATTGTTGCAAGAAGCCGGCCGCCTCCCGAGTGACTACGAATTGGCTAAAAGTGTGACCCGAAGCTGTTGCTTGCTGCATATCTAACGGCACGCCCGCCTTTGCAATGTTCGCGATTGTTTGAGATGCGTGCTCCCGATCCTGAGCTACGGCTAATATTTTTGGTTTATAGTTCAAGCCGTTCTTTAGCATTTCGAGAAACGGCTTTTCAGTGGCGCGCCAGCCGATCGATAAAATCTTGGTAACGGTAGGAATACATGATTCTAATACTGTTAGGTGATCTGCCGGGCATTCGAAGTCGCGCTTATTCTCGACAGGAATCGCGATCGCGGGATATTTTACATTTCTCGGGTCGATCTGCCGTATGACGGAATCTGATGGGATGGAACGGTCTAGCACGTAGGTATCGCTCACCGCTAAATCTGCAGCCCTTTCGATTAGTATGTTGATGCCAGCATCGTCTCCCATAACCCAAGGCGGTAGACCCTCATCCTGCACGGTTACTGCTCTCACCCAATTGACAGAGCCATGGAGTTTAAAGAGCTTATATGGCTTGTTACCTGTATAGTCGGCCAGCTCTTTCATAGCTACGCGGATCGATTCCAGGCCTCGCTCAATGAGCAAGTCGTAGTTGAAGGTGACGATGCAAACGCCTTGCTGTGGACGACCGTGTTGCTCGATTTGATCAAATAGGGTCTTATGATTGAGAATGCCTCGTGAGTCGCTCAGCCATTGGTCAGTACATAGCGCTAACGTCACCCGGAGGTACCAGCGAATCGCCGCAAGTTGCGAAAATCGTGCTCTATGACCTTCGGCTTCGTTTTGTAGAGCTTCAAGCGCCTGTTCGACGGTTTGCGACTTGCGGTAGCGCAGGTACGGAACGATTGGAAGACAGGCGGGGAATCGCCGCATAATTTCCGCGAATAGCGGGCGATTGTCGAAAAGCTGGTCTGCGAGTGGCGGCCGAAACTCCTCGGCGCTTGCGTTCCCTCTTGCCGGTCGCGTAGGGTCTGAATCGAACGACGCCCCAGCACCGAAGACGACCATCAGCACCGCTGGGGATGATCCTTATGTTGTAGCACGGAGCTTCAGACCGCCGCTACTTAAGGAGCGGACCCAAGAGGGTACCAACATGATGGACCAATTGAGTCGCACCTTCGACTGTCGCTGCAGCGCGGAGTGACGCCCATGCGGCGGCGATCACGCCAGCGTTCGGTGCTGGCTTGGCTAGTTGAGCCTGTATGGTTTCGATATCAGCCGCCGCCTCCATCTTCTCGCCCTCCGGCAGGTTGGAGGCGACGATGATCTCACGTAGGTCAAGGAGTCCCTTCCCGAGGTCTTTGAATCGCGCATTAACGACATTGCCGTCACCGAGAGTTATTATGTTTTCACCGGTCGCCTCTATCTTTATGCCGTGAAACCGTGGCATTGTGAACTCCCCCGGACCTTCGATCTTGTCGATTCCGGACGCGGTGATTTGATAAAATGTGGTTGTGGACGGGATCAGGGTCCCGCCCCTAGCCACTACCTGTTTGGAGACGGCTCTTTCTTCGATCCAGCCCTGGCTAATCAAGTATGTTAGGTTGCTTTGAACCTGCTGTTGCGTGAGGCCATGGTCGGCCTTCAACTGGGCTTTAACGTCACTGATCTTAATGGCTGATCCGCGCTTGCCCATTCCGCTCGTTGTGTTCGCGTTGCGGTCGTAAAAGTAGCGAAGGATGATGGATCGCACTTCGTTATTAGTAGGCTCGAACTTCGGAGCTCGGCTACGTCGCGCCACGTTCCCTCCGCTGAGCGATGCGATAGTGACGCATTTGTGCCGCTTTCCGCGCCCGCATTTCGTCTGGCGTCAACCCTAAAGCCCTCCTACGATTGCTTTCCGCCAGCTTCGCGCCGCGCTTCTTCGCTGCCTCGCCGCCGTGCCCGAGATCGAGTCCCGCCCGGCGCATTTCGGCGAGCCTGGCATGTGCCTTCTCGATGGGTTTTCGCTGCTGGGCGTTCGATCCCCAAACCATCATTGCTTACGACGCCGCGTCAAGGCAATGATACTGAACACGCAGGCGAATAGGCCGAAAATAATGGCCAGCGAATTCGAGAACTGTAGCGCATCAGGATGGTACGAACGCCATGTGTAGATTGCCGGCCCGATCAAATACACTGCATAGCCTATCCAGAACGCCAAGAGCCATTGTCGAGAGCGAGGGCTCATGGCAATCCGCCGCGATGTGGTCCCCTCACAAAACCTTTAGCTGGCAATGGCAAGTAATCCACACTCGAAGGCATCGTATGAGGCAAACGCTGAGCTTTGCTTTCGAAGGTTTTGCAAAAACTGCGCAGCAGCCTGGTCGTGCTTTTGCGATAGTCCCAGGCTGTCAAGAACTTCTTGATTGAAGTCGCTCGGCGGCTCATCAGCCTGGAATTCAGAAAGATGACGCGCCACATCGGCAAGGGTCGCAATCGCTTGACCAAGCCTAACGCTACCGTACGCCTCGGGGCCACGTACGCTCAACGCTTCTTGCAGTTTCCTACGCCCGTCATTCGCCCGAATCAGCTTGGCAGTAACCAAAAACCGGGACAAGGCGTAATCGAGTATCACTACAAGTGCGTTCGCACAGTCCTGGGACATCCACTGCGCGGCAGTTACCTCTTCGCTCCCAACGGCCTGTCCCTGCACGAAAGTCAAGTTATGCAGCGTAGTCTCAAAGAGATATTGAAGCAAAGGGCGTCTTGCGATGATGCTTGCCCTGAAGCTAGCCGCTTCAGTGGTTCCGGTGGGCGTCATTTCTGTACCTCCCCATCCGCCCCGCTTTCCGCGCGCGCGCATCTCGTGAGGCGATAGCCCAAGGCTGCGTTTTCTTATTGCTCTCGGCCAGCTTCGCGCCCCTCTTCTTCGCTGCCTCGCCGCTATTTCCGGGACTCAGGCCCACCGCCCGCATCTCCGCAAGAGGCTCAGCGCAGAATGCATTGAGATTCAAGCTGCCAGCGCGCAGGATCGAGCAAGTGCATGTATGATGCCATCGAATGACGACAGGCGACGCTCGGGTGCACACTCGCATCAAGGAGCCTCTGTTCTGTGTTGACGTGAACAAATCCAAAGACGTCCGGCGGAATATTCGGAACGAGATCATGTTCGTTCACGATTCTCCATGTCGTAATGCCCGGCAGTTGGTCATAAATCTGAGCGAAGGCATGATCTCCGACACGTGGCGACCCAAATGTGTAGACTAGAGGCGTGCTCAGCAAATTGCGCCGCACGTTCTCCATAACATAGAGCGTGACCAAGGCTGCACCAAGGCTGTGACCAGCCACGGTTACCCGGTGCGTCGCTGCTAGCTGATCGGCTGTGGCGCCAGCGTGTGAAGCAATCGCGGCTGCTACCTGCTGGGCGAAGGTGTACTCCTCTACGACGCTGGCTCTGTGTGGGTCCCAGCCCTGCGGAACCACCCGTATGGTCTTGTATATTTCTCCGAATCCCTTTTCGATGCTGCCGCACTCATTGAATCCTGGAAATGGAACAAGACCGATGTGAAAGTCGTCTAGCCACTCTGTAGCGCCAGTTGTCCCGCGCATCGCTACTGTTAGCGCCGGAGTAAAATTGCCCCACCCCGCCGGTTGAAAATTTACCCACCTGACCCGATCGCGAACTGCTGTTCGCGATGTTAAACAAGGAGATTCAGGTGGAAGTCGACGTCCTGCACCGACAGGGCAAGAGTATCCGGGCGATTGAGCGGGAGACCGGCGTCGCCCGCAACACCATCCGCTCGATTTTGCGCGGCGAGCACGATGGTTGCTACGGTCCGCGAACGGCGCGCCCGACAAAACTCGACCCGTTTAAGCCCTACCTGCGGGAGCGCCTAGAGGCTGCCGGTGAGATTCACCTACCAGCGACGGTCTTGATGCGCGAGATCCGCGCTCATGGCTACGACGGCGGCGTTACGCAGCTCAAGGAACACCTGCGTGAGATCCGGCCGGCGCCGCCACCCGAACCGATCGTGCGCTTCGAGACCAAGCCTGGCTCGCAGTTGCAAATCGACTTCGTGGTCTTCCGGCGTGGAGCACTGCCGCTGCGAGCGTTCACCGCGGAACTGGGATACTCGCGCTATGCGTACGTGGAGTTTACCGACAACGAGCGTAGCGAAACGCTCATTGCGTGCCTCGAGCGCGCACTTCAGCATTTCGGCGGCGTTCCGGGACATGTTCTGTGCGACAATCCCAAGACGATCGTCGTCAAACGCGATGCCTATGGCGAGGGAGTGCACCGTTACCATGCCGCCTGCCTCGACTTCACGAAGCACTGCGGCGTTGCGATCAGGTTGTGCGCGCCGTACCGAGCGCAGACCAAAGGGAAAGTCGAGCGATTCCACCGCTACCTGCGCGAATCGTTCTTCAATCCGCTTCAAGCAGGGCAGGCTGATCTCGTCGACGTCGCGCAGGCAAACCGAGAAGTGCAGCCCTGGCTGCAGGATGTCGCCAACTGCCGCATCCACGCCACGCTCAAGGAGCGCCCGGTCGATCGATTCGCGACCGAGCGCGAGGCGCTGCGGCCATTACCGCTGCCGTACGCCGGTCAGTGTCAGCGCTTCGTAATCAAGGCAGCGACGCAGATTGCCGTTCCAACGCCGATCGAATCGCTTCAGCATCCGCTCTCGGTCTACGAGTTGGCAGCCCAAGAGATCGGTGCATGATGGAGCTCGAACGCATCGACGACCTTTGTCAGCGGCTCGCGCTGGGGACGATGGCGACGCATCTGGCGCACGTTGCGGAAGAGGCGGTACGCAGGGAATGGAGTTACCAGGAGTTCTTCGAGCGCATGCTGCAGGCCGAACATCGCGAGCGACAGGAACGCAGCCGTATCCTCCTCACAAAGATCGCCGGGTTTCCAACGATCAAGACCCTCGAGCAGTACGATTTCACCTTCGCTACCGGCGCCCCGAAATCGCTGCTCAACGAGCTGGCTTCACTGGCGTTCATCGAGCGCGCCGAAAACGTTGTGCTGCTCGGGCCCAGCGGCGTTGGCAAAACGCATCTGGCGATCGCACTCGGATATAAAGCCACGCAATCCGGCATCAAGACCCGCTTCGTTTCGGCCGCCGACCTGATGCTGCAGCTCGCGGCAGCGTACCGGCTAGGACGCCTCAAGCAATACCTCCGACGCGGGATCCAGGCACCGCGGTTGCTCATCATCGACGAGGTTGGTTACCTCCCGTTCTCACGGGAGGAAGCCAACCATTTCTTCCAAGCGATTGCGCAGCGCTACGAACACGGCTCGATCATCATCACCAGTAACCTTCCGTTCACGCAATGGGACACCACCTTCGCCGGCGACGCGACGATGACGGCAGCCATGCTGGATCGCCTCCTCCATCACGCGCACGTCGGGATGATCACCGGCGAGAGCTACCGGCTGCGCGAACGCAAGAAGGCGGGAATCAAACTTCCCGCAGCCAAATCCGCACCCAAGGTGGGTCAAAATTAAACCGGCGATATCGGGGCAAACCGGGTCACTTTTCAGCCGACGTTAACAGCCACAATGCTATTTGTCTTTTCATCGTTGGTCGCTATGAATCCGTAGAACTCCATCATCGACTTCCACGGCAGGAAATCGTTCATGATGATGTACGAGTGAACGGTGTAACCTTGGGGGACGCCAACTGGATTGGGGGTCAGTCCGCCCTTGCCCCCGTTGTACATCCTAGCCGCAGCAACGATGAACTCCCCAGCGTTCGCTGCTTGGATCGGATCGAAAGGCATAAGGCCCCACCTCTAGCTCAAGAAGTTCAGACGCGCTAGCTTCCCGCGCGGTGCGCCATATTCCCACCGCACGACACGGCACGACTGTCGCGCACAAGATTATACGGGCACCGTCGCGCCGGCCGTGATCGAACGTCGCCGTGAGCACCCACCCCCACTACCATACCCTCAGAAAGTAGGCTGGGGTAAATGACAGGCCCCACTTCCACACGTTTATATATTGCAACGCTCTTTTTTAATAAGGGCACCGATATTTTCATTGAGCCGCGTACCGTGCCGACGAAGGCTTTCGGGAGTCTCTTCATGAGTTTTCCTCCCCGCTCTTGGTGCCGCCAAAAAATTGCATAGCTCCAGCATCAACTATCATACGGGCATCTCTTAGAACAGCCTCAAGGTCTTCGCGATTCAGATGTGTCTCACACGTGAAGTTTATACTTCGAGCGTCAATGGATGGAATGACCTTGAGGAACCACGTCCGCGCTTCAACATCCGCGACGCGGCGGCGTAAGGGAAGCTCTTCGACGTCGTCCGGGAGCCGGTAATCCAACCCCAGAATAAGCTTTTCAGGCGCCGTGGCATACCAGTGGATGCTATAGCGGCGACCGTCAACCTCGATGCCAATGGCGTGATGGTCGCCTTCATCATGCCGCTTTCGAATCGTCCAGCCGAGCTGCTCGGCGGCACGGCACAGTTGCTCTACTGCCGATGGCCCCAGGACTTCCTCGCGGTTCATCTTGATGACCGGAGATGCGTCTAGGGCTCTACGGCCCTGCTCGAGATGATCCGTAGTTTTCACTCCTTCTCGGCCGTATTCTACCGGCCGTTCGATTCTGGACATACGTAATGGATACGCAGCTACCTGTTGTCGCTTGAGGTAAAGCGCAGCAACGCTGTGCTGACTCGCAGAATTGAAAAGAACCACCAGTGCCTGAGGGTTCTTGTTCGTCCGATGTTGCTTTACGCGGTCACGTTCACATTAAATTGTACTAAGCAGTTGGCGGTTTGTCAAGCTGCGCAGGCAGCGACTGCGACTCTGCCAGCCCACGCCCCGTTCAAGATTCAGCTTGACCGGAAGCTAAGTGTACACGAGCACCGAACCCCGTGACTTCCATGAGCCTCTTGAGGGACTCAGTGATTTCAGGGCCGGACTGCAAGATTTCAGCTTGCTTATCAAAGTGGTACGAGACGAATCGGACCTTTGCTCCATCCATGCGATTGTAAAAATAGCACGCATTCTGAGCGTTCTCCGGTGGAGGTCCGATTACGACCAATGGAGCGAGTGGAACAGCAGTGTTAGAGTCATAAGCAAAAATGAACAACCGGCCATAGTCCACCGGGTTCCGAGTCGTAACTTGCACTTTCTTAAAAGGCGTCGATCTTCCCATCACATTCTCCGCTTCATACTCGTACAAGCCGTTCCTAATTCGCGCGGCTCCCGCTCTTAGAAGAGCATATCTCTGCCATATGTCGCCTATGCTGCCGCGAACCACCGCTAAGGAACTCTCAAGTAATACGCGCCGGTTCTTCGCCTCTTCCTGCCCAACGATCCCGCCGTGTCCAACAGTTCTGTTTCGAATGTTGTTCGCGTTCTGGAGTTGCTCAATGATCTCGCTTGCAAATAGTGAGTTCAATATTTCTTCGTCCCGCGTCCCGAAACCGACGCTGAGCGCAGCCTTACCGTCGTCATCGCCGTTGAGAAGAGTTCTGCCAAACTTGGCAAGTCGCCCCGCCAGTTCCATTCATGTACCAAAAGTACTCTGTTCAAATGAAGTTCTAAACGGCTTGTCCTTTCGCAGCGGGAATCGCCCATCATTCCGCAGTGCGGGAGTATTGTACATAGCGCTCCACATGATGATGGCGTAGAATTCAACGAGAGCTTCAAAAAAGTGAAGAAGGTGCTCGTAACGCTGCTTGTCATCATCGTGACCCACGCTATTGTAAGTCCAAAGAATCGAGGCCAGCGGGAAAGGCAGCCGGTCCATCCAGGAAAGTAGCGTGTCTTCGTTGTTTACTTTTTCTAGCTGCATGGTAAGTTTTCTAATCGCGCGCGGATCGTCCCACACACTACTGCGCAAAGTGCTCAGTTCGCTCATGAGATTGGACGCCTTCGAGTCTGCTTGTATGCACTGTAATTGCGTGTTGATGTCAACGAGATACACGGTGCAATGTTGCAATGCTTTCTTCGTAACGTGCTGAATCGTAGCTCCCGACTTCAACCCCTCCAGGGTGATGCGTCCCAAGGCCGAGTTGAAGTAACCGGCGACGTACGGCGCTAATGCCTTTTCGGGATCTAGCACGATCTGGGCATAGTTATGCGCCTTAAGCGAAAGCTCGTTGCGCGAGGTACGCGCAGGACTAGTTCCTATGAGCGGCAGGTAGATAGCGTTGTCCTTGTCGAGAAACGTTTGTGGATCTTTGGACCTAGTAAGATTGATCTCGCTACTGATGTCTGACATCGGCACCGGCTTAGCCCCCATGCGGAGCGCGAGCTGCTCAGCGCGTTGCTTTGCGTCGATTTCCTGATAGCTGGAAAAGTCAACGAGCCTTGTGATATAGCCCGTAGAAAGGTCGTCGCTGCTCCTTCGTGCGAGGAGATTGTTGACTATCTCTTCGTTGTGCTGGTGAGAGTGACTGATCTCAGCGATGAACAAGTCCGCATGGGCGTGACGCTCAATGATGACGAGATAACTATCAATACTAGTGCCCGCGAAGAAGCCGTTGGGAACATGGACGAGCGCTGACAAGTTCAGGCCCAAGGGGTCGAGCACCGCTCGAAGGCTTTCCGGGTTTTGTCTGAAGATTGCAGATCGAGGCAGCACGAATGCGCCGATGCCATCTTGTGTTAGATGCGCGGCGCATGACTTTGCTACGAGGAGATTTCCGTAATCGGCCCGCACGAGGACGCCGTTCAGCAGAAGACTGTCATTACGGCCCTTGTATCCCCAGGGCGGGCAACTCACAATAAGCTCGAACTCGCCTACTTCGTCCAGCTTACTCAGGGGATCGCCGATCAACCAGCGCAGCCGCCCGTCAGCGTCGATTATCTTGCCGACTTCCGCGTCGCTGGCGTGCATAGTAATCGCTACGGCATCTTGCAGCTTGACGGCGTCAGCGACGGGAAGAACGATGTGTCCAATGCTGGCCCATGGGTCGAGTACGCTTCTTGGGCTCCGGCTACGTGCAAGATACTTGAGCGTATCGACCAAAGACTCGTCCGGGGTAAGTGGAGCTAGGCCACCCAGAGCCCAAGCGAAATCACGGACAGCGCGGATATCTATTGGGATCCCGTGCTGTTTCGCTGCGTTGACCAGTGCCGTGAGATCGAGACTTTGAGATCTTCGGAGTTCGTTTGCCAGATCCCACAATTCCGAACGAGATGACATAGTTCTAGTCCCTTACCGAAAGAGTGATGTCGAAGGTCGCTTGCCGGGAAGGCTTGACCTCAGAGCCAGTGCCTGTTAATCGTTTCAGGACCGCATAAAAGTCCTGGCCCAACCGCTAGAGAACATGAACCCCACTATGCGTCTAATCCCTGAGACGTCGACTTTTGGCTTTCTCGACCATTTCCTGGAATGGTGGCTTGGCGCAAGCCAGGTGTGCTCATAATCATGCAAAGCGCGTGCGGGATATGGAGCACTTCTAATGCTACCTTCTTGTACTTCGCCAATAAAGTGCGACCGATAACGGCGCTCTTTCTACGAGATTATCTGGGGTGGCCTCTGGAATGATCGCGGCAGCAGGCATTAGCACGTGGTGGTAGCGCCTTTTCTGCGGCGCAGAAATCGCAATCGAAGCTGATGAGGAAGCCTCTTTTGACCGAACCGTTTAGCGATGTAATGATGCGCGGCGCTGGACGTCTTTGCATTAGCAGCCCGGAGGGCGGTTATCAATCGGCGAATTGCGCGGTTGATATAGATATTTTTGGAAGCCGACAAACATCTGTCGAATCACTTTCGGATCACCGAGGGCTCTTGTTGCATCCTGAATCGTATTGTTGTATTTGAGCTTAAGCAACGGGGAAAGCTTCTCGGTGTCCAGCTCTTCCACACCCTCGCGCACGTACTGTGCTAGGACGAAATCGAGAAACGCCTGCTGCTTTTCGGTAAACGTCGCAGCTATATCGGCGTGCGCCTGCGTTGCTCGATCCTCGCGCGTCTCAGTCGGTAGGGCGAACGCAACATAGCCGAGTACATCGAAGAGATCGCTCTTCTCGGCATCGATAATATGCTGCATCTCGGCGAGCTGGTCTTTCCCGAAGCCCTTTTCCGCAAGACGTTCGATAAGCACCCTACGGGTCATAGGGTCGCTCCATATCTCTCGCAGCTCTGCCTCATTCTTGAAGAACTCGGGAAGCGCACCAAACAGGCTCTCCAAGAATTGCTGCGCGGACATTGGCTTGCCGTCTGTGCTCCAAAAACTGGTTGAGACCATGCTTTGTATCTGTCGGACTTTGCCGTCGCCCAATGCTATGGTCACCTTTTGCCTGGGCTCGTACTCCCGTGGCTCGCGGGGGCCACCTGGATCACCCCCGCCGGTTCCTCCGGGGCCGTTGCCGCCCTTGTCGGTTGTCTCGTCTTCTGGTTCGCCGTCCCAGGTCGGGTCATTGAAATGCTGGTGGGCCTTCACGAAGTCGTAGATCGTGAAATAGTCTTTGCCGTCGTAGAGGCGAGTGCCGCGTCCGATAATCTGCTTGAACTCGATCATCGAATTGATGGGCCGCATCAGTACAATATTGCGAATATTTCGAGCATTGACGCCTGTTGAAAGTTTTTGGGACGTTGTCAGGACGGTGGGGATCGTCTTTTCGTTGTCTTGAAACGCTCGTAGAAATTCCTCACCAAGCTCACCGTCATTTGCGGTAACACGGACGCAATAGTTCGGATCGGTGCTCGTCTTGTATTGATTGATGAGATCGCGGACTGCTAGAGCGTGGTTCTGGGTAGCACAGAAGACCAATGTCTTTTCTCGTTGGTCAACCATATCCATGAACTGCTTGACTCGGTAGGCCTCGCGCTCCTTAATCTCGATGATCTTGTTGAAGTCGGCTTCGGTGTACCGCTTCCCGGCTTCGACTTCGCCTTCAACGATATTGTCATCTGGAGTATAGACGTATTCATCGAGCGTCGTGGAAATCTGTCGCAGCTTGAACGGTGTCAGAAAGCCGTCGTTGATGCCTTGCTTGAGCGAGTAGACATAAACGGGCTCCCCGAAGTAAGCGTAAGTATCCACATTGTCTTTGCGCTTCGGTGTAGCGGTAAGGCCAAGCTGTACGGCAGGCTCGAAGTACTCGAGAATGGCTCGCCACGTGCCCTCGTCGTTCGCACCGCCTCGATGACATTCGTCGATGACAATGAAGTCAAAAAAGTCAGGTGAATATTCCCCAAAGTAAGGGCTCGGTTTCCCGTCCTTGGGTGGCCCGCTCATGAACGTCTGAAAGATAGTAAAGAAGATGCTGCCGTTCTTCGGCACCCGTCCCTTCTTGCGAATGTCTTCGGGACTTATCCGAACAAGTGCATCCTCGGCGAAGGTGGAAAAGTCGTTGAACGCCTGGTTAGCTAGGAAGTTTCGATCTGCGAGAAACAGCACCCGAGGTCTACGTTGCTGGCCTCCTTGCAGTGTCCACCGGCTTTGAAAGAGCTTCCATGCGATCTGGAAGGCAATCATCGTCTTTCCGGTGCCGGTTGCAAGCGTTAGGAGAATCCGCTTTTTGCCGTCTGCAATGGCCTCAAGGACGTTATTGACGGAGATGTCCTGATAGTAACGGGGAGCCCAGCTGCCGCCCCGATCCTCAAAGGGAACGGCGGCGAATCGGTCTCTCCATTCGTTCTGCTTGGCAAAGACGATGTTCCAAAGCTCGTCGGGACTCAGATACCCCGTAACGTCGCCCTCCTTGCCGGTGCCCATGTCTACGCGATAAACCTTCTGGCCGTTCGAGGCGTACGCGAAGCGGGCATCGAGCATGCCCGCGTATTTTTTGGCCTGTCCTAAGCCCTCGGTATAATGGGAGTCCCATCGCTTCGCTTCAACGACGGCAAGCATGTGGTTCCGGTAGACCAGAACGTAATCGGCGATCTCAGGTTTGCTGCGCTTGCCGTGGCCCTGGAGACGACCCTGGGTGATGTGGTACTCCCGCATTACGCGAGTACCCTCAACGATGCCCCATCCTGCGGCTTTCAGCGCAGGGTCAATGTGGTCGGCGCGAGTTTCGGCTTCGTTCAGGGGGCGATCCACTAAAGTTCACCGCTGAATGCGGTGTTAAGGAGAGATTGCTTCAGTTCGTCCAGGCCCTTGGATTTTCGTGAATACGATAGACGAAGCGCCCCAGAGGCTACGGCAAACTCTTCAACTTGTGCGACTATCCTATCTTGAATTCTTTCCGAAGGGATAGGCACGCTGACGCTTCTTAAGGACCCCAGATTAATTACCTGTTGAACAGAGCCCGAATGACGAAGTAGCAACGAAGCACGACCCACTTTTGATTGTAAAAAGCATCTGACAAACTCTGCTCGTACATGCCCGTCAAGCACAATTAGCCCGACCTGCCGGGCGATGTTTGCCCCACTAAGGCTTTTCGGCACGACAGCTACCTGACCCGGTTGACCGACAAGCGAGATCAATAGTTCACCACCGCTGAGTAGAGTTCGTTTGTATTGCTTCGAAACGCTGTTTGTTATCGTTCTAAGCTGACCGGTCAAAATACATCCATTCGCGATGTCACCTCCCCGTATAAATGGCACGGTCCCCTCGGGACCAGGTTTTACTACGCCGTATGTAATGGGTGCACGGGTAAGACCTGATAGTGGTGCCTTGGCAACGCCGGTGACATGAAGCTCCTCGAAAAGCGCATCTAGTTTGCTCTGAAACAGCTCTTGAGCATTTGCGATGTTCTTCCCGGTGTTGGCGTTGGCAATCGCGATACTCCCAAATGCCTTATCGAGAATGCCAACTATACGCTGCTGTTCCGGTAAAGGCGGGAGTGGAATGTGGAGCTGTGTATACGCATTTGTGTTTAGGTTTCGTATTCCAGTTGAGTGACTTTGCATCGATTCCGTGATGCCAGTCGAATAAAGCCAGCACAAATATTTATGCAGGAAGCGGAAGTCTAGGATGGCTTTGTCTATTACCCGTATCGCAGACGTGAAGTTGCTGAACGAGAACTGACCGCTCCGTTTATCAAAAATGGCAACTCTTCCAACGGGCTGCTTAGGGCCTCCCCCCGATTTTTCTAGAATCAGATCGCCGTATTCCAAGCGGCGCTTACGAAACTTTGATTCCTCTACCTCCAGATAAGCAATGTCGGAATCGTCTAGCGAGCCATCATTCCCGAAGTTAGTGCTTCGAATCACCCCGACAGTCACGAAAGGCGGCTTCTCGCCCTTCCATAAGCCGTTCAAAAAGACGCAAGTGTCTTTAAGCCGACGTTCTTTCCATTTAGACTTCATAGTAGCGCTTCAAGGCCCTTCAACAGATCGAGCGTGTCTGCATCCAATGCTCGAAGTTCAATGAGGATGTCTTGCGGGCTTCGCAACGCTTCCTCGTCTCCTTCATTGGGGTTCTTCACCGATAGATCGCATGTCGCTTTGTCGAGCTTCGAAATATCGACAGACCAAGACTTCGGAGAATCCGCAAAGGCCTTCTGCAGCTCGACAAACTCTTTTAGGTCGTCATCATTGAGCGGGTTGGTCTTCCCCATGTTACGCCCAGGGTTTAGCTGATAGTACCAGACCTTACGTGTCGGAGCGCCCTTATCGAAGAAAAGCACCACGGTTTTAACGCCTGCTCCTTGGAAAGCACCGCCTGGCAAATCGAGAACGGTGTGTAAGTTGCACGTTTCGAGAAGCTGCTTGCGGAGGTTCATGGCGTCGCCGTTCGAGAGGAACGTATTCTTGATGACAAGACCAGCTCTGCCCCCCGCTTTGAGGCTCTTGATGAAATGTTGCAGGAAGAGATAGGCGGTCTCACCTGAACGGATCGGAAAGTTCTGTTGAACCTCTTTACGCTCTTTACCGCCGAAGGGCGGGTTCGTCATCACGATATCGAAGCGATCTTTCTCCTGAATGTCCATGATGTTTTCGGTAAGCGTGTTCGTGTGAACGACGTTCGGGGCTTCGATGCCGTGGAGAATCATGTTCATGATTCCGACGACATAGGCGAGGCTTTTCTTTTCTTTGCCGTAAAACGTGCGCTCTTGAAGCGTTCGCAAATCTTTCGTTGTAGGTTTTGGTTGCTTGCTCAGGTAGTCAAACGCCTCGCAAAGAAAGCCGCCCGATCCGAGAGCGCCGTCGTAGATCCGCTGACCGATCTCGGGCTTCACGACCTTAATGATTGCTCGAATGAGGGGACGCGGTGTGTAGTACTCCCCTCCGTTGCGGCCCGCATTGCCCATTCGTTGCAGTTTCGCTTCGTACAGGTGCGACAGCTCGTGCTTCTCAGTCTGCGAGCCGAAGCGAAGTACATCGATCTCATCGATAACGTCGCGAAGATTGTAACCGCTCTGGAACTTGTTTCTCACCTCGCCGAAGATTTCACCGATCTTGTACTCGATGGTGTTGGGTCCGGTGGCGCGCGTCTTGAATCCGTGGAGATACGGGAAGAGCTTAGCATTCACGAAGTCGCGTAGATCATCGCCGGTCAGCGCGCGATTGTGGTCAATCTCCCCGCTCTTGTCCTTTGGCGCGGCCCAGGTTTCCCAACGATATTTCCGGTCGAGGATGAAGCTGTAGGACTTGCCGTGCAGTTCGGCTTCGGTCGCCTTGTCTTGTTCCAGCGCGTCGAGATACTTGAGGAAGAGCAGCCACGACGTTTGCTCGGTGTAGTCGAGCTCGCTGGAAGAGCCAGCATCCTTGCGAAGGAGGTCGTCTATATTTTTGAAGGCTTGCTCGAACATTGCTCCCCTATGGTGCGATTGCAGCGAGTTGGTTGAGACCAGTGCCCGTAGCCGTGCCTCTTCATCGACAAGCCCGGCGTCTCCTCATCGCGCTTCCCGGATCAGGCGTAAGGGCGTTGCCGCGCAATGCTGTGACTTCCGCATGAGCATGGTGTTCGTAGCGAGGCGCCTGCTAGACCGAAAGGCTAGGAGTCAATCAGTGGTTGCTGCGTTCGCGTTCCGAGTCGTCGCCAGAACATCGGATGCACTCGCGCCCGCGCCGTGAGCGTGATCTCGGCGCGCGAAAGACTTCGGCGCGACTCGTACGTCCACGATATGGGCTCTCCCGATGCCTTTTGTAGCCCGACTATTCCAACCTCGTAGAAGACGTAAAATAGCTCTCGCACGAACGAGTCCATGGGCATTTTTCCGGATATATAGTTGTGCGCCCAATCCGCCATCTTATCTGCAGCGCCGTTGCAGGATGCGAGCGCACTTTGCACACGCTCCGACAGCGCTAAGTCGTCAAATGTGTCTAGTGCGATGCGTTCTGGTTGCCCGTACAATGTCTCGACAAAGTACAGCAATGTTGGATATGTTGCAACATATTCATCGGCAACAGCATTCATCCGCTCGCGGCTATACTCACCTTCGGCATCGAGCAACGCAACCTCTGGTATGACGGGCTGATCCGTGGCCTTAGCAATCGCAAAGTTGAAGAACTGGATAACATCGCGAGGTCGCATAAATGTCCGGTCTAGAATCCAATCCATAGAGCGGCGCCGCTGGTTCCCGTCTGGCATGTCCTCCGGCAAAATATCTGCGTGAGTTACACGTCTCTTCGTATAACGCTGTCTAATTACGCGATTGATGCGCTCATCCATGAGGCTGGTTAACTGCTCTCTTGTCCACCTGATGGTTAGTGATAGCGAGTGCGACTTCTCTTCTTGTTGCTGTGAGTTTCGCGTATCAGATAATACCCTGTCATATAAATCGAAGCGGAGTGCAATAACAATCCTGAGAGAGGTTACACTGAGAAAGCGCCGTAGGGTCTCTAGCAGGGCTCGGATTAGACGACTCTTCAGTTGGTCGTCAACCCACTTTTCATCGAGATGATCAACCAGCACAAAGTAAACGTTCTGAGGATCGTCAAGAATAGCGCCCAGGAGATCTATCACATTGGCGAGCTCCTGAATCTGGACCTGACTGACGACGAACTTAAACCTTTCCCGATACTCCCGCTTTTCTTCCTCGGTAAATGATGCGCCGCCCTCGATCTTTGATAGTAGGCCGGGAAAATGCAGTCCAGCTTCAGCGCGGACATCGTTCTCAAGCTTTGCAGTGACCTCTCGGACTCGCTCCTCGGTGTCGAGCCAGAACGAGCTTCCCCACTGGTCGAGGTATTCTAGCGCCCTCTGTTGCTTTTGCGATTGGAACAAGGTAGCAAAAATATTGAAGAAGTGCTGCTTTGATTCGTTATCCTTGATCCTAAAACGGCTGCGGAGAACCTCGACGACCACTACATGGCGCCAGAGGAGCCCAAAAAACAAGTCTAAGTCTAAGCCAAGTTCCGTGAGAAAGAGCAACACCGTACTCGTGCTCAGGTAATTCAACGCAAGTTGTTCGGGATCAAGGCGAACCACGTTGTTTTGGCGTTCAGTGATTCTTTCTAGAAGAGCGGTTTTACCGGCTCCCGTGCGGCCCAGCACCACGTGGTTTCGAAGGTCACCTTTAGTGAGTTCGTCATATTGCCCATTGTCGACGAAACAGGATATCAAGAAGGCTCGGTCTTGCTCAGCGGCCGCAAAGCCAACTCTGTCACTAGCGCGAAATACGAACTCCGAGGTTTTCAGCATTTCGATACGGATCGGTTCCGCATTTTACGCCAGCATCCCGCTAGTTCCGGGATTGCCTCAGTGACCTGTGCGTAGAGAGGTTTGCTGCTCACGTGGATCCCGCTTACTCGCTACTCGTCGATAGGGCCACGGACTGGGTCCTAGGCGCGAGAGCATCCGTCGCCCCCGTTGTTGGGCTCGGCTTGCCGTAGGCTAAAGGATCCAAGAAATGAGCGGTCGCCAAACGGTGGCCATCCACGGCAACTTCCCGCGACTCGTGGTGGCTCTTGGCCCCAACGGCTTCGTCACTTCTAGCCTCAACGACCCTTGGTAACCCTCGAGACCACCAACATTACCGATTCGATTCCCGTTGGCGCTACCACGATTCATTTGATTGGGCGGCGTTTTTGTTGGAATGCCCGTGGTGTGACTCACACCTCGCTTAGGTTCCGTCGTGAATGTCTGCTTCGGGTCGCCCAGGGTCCCCGCGAGTGCGTCGCCCATTAGCGCCTCGCCTTTATTTGCGTGGCGCTCCTGCTGGCGCTCTGTTCTCACCCATTGCGAATCGGTAGCTTGTTGCGAATCTCGATGCCTTTCGCGATCCACCACCGCATGGGCTTCCCCGGCCGAGCCGTGGGATGCTCGACGAGCGCACATAGCGTATTGCCAAGACGCGCGTATCCATCCGCGGCAAAGGCCGCACCGCTGACACGTTCGTACGATCCGCGCGCTCCAAGCCCGTACATGACGACGAACGCAGGCGAGTGCTCGAGGAGGCGGGCTCGAAGCCGATCGCAACGCTCGTTCCGGAATGCCTCGCGATTGCGCTGAACGGATACGTTATTTGCCGCAAGCGCGGATAGTTCGGTGAGGCACGTCTCGCCGTTCGCCGCCCCCCACAACATGCACTGATAGTCCGCGATGGCATCGTTGTCCGTGCGCACCTTTGAATGCTAACAGTAACGCGATCAGCCGACGCCACGTATCTTGTGTCGGTGGGCGCATCGTCTCGGATGCGACTGGCGTCGCCATGCGAATGCTGCGCGTGTGCCACTTCGAGTAACCGAAAGCATCGTGGTGAGCTCGAAGATCTAGCAGTTCTGGAGCGCCGAGATCGACCCACGCTTGACACCGCTCGCGAAGGTTATCCCCCTCCCCCTTCTTCATGCCGGGTTCCGGTCCGATAAACCAGTACGGGGCCTCCCAGCGACCATATCCGAACCAATCGCGCGCAGCGAGGTGCTCCACGTCGGTAGCCTTGGAATCGGACGCCATTACGTACGTGGGGCTACCAGCAAGGCGAGCCGATGCCCTTGTGCAAGGCGTTGAACTGGGTCAAGGCGTTGACACCTTCGTGATCATCGGCGAGCACGGCTGGCCGGAGCTTGTTAGCAAGTTTGTTAGCAAATCGCGATTTGCTAACGGATCTGCTAACGAAACACGTCACGGCGCGTACCGCCACGTACCGGAAAACCTTATTTTCCGGGACTCATCGAGGTTCGTTGGTACCTGTCGGGATGGCCAGCGTGCTTTTCAAGACCGCCGCATTCAACCACTCTGCCACCTCTCCATATTTGATTTTACAAGAGATTCCCTCCGCTGACTATCTGCAAATCCTCGTTTTGGTCACCTACACCAAGTCACGTTGCCATTAGTCGAAGCCAGTCTTACTGTTGCGCACAATCAGATATGAGGTTATCCGCATCATTTGACCGCACGGAGTTGGTTAATCGTAGTTAAAACCGGCATTCCCCATATGGCCGTCCTTTTCTAGCGGCGGCCGGATGATTCCGGCCGCTTTCAATGCGCTCGGCAGGCCGAGCCGTTGTTTTTTCATGTAGTGAAGCCCGACTGTGGCTGACGACCTTTGCGCCGATCTTGGTGAGCCTCTCGCGCGGGCTCGTGGGCGCCCAGTCCTGGATCGGCTCAGGCGTTGCAAGCGTGCGAAGGAAGTTTCCAAGATTGTAAGCCAGCGCGTGCAGTTGAAGCCGAACCGCGTTTGCGTTGAAGGGATACACGAAAGGCGCGTCCACTTGATCGCACCTTTGCCTTCTTTGATCCATTGCTCGCACGTGCCCCGTTGGTTGTAAAGGCCACGATCTTTTTTGGCTGGGCGCACCATGTTGGTATCCCAAGGGCGCCCTCGATCCATGATACGAAGCGAGCACTCCCCTCGTCTCACGTGACGATCTCTGCAGCCACCTCGACTGGGAAGTTTACGGAACGCGCGATGAAGCACAGGCGATGCGCGTCGTCATGGAGAGAGCGCGCCTTGGCCCGATCGCCGTCTCGAGAGATCGACACGACGGGCCGAAGCTCGACGCGCACGAACTGGCCGGACCCGTCGTCATTTTCTTCCATCACCCCCGAGGCGTTGTCTCGATAGTCGACGACCGCTATTCCGTCGACGGAGCAGAGGTGCAGGTACCAAAGCATGTGGCATGCACAGAGGCTTGCGACGAGCAACTCCTCGGGATTGTATCTCGCAGCGTCGCCACGAAAGCCGGGGTCGCTCGAGCCGCGAATCTCAGGCTTTCCCGCGACAGTGATCGTGTGATTGCGCGAGTAGCAGCAAGGGCGCGCTCCAGGCGCTCGCGCCGCGGTACCTTTAGGAATACAAAATCCGCGTCAAGTGACGTGTAGGTGCCTGGCGAGTATACAGCGGCTGCACTGCCACCCGTCAGCACGGCATCAATGCGGCATCGATCTAACGCTGCGCCAGCTTCGAAACATACCTCTTCGAGGGATGAGTTTTCGTCGATCACACGCGCTTGGCGCGCCTTCGGGGTCGCCGTCTAATCGATTCTTGGATTCTCCGATATTGCGGGTAGCCTTCGGCGAGTCGACGGAGGAACGCCCGCAATTCCTTCGCAGCAGGATATGTTGGGTTGAGTGTCACTTCGCGGACAACCAGTTGCCGCGAGGCAATCAAACCCTCGTCTTCTAGTAGATCCAGGCTGCGCTGTACGGACGAGATGCTTGCGTTAGCGTAGCGCGCGAGCTCCGCGGGATAGGTTTCGCCAAGCACAGCAGTAAGCAAAAGGAGCCGGGTGGGCATTTCGCTCCCGAATATGGACGGAGCAGCGGGCGGCTCATGGTCTTCGGGGAGCTGGAATCGAGCGGCAGTAGGCATCTCGTAATCAGAATAACTATACTTCGATGTATAGTCAACTATACGTCAACGTATACTGAACTATACTGCAATGTATAGTGTACGAGCTTACGTGCCTGTTTTTCGTAAGCCGCCTTGGCCATGCTGGCCCGGGGATGGGTCGAGAACGATGCGGGGATTAGGAGCCATGTTCTCCGCAAATTATGCGGTGAAAAGGATTTGCGGATGCGGTGAATAAGTGGCATAATCTCCGCAAACGATGCGGTGATTATGACTACCTACATCCACGAACGGCGGAAATGGCCCCGTTTCCACCTCGACCAAGAAAAGCTGGCGAGCCTCCTTGCCGCGGTTCGTCATCTCCAGGGCCGCCTGCTTGGCCGGATGGAGGGGCTCGGATTCTCTTTGCGGGCCCAGGCGACGTTGCAAAGCCTGACCGAAGAGATCCTCAAATCGAACGAGATCGAGGGCGAGAAACTCGATAGGGATCAGGTTCGGTCGTCGATCGCCCGCCGGCTCGGGATAGACATCGGTGCGCTCACGCCTGCTGACCGCAACGTTGAGGGCGTGGTCGAGATGATGCTGGATGCCACGCAAAAATACACCGAGCCGCTCACCAAGGCGCGACTCTTTGCCTGGCATGCGGCGCTGTTCCCGACCGGGTACAGCGGCATGTTAAAGATCACCGTTGGCGCCTGGCGGAAGGATGCGGCAGGCCCGATGCAAGTCGTCTCGGGGCCGATTGGCCGCGAGAAAGTTCACTATGAGGCGCCCCCTGCCTCGCGCGTCGACGAAGAAATGCGCGCCCTTTTGCGCTGGTCTAATGATGCCGAGGACATGGATCTCGTCCTGAAGGCGGGGATCGCGCATTTGTGGTTCGTGACGATCCATCCATTCGACGACGGCAACGGACGTATCGCGCGCGCGCTCACAGATCTTATGCTCGCGCGCTCGGAGCAGAGTTCGCAACGCTTCTACAGCATGTCGGCGCAGATCCGGGAGGAGCGCAACGAATACTACAAGCTCCTTGAAGGAACGCAGAAAGGCGATCTTGACATCACGCCCTGGATGGAGTGGTTCCTGGGCTGCCTTGGCCGCGCGTTTGAAGGTGCACAAGCAGAGTTGACTGCGGTCTTGGCCAAGGCACAGTTTTGGGAGCACCATCGAACCGCGGCGCTCAACGACCGCCAGCAGATGATGCTGAACAAGCTGCTCGACGGCTTCGAGGGCAAACTCACTTCGTCGAAATGGGCGAAGATCGCCGCGTGCTCGGCGGACACTGCGCTGCGCGATATCGAAGGTCTCATTGCAGCGAGCATTCTGAAAAGGGATAGCGCTGGTGGAAGGAGCACGAGCTATTCGCTAATAGACGAGAACGTTGCTGCAGCAACGGATAAAACGGGATGGCACGATCGTAGAGAGTTGCCGAACCATTAAATGGACGGGCTAAGTCATCGTGAGCGCGACGTCGCAGCGTCGCAATGGAGGCATCGTGGTGCCACGTCTTCAGGCGCGCGGCGAACTTGCGCGCGTTCATCGGATCCACGCGCGGGTCGTCGGGCGAGGTGACGACGAGCGTCGCCGGATAGGCGGTGCCGCGGCGCACGCGGCCCTCTAACTTATCGCGCGACGTAGGCGATGACCGAAGCCATCCCGCCTTCCATGTGCTGCCAATTGTGGCAGAGGAGCAAGAAGCGACCACCGTGCGGATTGTTGGCGCGGAAGAGAATATCGCTGCTGCCCATCATCGGCCGCACCACGACCACGTCTTTGCGAATGCCGGAGGTCGGAATGCCATCGACGCGCGCAAGCTCGAAATCATTGCCGAGCATGTGCATCGGGTGCTCCATCATCGACATGTTCGAGAAGCGAATGAGGTATGTCTTGCCCTGACGCACCTCGATGCGCGGTGTGTCAGGATAGGTTTGGCCGTTGATGCTCCAAGCATCCGGCGCAGCCGGCGATTTGGCGAGCACAAGGTCGTAGGTACCGTCGACGTCGCTCGGCCTTGCCGGTGCTCCGAAGTCCTGATAACGGAACGCGTCGCGCGCTCCGTCGCGCCAGACCGGCTCGCCATGCTCACCGTCGTAAGCGATGACGATCCCCAAACCGAGGCGGCGAGCCTGTGCCTCGGTACTTCCGAGAATCCAGACCCCCGGCGTATCCATCGTCACGAGAGCGTCGACACGCTCGCCGCAACCCATCTCAACGGCGTCGAGCGTTCGCGATCGCGGAACGGGGTTGCCGTCGAGGTGAGTCACGTCAAAGCGGTGCCCGGGGAAAGCGACGCGGTGGGTGAGGGTAGCGCTGGCATTGATCAATCGGAAACGCACGCGCTCACCACGCTTGACGCGGATCGGATCGCCTGCGCCCAGCGCCTTTGCGTTGACCGCGTAGGCGGCATAGCGGGCATCGTGCATCGGCATGTTCTGCATCATCCCGCCCATCATGCCGCCGCCCATCATGCTGCCACCCATCATGCCGCCGCTCATCATCCCCATGGCAGGCGCGGTGAGCGTTGGTGATCCGGGCGGCCGCTCATCCGTCATCGTGCCCTGTTTCGGGATCGAATGCTGGAACTCGTGAAGAACGAGCACGACCTCGCGATCGTAGTTGCCGGGCTCGTTCTTTCCCTCGACGACGAGCGGCCCGAACATGCCGCTGAACATGCCGCCGCCGTGCACGGAGTGGTAGAGCCGTGTCCCCGCAGGCGTTGCCGCAAACGTGTACGTGCGCGAGCCGCCGGCCGGAACGTCCGGCGTCGCCAAGCCGTCGACCCAATCGGGCACGATCATGCCATGCCATGAGATCGACTGCGGGACCGTGGTGCGGTTGCGCACCTCGACGATGACCTCGCTGCCTTCCTGCATCCGCAAGAGCGGTGCCGGCACGACGCCGCCGTAGGACTTCGTGCGCACGGTGAGCCCGGGCCGAACCTCCCACGATGTCTCCTCGACGGTGATGAGATAGTCCGGACGCCGCGCTACGGCGATTGAACGAGAGGCACGAGCCGCAGTGAGTCCGGCGGTTGCGAGTGAAGCGATGAACTGCGTGCGTTTCATGAATTATCCCTGATACACCAGCTTACTCGGCGCTCCTCATCAAACCGACCGGTGCGATACGGGCGGGAATCGCTTCAACCATCGCATTTCGAAAATCACCTTCGCGAGGTGCCACCATAGCGAAGGCGGCTTCAAGGCGATTTGTGGAGCCGGTTCCGCGAAAAAGTTACCGGCTCCCATCGCCGCCTTGTGGTCACCGATCTCTACGAAGCACGCTCCATGTCCGTCGAAAACCGCACTCGGCGGACGTAATTTCCATGAGTCGGCAATGTTGCGCGCGACGACCTGAGCCTCTGCATGCGCGAAGACGCCGGCCTTGGGAAGCGGTTTCCCCATCGACAATGGAATGGTCACGATGTCGCCGATCGCGTACACGCCGTCAAATGTCGTTTCGAGCGTCGAGCGGTTTACCGGAATCCAGCCTGTATCTCCGGCTAAGCCGGATTCGGCTGCGAGCCTTGGAGCGCGGTGCGGCGGAACATACGCCAGCAGATCGTACGCCGCAGACGATCCGTCGGCAAAGCTGATAACGCGAGCAGCAGGATCTACCGCCGCTACCTGATGGCTTGGCGAATACGCGATTCCCTTGCTGCGAAGCATCGCTTTGAGGGCATCCGAAACGGCCGGGCCGGCGACGCCCATCGGGCCGGGTTCCGCTGCGTACATCTCTATGGAAGTGGTGTTGCGAACGCCTCGCTTGCGCAGGAAATTCTCGACGAGCATCGCGGCTTCGTACGGGGCCGCCGGGCACTTGTACAGGGGGCTGGCCGTCATGACCACGACCGTCCCGCTCTTGAACTTCGCAAGGGCATCGTGTAACGATTGCGCGCCTTCCTCGGTGTAGAGATTGTGCCCGGCTTGGACCAGTCCGGGAACGGAATCAGCGGCCAGCTCGGCGCCAAGCGCGATGACGATCGCGTCGGCACTCAGCTCGGCTCCGTCGACCCTCACTTTCCGTTGCGCCGGGTCGATCGCTTGCACGTTTGCTTGCACGAACTCGACGCCGGGGCGCAACAGCTCGCGAATCGGCCTTCGGATGTCCTGCATGTTGCGGCTGCCGACGGCAAGCCACAAGAGCGACGGGGCGAACAAGCAAATAGGATTGCGATCGACCAGAATGACCCGGTCGGCCTTTGTGGCGTGCGCTCGAAGCTCGTTCGCGGCGACCAAGCCGCCGACGCCGGCTCCGAGAACGACGGCAGTATGACCCATCGCTTAGAACACCACGACCTTGTCGGCGTTCATGGTCCACTCGGTCAACTCGTCCATCGAGCTGCGACGCGCGCCCTCGACGAGCTCCGCGTCCGTGATGCCGCGCGCGTCCATGCAAGAGCCGCATACCCCGATCGTGCCATTGTTTCGGACCACGTTGCGCAGCATGACCTCCACGCTGTAATAACCCGACGGAACCTTCTGTCCGCGCTTCGCACAAGCCGCGGCATCGCCGATGAGAAAGACGAACACTTCCGTGCCTTTCCTCCCAAGCGACCCGGCAAGCCGCAGACCGTTGTAGCTGCGCTCCGTACCATACGGAGGGTCGTTGAGGACGAACAATGACGCCACGATTTCTAAACCTCCGGGGACGTGTTACGTACGAGGGGAAGTCCTGCCGCTTGCCATTCCAAGACTCCGTCGGCGAGCCGGAACGCCTTGAACCCGCGTTTGCGCAACATTTCGAGCGCTTCTTGAGACAACACGCAATACGGTCCGCGGCAGTACGCGATGATGTGCTTGTTTCTCGGCAATGTTGCCAAGCGCTGCTCCAGCTCGGGCAGCGGAACCGATCGCGCGTGGGGTAAATGCGCCTGTTCGTACTCGCTGCGCGGGCGCACGTCCAACACGATCACGTCGCCCTTTCTGGCTTTGCCCAAGAGCGCCTGACGATCGAGCGTCACCATCGTTTCACGCTCGTGAAAGTAGCTCCTCACCGTTCGCTCGATCTCCGCAAACCGGTGTTGCGCCATGGCCCGCGTCATCAGCCAGTACTCGGCTACCGTTGCATCCGCAACGCGGTAGTACACGTGCTTCCCGCTGCGCCGCGAGTCGATAAGACGGGCCGAATGGAGCACTTTGAGGTGGGCGCTGGCGTTCTTTACGTCGAGATCTGCCTGCCTGGCGATCTCCTCGACGCTCTTCTCGCTTTGGCAGAGCAAATCGAGGATCTCCAAGCGCTTCGGACTGCCCGTCGCCTTTCCGATGCGCGCGAAGTACTCGTATAGGCTGTCTTTCAAGCGGCGAGGGCTCGGCCTCGTCGCGTGCGACATTCTAATCATCGTTAGAATGATAGTTTATAGGATTGTGAATGTCAACCGGGTGGGACGAACGACGAATGGAGCGCGTCGCGTCGTGGGGTCCTCGCGCCGATCGAGGTGTCCCCGGCTGCGTGGTGGACCGAGGCGACTGCGATGTTGAGGCGCGCGATCGCCCGCAGCACCGCCTCACGCGCCGATGCATCCTGAGCGAGCGTGTCTAGTGTTTCCAGCGTAATCCCCTTGCCGCTTCGCTCGCGCAGCGTCGTGATACGTAGCGTCTGCGCTGCGGCGGTTTCTTCGATCTGCGCGCTGCGGACGTTGCGCACCGCGGCTTCATATTCACGCCAAGCGTTGGCGACGTCACGCCGTGCGGAGAGTTCTGCCTGATCGAGCATCGCCTGCGCCGCGGCAAGATTCGCCTGCGCGGCGTGAAACGCCGCCGAACGGCTGCCGCCGTCGATAATCGAGAGCGAGGCGGAAATGCCGACCTCATATCCGTGATTGCCCAAATACGGATGCGAGCCGCCGTTGTACGTCTGTGCCGACGCGCTAATCACCGGCAAGTACGCCGCGCGTGCAGCAGCGAGTTGCGCGCGCGCCGCCGCGACGCTGCGCTGCGCCGCGAGGACGTCGGGGCGGACCGAAAGAGCGCGCGCCGCAAACATCGTTTCGGCACCGCTGATCGGCAAGGGTTGGAGCGGCTGAGCCAACGAGATCGAGGAACGCAGGCCGAAGGCGAGCACCACTTTGAGGTCGTTCATCGCTTCGTCGCGCTCTGCGGCCGCGTCCTCGGCTGATTGAACCGAAGCTTCGAGCGCAGCCTGCGACTCGGCGAGCACGTACAGAGGAAGCGCTCCGCCTTTTACCATCACACTGACATCGTGAACGTGCCGCCGCTCGTACCGGACCGTCGTTTCCCGTGCTTCGTAGATCGCTTGGGCAAGCAGTGTACCCTCGTACGCTTGTACGGCTTCGAGCATCGTATCGCTCCCCGTTTGTTCCGTGTCATAACTTGCCGCCTGCGCCGATTCTCCTGCGGCTCTCGCTGATTCAAACGCGCTAGGCGCGAAGAGTGGAACGCTCGCGTTCACGCTGACGTAGTTCTGTTGCGCGACCGGCATCCCAAGCTGCGCGATCCCGCCGTTCATCGTGGTCGCGCCCAGGCTCGCCTGCGGAAAGAGCGCCGCGCGCGCTGCTGCGGCTTGCGCGGCCGCCGCTTGAGATCCGGCTACCGCCACGCGCACCGGGAAACCGGCCCGCTCCGCCCGGGCAATCGCCTGCGAGAGCGTGAGGCTCCCGTGCCATTCTTGCGTGCCGGCCGCCGATGTGAGATGCGGAAGGAGAAAGAGCACTGCGGCCGAGAGCGCAACGCGGCGAAACGCTCGCCGGTTCCTATGCATCAGCGGCCTTCGCTCCGCGCGTAACGGCACGGCGCCACGAGGTCGGCAATTCGTCGAGCACGTCGTGCAAGACGGGCACGACGAAGAGCGTCAGCACCGTTGAAATCGCGAGTCCGCCGATGATAACGGTTGCAAGCGGCGCGTACGCGTCGATCCCCGTCTTCGGAAACAATGCTACAGGGATGAGTACCATGATGCTCACGATCGTCGTCATGAGAATCGGCGCCAGACGAACGGGGCCGGCGTAGAGAATCGCATCGCGTCGCGTCATTCCTTCCTTCCGCTTGCGGATGATGAGGTCGAGCAACAAGATAGCGTTGCTCACGGCCATGCCGTTGGCGGCCACGATACCGAGGATCGAGACGGTCGAGAACGACTGGTGCGCGAGTAGAAGCGCACCGAAAATCCCGAGCAGTTGCAGCGGGATCGCAAACAGCATCACGAGCGGTTGGATCACCGAGCGGAACTGCGCGGCGAGCAGCAGGAAGATGAACAGGATTGCGATCTCCATCGCGGCGATCAGGCGTGAGAAGCTCTGCATCATCTCGGTCATGTCGCCGCGCATCTCCATGCCGTACCCTTGCGGGAACGGCACGGCCGCCATTCCGCGCATGAGAATGCTCGTGTCGAGGCTCATCTCGCCAGGACCGCCGCGCCGGTAGAAGCCGAGAACGGAAACGCTCGGGCGCAGATCGTCGTGCTCGATCAGCGACGGCCCGATACTGCGTTCGACGTGAGCGAGTGCGCTCAGCGGAACCAACTGGCCGTCTTTGCCGACGATCTGCACGCTCGCAATGTCGCCGAGACGGTTGCGCATTCCGCGCGCGTATCGCACTACAATCGTATCGTGGCGCAGATTCGGCGGGTTGAAGTACTCCGTGGTTAGGCCGCCGTGCAGCGCGTAATACGCCTGCTGCTGCACTTCTTGCGGAGTAAGACCGATCTCAGACGCACGCGCCCGGTCCACCACCAGGTCTTCCTCGGGCTGCGTGTACGAAGAACTCGTCGAGACTTCGTATAGTCCGGGAATCAGTCGCGCCTGATCGGCAACCACGCTCGCGAGATGATACAGTTCATTACGCCGCGGCCCATACAAGAGCATTTCGATCGGCGCGTTGTTACTGGCCATGACGTCGGAACCCATCTCCTTGAATTCGAGCCGTCGAATACCCGGAATGGTTCGCGTCGCTTTGGCATAGATCGCGTCCATGATCTGCCAAATCGAACGCTTGCGTCGCTCTTTGGGCTTGAACGTGATCATGTACGACGCGTCGTTCGCGGTATTCATAGGCTGGCCGGTGAAATAGTCGCTGCCGTTGTCCTCGCCGATCTCGGCGGAGACTTTCTCTACGTCTCGGTCGCGCAAGAGCAACGCTTCGATTCGCCGGCTGGCCGCATTCGTCGCGGTGAACGACGTGCCGGGATCCATCTCGAGAAATCCGTACGCTTGGCCGGTGTCGGCCAGCGGCATCATCTCCTGGCCGATGAACGGATAGAGCGAAATGCCGATATAGGTCAAAAGCGCTGCACTCGCAAGGACGATGCCGCGATGATCGAGGCTCCAGGAGAGACTACGACGGTAGACTGCGTCGAGCCCGCGCAGCGCGGCGCGCGTCGGGCGCAACATCCGTGTGACTGCGCTGTCGAGCCGTGTCCGTAACGGCGCGCGCAGCTCCTTCGGCTGGAACAAGTACGCGGCCAGCAGGGGCGTGAGCGTCACCGAAACGATCAGCGCCGCGAGCAGCGCGAAGATAATAGGCCATACCAGACCGACGAACATGGTCTGCGTGATGCCGCCGCTCATCAGCATCGGAAAAACCGCAAACACCGAAACGCCGGTGGCCGCCGCGATCGGCAAGAACACTTCCATCGTTCCATCGATGGCCGCCCGCACCGGAGTACTGCCGGCTTCCAGTTTGTTATGAACCCAGTGAATCACGACGATGGAATCGTCCACGAGACGGCCGATGGCGAGTAACAATCCGATCAAGGTGGAGCTGTTGATCGAGAGACCCATCGGCACGAACAGCAGAACCGCGATGGCCAAGCACGTCGGCACGGATGTCATGACGATGAGCGTCGCGCTGACGTCTTCGAGGAACACCAACAACACGATGCCCGCGAGGATGACGCTGATGATCAGTTCCTCGAGCATATTGCGCGTGAGGTCCCCAACAAATCGCGAGTTATCGTAGGCGCGCGTGAAATGCAATCCGGGATGAGCCGCCTCGATTTGCTTGATACGCTGCATCACCGCCGCGATGACTTGCGGCGAACCGGCGTCGGGGTTTTCTACAACCGAAACCTCGACCGCGCTCTCTCCGTTCAGACGGTAGGTGCTGCGTACTTCAGCAGGTCCGTCGGTGACGGTTGCGAGGTCGCTTAGATACACGGTGCGGCCGCCCATCGTCGCAACAGGATAATCGAGCATGCTCTGCGCGGACTGCGCGCGCTGGTCGCCGCGGATCAGCGTTTCGTAAGGACCGCCGGTGATCACACCCCCCGATCGGCTGACGTTTTGCGCGTCGAGCGCATCGCGAACGTCCAGGATCGAAAGGTGGTCGGCGGCAAGCGCGTCGCGGTCGACGTTGACTCGAATCTGCCGCTGCAACCCGCCGAACGGGAAGACGACCTCCACCCCCGGCACGCTCTTGAGATCGGCGACGACGGTGTTTGCGACGAACTGCCGTAACAGCACCGGGTCCCAGCCTTGGCCGGTCACTGCAAGTTGCAGGACCGGCGTGTTCAGCGGATCGACCGGCACGACGTAGCTCGGCTTGAGATTCGCACGATCGTAGGGAAGGTCCGCCTGCGCTTGCTGCGCGAGCTGCTGCGCGTCGACGAGTGCGCGCTGCATATTCGCGCCGTAATGAAACTGCAGCGTGACGATCGAGATGCCTTGTTGCGAATACGAGCGAATGTACCGCACGTCTTGCAGGTCCGTCATCCGTTCTTCAATTGGTTTGGTGAAATAGGTCTCGACTTCTTGCGGTGAGTAGCCCGGCGTCATCGTGACGACGGAAATGAGCGGGCTTTGCACGTACGGCATCATGCGGGTCGGCAACAAGAACAGCACCGCGGCGATCGCTCCGATGACGATCGCAAAGAACGCCGCGAAAACCGCATAGGGGTTGCGCAGTGCCCATGCGGCGATGCTCCGCTCAGTTTCCTTGATCGACGCTATCATTGAGTGGCCGGCGTGATTGCTTGACCCTCTTCGAGGTCTTCCGCGCCGCTCACAACCACACGCACGCCGGTTTGAAGATCTCCCGTGACGCTCGCGTACAGCCCATCGTCGGAGATCACGCGCACGGGGACCCGGTGCGCACTCCCGTTGCGATCGACCCAGACCGCCGCCGTCTCTCCGCCGACGATTGCACCGGACGGAACCACGAACGTGTTTCGAGCGATACTGCCTTGAGCGTGCAGCATGACGTGCACGAAAGCGCCGGGCTGGTAGGAATCACCGGGATTCGGCACGATCGCTTCGGCGATTGCGACGTGCGTATCGGGATCGACGACCGGCGAAATCGAAGAGATGCGACCATGCACCGTCCTGCCGTCGTCGAACATCACGTCAACCGGCGTTCCGACGTGCACCTCGCCGAGATTTTGCTGTGCCACTTGCGCTCGCACGCGCAAATGGCTTATCACCGCCATTTGCAAAATCGGCGTTCCGGCTTGCACGTAGACGCCGGGATCGACAAGCCGCTTCATCACGACGCCGTCGTCCGGAACGATCACGCTCGTGTAACCCGCCGTCACCTCTTGCGCATGCGCCGTATCCTGCGCCGCCGCTAGTTGCGCGCGCACCGATTCGTATTGCGAGCGCGCCGCGGCCGCCTGCGCACGCTCGTTTTGGTACTCCTGGACCGAAACGGCGCCTTGCCCGAGGAGATAGCGTTCCCGCGCGATTTCGGCATTCCAGTACCGCACGTTTTCTCGTGCCGCTGACATTTGCGCGCCCATAGAGATCGCGTTCTGCTGCGCCGCTTGCGCGTCGTAACCCAGCTCAGGCTCGTTCAGTCGCGCGACGATCTCTCCGGAGTAGACCCGATCTCCCGTGTAAGCCGAGAAATTACCAAGCAGCCCCGGTGCACGCGCCATCACGTTCTGCACGAAATATGGCTCGACGTTCGCAGGTGCTGCGATGGTCGCGTCGCTACCGCCCCCTCTAACTCGCGCAAGCGTCACCGGCACGGGAGCCGAGCCACGCGCGCCCTGCATCGAGCCCATGTTCGCCGCTGTGCTCGAGTTGCGTGATTGCGCATACGCCATACCTAGCACCACGAGTGCTGCAACGGCGACGAGTCCAATGGTCGAGGGGCTCCGGTCACGCCGCAGGACGAGTACGCCAACGAGAATGACGGCCACGAGCGCGAAAACCGCATCACGCCAAGGCGTTGCATCGCTTGCGCCGTTCATGCTCGTCCCTGCCATCGAGTTGTGAACGATCTGCGCAGGCGACTGCGTCATCGGAGCCATGGTCGCCGACGTCGCCGGTGCCATGGTCGTCATCGGAGCGGCAAGCACGGGAATGGCGAGTACTGCTAAGATGGTTAGCACTCCAGCGCATGCGAAAAGAAGCCGTCGGATCACACGAAACTCCTCACATTACTTTCCCCGTACACGCAATGAAGTTGAGCGAGAAGAGAACGGCGGGCGCGATGCTCGTTACGACGATCGCGGTCAATGAGGTAACGGTTACGATGCGCCGAGCGGGTGGAGTGACGCGTCCGGCGCGGTCTTCGAGCAAGGCCGCAATGCGGTACTTGATCGACCGGCTATCTTCGGTCAGCGCGGCGATTCCGCGCGGCAACGGCTTGGCACTGGCGAGGCGAACGATCGCGGACGCAAGCGCATCGGGCTCGCACTCACGGGTAGCGCGTTCATCTGCGGCGGCTTCGCGTGCCTTCGCGTACGTTTCGATCAGATCTCCGGCCGGCAACGGGAGCAGCTCGGCAAAGAAGCTCAGTGCGGCACCGAGGGCGTGATCGAGCCGAGCGGCGTGGGCGCGCTCGTGCAAGAGCGCGGCCTCCAGCTCTTCGACGCTGAGGCGCCCGAGCGACTGTGAGGAGATCAATACGACGGGGCTCCACAGACCGGCGAGCGCGCAAAACGGCTCCGCGTACCTCAGCGTCCTAACTCGCACGCGGCAGCGCTCGGCGATCGCGCGCAGCGCCGCATCGGGAGGCCGCGATGCACGCATCAAACGGCGCACGTCCCGGAACCGCCGATACGCCCCCAACGAGGCACGGCACAGCGCCAGAAGCAGCAACGTGGCGATGGTAGCGAACATCGCTCGGCCCCAAAGATAGTTCAAGCATCCCGCCGAGACCGACCCGGCCAATCCAATGATGCCAAGCATGAGGAAGATCGCAGCCGGAGCCGTCGCTGCGATTGCGGCGAGTGGAGCCTGCCATCCGGCGTCATCATTCATTCGCCTGACATGCGGTGCCAGCACGCGAATCGCGAGCCATGCAAAGAACGGCACGACGAGCGCGCCGCACATCGAACCAATCAATGCTCCCGAAGCCGCGCATTCCCGAATGAATGTTAGCAGATCAGCCATCGCGGCGTGTCTCGCGCTTCTTCTTTAACAGGCGCTCGAGTTCGCGGACGCTCTCCTCGTCGTCAAGCTGATCGACGATGTGCGCCAAGAACGGATTACGATACTGGGTGACGAGCGGCCTGACCAAATCCGCCACGATGCGCTCCTCGAACGCTTGCCGCGTGACGGCAGCCGAGAACTCGTTGGCGCGGCCGGCGGAACGCTTCTTCAGGTGCCCCTTTTCGACCAGGTTGTTGAGGATCGTCTTGATCGTCGAGTAGGCAAACCTCGCACGAAAGATGGGCATGAGGTCCGCCACGCTCGACCATCCCCCACGGCGCCATAACTCCTCCATCACCGGGGTTTCGAGCGGCCCCAGGGCCGAAGCCGTGCTCCCGCTGACCCGTAATAGCCGCCTCATGTGCCAAGGAGCCTAGCAGAACCTCGAACGTGGCGTCAAGGATTTTGTCGGCCTTGTCGGCCACCGGAGGCTGCGAACTCGAGCACCGTGCACCCCGTCCGATGGCCTGGTCGTACTGGTGCTAGTATTCTAGACGTTAACGGCGATAAGCGCTAGAATACTGTCCATGGCTAGGACCACCGCAACTCTTCTCCCCCGTGTCCAGCGTCGCTTGCGTCAGCTTGGCGAGCGCATTCGCAGCGCGCGCCGCCGGCGCGGACTCCCTGCGGCGCTTGTCGCGGAGCGCGCCGGCATGTCGGGTGTGACGTTGCGCGGGATCGAGCAAGGCCGCCCCGGCGCGACGATTGGCGCCTACACTTCGGTGCTCCACGTGCTTGGACTCGACGCCGACCTCGACGCCGTCGCCGCCACCGATCCGATTGGGCGCTACCTTCAGGACGCGAGCCTGAAGCGCCGGCAACATGTGAAAACGTGAACGATCGTCGCATTGGCGTCTACGCCGACTGGTCGCCTGACCGAGAGCCGATGCACCTCGGATTGCTCGACGCGCGCGCCGGCGGAACCGGTGAGATCTTCGAATTTGCGTTTTCAGAGGTCGCGCTCACCGACCCCCACCTGGCGCGGCAGCAGCTCGATCCGGATATCAGCCTCTTTGCCGGGCCGCAGTATCCCCGCAATGGGCGCAGACGGTTCGGGATGTTTGCCGACTCGAGCCCCGACCGCTGGGGACGGCGTTTGATCGAACGCAGTTTTGCACGCCGCAAGCGCGCGGGTAATCTGCCGGCCAACGCGCGGCTCTGCGAATCGGACTACTTGCTCGGTGTTCATGACGCGTTTCGGTCGGGGGCGCTCCGTTTCAAACTCGACGATACGGGCGCTTTTCTTGCCGCTGACCTCCCAATCGCGGCGCCCCCTTTCGTACGCATTCGCGAACTCGAAGCAGCGAGCCGCGCGTTCGAAAGCGACGAAGACGACGACGCGGGCCTCGACGAGCAACTACGCATCTTGCTCGCGCCCGGCGCGTCACTCGGCGGAGCTCGCCCGAAGGCGTCAGTGAGCGATCCCGACGGGAATCTCTGGATCGCGAAGTTCCCGAGCGTGAACGATCGCCATGATACCGGCGCGTGGGAGTACGTCCTGCACGAATTGGCGTCTCGCTGCGGCATCCGCGTGCCTACTGCCTCGGCCCGCCGTTTTGGCGGTGCCGCGCGCACGTTTCTGGTGCGCCGCTTCGACCGACGAGAAGCTGGCGAACGCATTCATTTTGCGTCGGCGATGACGTTGACTGGACACGTCGACGGTGAGAGCGCGAGCTACCTCGAGATCGCAGATGTTCTCGCTTCACAAGGGGCGGAAGCCGGCGCGGACCTTTTGGAACTGTGGACGCGAATCGTCTTCAACATCATGGTCTCGAATACCGACGATCATCTGCGCAATCACGGTTTTTTGCTCACGCCGAATGGCTGGAGACTCTCTCCGGCCTACGATATGAATCCGAATCCTGATTCGCTGGGATTAGCGCTCGATATCGACGATAGTGACAACGCGCTCGATCTCGACCTCGCACGATCCATCGCGCAATACTTTCGCGTCCGAGACACCGAGGCGCTGCGGACCATTACGCGATTACGCGAGACGATGGCTGGCTGGCGGGAAATCGCAGCGAAAGTTGGGATCACGGGCGCCGAACAGGATACGATGGCGCCGGCATTCCGCGCCGTCCAGTAAAACAACTGCGGGATTTTCAATTGGACTTAATTACGGCACAGCCGCCGCTGTAGGCCGGCGATGGC
>DAHXOK010000001.1:30245-47369 GCA_027364935.1 Vulcanimicrobiota bacterium | reverse complement strand
CGCGACGTCGAAGGAGCGACGGGTGCGTGCGCATCGCCGCGATGTGCATCGGGTGAATCAGTGCGGGCCGATGTTCATCGCGCTCCGTTCATGATAGAATTGCTGTCATACATGAGCAGATGTCGTTGGCTACCACAAGGGACGGCGATCTAACGGATTTCGCGAACTTCTCGCGAGTTGAAATCACAAAATCCGCTGAATTTGATGGCTAGGCCGTGTTTTCATCGAACGATGCATCAATCGACTCAAGCAATGGCGGCGCCTAGCGACGCGGTACGAAAAGCTCGCCGCCAACTACGCCGCCGTGATCCTCATCGCGGCAAGCATGCACGTCGTCAATCTACTACTTTGAAAACACGGCCTAGTTACCAGGTGTCGGGTGCACCGGTAGCACGAGCGGCGGTCGCGGCGGTTGCGTGAAATCGAAATCGCGCCTGAGATCACCGAGGATCGGCGCGTCCTCGCGCACGTCCGGTCGTGGATCTGGCCTGCCGTCAGTTCGCGGATCGAGGCGTTGCCCCCCCAGAAAGTCGTCCTCGATGAACTTCAAGTACGCGTCGAAACTCAACGTCTGGTGATCGATGAAGCCGCGGCGCGCGTAGGGCGAGATCACCAAGGCTGGCACGCGCAGGCCGTAACCGTTTTCGTCGACGTGCGGCGGCACGACGTGATCGTAGAAACCGCCCCAATCATCCCACGCGAGGAAGATCGCGGTACTGCTCCAGTCGGGACTTCGCATGACGGCGTTGATCACGCTCGTCACGTACGATTGCCCGTTGCTGACCAGAGCCGGCGGATGTTCGCTGACGGGCTGTGAGGGCGCGACCCATGAGACGGCCGGCAGCGTTCCGTTGCGGGCCGCGGCATAGAATGCCGCTATCGACTGAACGTTTGCGAGTTGGCCGTCGTCGCGGACGGTGTCGAAGAACGGCAACGGATTCCAAATTCCCGGCGTTCGCGCCTTGGGACGCATCGGCACGCAGGACACCTGCGAATCGTCTGTACAGTTCGGCTCGGTGCCCATAACGACGTAGTACGCCCAGCTGACGTTGTGGGCGTGAAGCAGATACGTGAGCTCCGTCCAGGCGTAGATCGGAATCGTTCGATTCCGGTTGAAATCCGGTGGAATGCCGGGGCTCTGCAGCGCGTTCGCGCAACTCGGCGGCATGTCGCGCCGCGTGCAGAACGCCGACCAGGCGGAGACTTCGAAGAGATGCGAGGGAAGACTCCAGGATGCGTTCGGCTCGAACATGCGATCTTGCAAGACGAACTTCCGCGCGTATGCCCAATAGTTCGGGATCTCGCGAGCGTCGTGGTACCCCATGACGTCTTCGCCACTCGAGTTCGTGCACGCAGGGTTAAAGGCTTGGACGCAATGGCGTCGCCCCGACTCGGCCTGCGCGACGAAGCCGTCCATGCGACCGCCGTCGATATCGACCGTCGCACTAACGGCACCGTGCGGGCCGCCGCCGTTGCGATCGGCTGCATCGTGATAGGGACGCACGCACGGGCCACGCGGATCCGGAACGCAGACGCCGGCGGGGATCCCGTCGGCACCGGGATAGGTACCGAAATACGAATCGAAAGAGCGGTTCTCTTGCATGATGATCACGACGTGCCGGATGAGGTGGATGTCCCGCACCGACGATACTCGGGCCGGAACCGTCTGCGTTTGCAGCGCAATCAACGCGGCAACCAAAACGAGAACTCCTCTGCGCGCCATACCAGAACCCTTGACTTCTCCGCTCATCCGGGTCTTACTCCCTATACGTCGCGCAGCCGTATCCGTTCTGGCCACCAATGCCGTTGCACCCTGCACGGCTGCCGCTGGCCCAAGCATCGAAGGCACCGCCGTGAGATACGATCGCCCAGTTTGCCTCCGTCCGCAAGCGCGTTCCTCGCGAGGATCTTGCGCTCCACGTCATTGGGTCCATCTTTACAGGCGCGCTCCGCGTTTTCGTCCAATCATCCAGACCATGGCACGCATGGCTGCCTTTGGAGTTGGTGCCGTGACCGTGTGCTCCGCCGGCATCGCTGCGCTCGTCGGGCTCGGGTACGTACTCGAGGGAGACGCTCTGGTCGTCGCCGCGCTTCTGCTTCCGCCGCTGATTATCGCGCTGGTCGTACAGATATTTTCTCGCCACGATCGCGTCACGGCCGCGATTTCGCTGTACCTCGTGTACTCGTTTGTGATGGGCGCTGCGCTGCTCTCCGTGACGATCGGCGCCGCGGCGAACACGGAGTTCAACGCGCTCGCCGCGGTGTTCGCCCAGCTTGCGCTCTGGCGCGCGAGCGTCGTTCTCGACGCTTTTGCGTCGTCCGGCACGTTCCGCGCCACGCGGCGCCTCGGGTTCGCCGCACTGTTCAGCGCCCTTTTGACGATCGCGGCGATTGGCATATTCGTTGCGATGCTCGTTACCGCCATCAACAACGCACGCATACTCCATCACTTGCACGAGCTCGCGCCGTTCGCGCTCGCGTACGCTATCGCATCGTTCGCGCTGCTCTTGCTCCTTCTTGCGTCCACTGCGATTCTCGTCGTTCGCATCGTGCACATGCTGCGCTCGGAAACCGGTGACGTGCGACGCCTGCAATGGGTTGCCCCCGGATTGCTCTTCGGTTGTGCGATGTCGGTTGCGATCGTCATCGTCAGCGCGTACGGCGTTGTCAAGGTGCTTGAGGCCTACAGCGCGTACGCGGCGAACTCGCATGCGGTCGGGGCACTGGCGGCGCCGGACTGGTTCACGAGCAGTTGCGTGGTGGTAGGTATCGCCGCGCAAGCGCTGCTCGCATACGCGATCCTGAGCCGGCGAGTCGTGGACATTCGCTATTACATCGCTCGCGGTACGACGTTCACGATCTTGCTCGTTATGATCGTCGTGGGTGTCAGTCTTATCGAATTTACCCTCGAGCGGGTCTTCGATGCGCTCGGTGGAACGGTCCCAAATGTGAAGCTCGCCGTTTCGGCCAGCGCCGCCGTCGGGCTCTCCTTCTTCGCACAGCGGCTTCATCAAACTACCGAGCATCGCGTGCAGCACTTGCTCTTTCGCGATCGCTATCATCTTCTCGCCGCGTTGCGGGCGTTTCGCGCCTCGATCTATCAGTTCTGCGACGAACACTCGCTCATCGAGAGCGCGAGGAACGTCCTGCTCGAACGTACGCGCTGCGACGCAGCAGTCGTCGCCCTGCGCGATAGCGCGCAGCGGCTGCGCATCGAAGGTGGCGACGCAGCGGGGGCCGTCGTCCCCGACGACGATCCGCTTGCTATCGAACTGCGCGAACGCACCGCTCCAATTGACGCCGCAGGACTTGGCTCTGCGCTCGGGTCGGGCAGCGCGTTTCCATGCGCGTTGCGGGGGCAACTCTTCGGCATCGTTCTATTGCGGCGCCGTGCGGAAGCCGAGGCCTTTGCGCCCGACGAATCGGCTGCCATCGCCGATGTGGTCACGCAGATCGGCCTCGCTACGGACGCCCTGCGCGCCGCCCGCCTTCGGGCCATCGTGAACCAGGCGCTGGCAGACCGCGTCAGTATCGAGCAGCTTGAGGGTCTGCTTTCCGCGGAGGAGTCCGTGCGCTCGCGCTGAGGATGCCGTTCCGGCGAAGTGCTCAAGGCGGCTTGACCCCGCCGTTCGTATTCGTCGAGGCGAGGGCCGCGCTAAGACTCCGTCAAGAAACCGGTTTTCCGTATCGCCGCCTCCTACGGGCATATAAGATTGGCGGGTGGACGAGCAGTCTGCGCAGGAGATGAAGCGCGCGCTGGAACTGGCGGAATCCGTCGGAAAGATGACGACGTTCTCGCTCGATTTGGAAACGGGGCTAACTCCCGTGACGCCTGCGCTGCGAAGCTTCTTCCGCATCTCCGACGATATCGATCAGGCCGCTCTCAGCGACCTGATCATGCGAATTCACCCCGATGACCGTCCTCGCGTCATCGAGGCACGAGCGACGGCGCTGCGAACCCGCCAACCGTACCGTATCGAGTACCGCATCGTACTCCCTACGGGAAAGATTCGCTACCTGCAAGCCGAAGGGCAATTCTTCTACGACGCCGATGGGCGCGCCATACGTAACGTCGGCGCAGTTCTCGATTTTACGGATCGGCACAACGCGCAACACACCATCGCACGCCTTCTCGGCCACGACCAACTTACGATCTCCTCGACCGCACTGCTTTTGTCCGACAGGTGGTGGATGCAACGAACCGGGGCGACAAGAACGGGCATTTTGCCGTCATCGCCTTCGACCTCGATCGCTTTACCGCAATCAATGAAACTTTCGGTACCTCCGCCGGCGACACCGTGTTGCGCACGGTCGCCGAGCGGCTGCGCGAGATCGCGCGCGACGGTGAATGTTTTGCGCGTTCCGGCGGCGACCACTTCCTCGGGCTACTTCGCTGCGACGCCGATGGTGTGAACGAGGCGATCGCGCGCGTTAAGGGGATATTCGCTCAACCCGTCACCGTCGATACGCGCGCGGTCCACCTAACGGCGACCTTCGGCGTGAGCATCTTTCCAGAAGACGCAAGAGATGAATCGCTCGTTACCCAAGCCAACCTGGCGATGACGTCGCTGAGGAATCGGAACACGAGTTGCGTACAGCGCTTCGGACCGGAGATGCACAACGCGCTGGTGAGGCAGCATCAACTGGGTTCCGGGTTGCGCAGAGCCATCGATTTGGAACAGTTCGAGTTAGTGTATCAGCCCATCGTCGACGGGCGCTCGCTGCGCGCCCGTTCCGGCGAAGCACTCATCCGGTGGAATCATCCGGAACTCGGCACCGTACCGCCGGGAGCCTTTCTTCCCGCCGCGCAGGAGATGGGATTGATGCGCGAGATCGATGCGTGGGTCATGCGCCGCGCGTGCACGGATCTCGCCGAGATGCTCCGGCAGACGAGAGGACCGAAGCGCATCAGCGTCAACGTTTCCGCGCAGTTCTTGCTTTCTCCGGAGTTCAAGGACGTCGTCGACGAGGCGTTGCGGGCGAGCGCCGTGACGCCGAGCCTGCTGGCTGTGGAGATCACGGAACAAGCGCTGCTAGGCGACCAGTCGCAGGCGCTCGACGTACTGACCTGGCTGCGCGGTCGCGGCGTAATCGTCGCCCTCGACGATTTCGGAACCGGCTACAATACGCTGAGCTATCTGAAGCTCTATCCGATCGACACGATCAAGATCGATCGCTCCTTCGTTTCCGACATCGAGAGCCTCCCATACAGCCGCTCCGTCTGCTCGGGCATCGTCGCGTTCGCGGCGGAACTCGGACTACGAGTCATCGCTGAGGGCGTCGAAACAAAGGCACAAGAAGAGTTTCTGCTCTCGCTCGGCTGCGCGCAGCTGCAAGGGTTTCTCTATGGAAAACCGATGTCGAAGAACGCGTTCATGCGCACCTTCGATGCAGCACCTGTAGCACGCGCCTCGTAGCCTATCCCCGGAGAACCACCGAAGACCGCTACCGGCGATCTCCTCGTCGGCCCACTCGTGAACCGCACGACGCCCGTTCGCGAGTCGCATCTTCGCCGTTCCGGCGATCGCCGAGAGCAACGTCGGCGGGTCTTTGCGGACGTTGCAGAACGTTCGTCGTAGAGAGAGGGGGGGCGATGTTCGATCATCTGCTGACCGAAGAGCAACGGCGCGTCCGCGACGAGGCGCGCGAGTTCGTCAAGGCCACGCCGCGCGAACTTATTCTGGACATGGATGCGGAGCGAGTGCGCTTTCCCAGAGAGTGGCGGCGCGAGGCAGCGCGCCGCGGCCTACTGGGGGTACGTCACTGCGTGCGCTGGGGCGGCCGGGGGCTCGATTGGGTGACGGCGAGCGCGGTCTCGGAGGAAATCGGCACCCTGAGCTACGAGCTCGCCTGCGTCTTCGGCGTCGGCGCCGATCTCGTCTGCGACGCCATCCTCAGACACGGAACCGATGCCCAGAAGGAACGCTACGTCGCGCCGTTGCTCAAGGGCGAGATCTTCGCGGCCGAATGCCTCACCGAGCCGCGCGGGGGCTCCGACTTCTTCGGCGCCACGACTCGCGCCGAGGACCGCGGCGACCATTTCTTGCTCAACGGACAGAAGCGCTTCATCGTCGGCGCCGAGGGCGCCGATTATTTCCTCGTCTATGCGCGGACCGATTCCCGTCCCGATGCCCCGCCACACCAAAGCATCACGTGCTTCATCGTCGATCGCGGCCCCGGAGTCGAAACGACGTATCTCTACGGCCTCATGGGCTGCCGCGGCGGCGGCACGGGACGCTTGGTTTTCCGCGACGTCAACGTGCCCAAGGAGAACGTCGTCGGCGATATCAACGGCGCGTATGCCGTCTTCAACACCATGATGATCCCCGAACGGCTTGGCACGGCCGCCATGACCCTCGGCCCGGCCCGCGCCGCGCTCGACATCGCCACGCACTATTCGTCGCGACGCAAGGCCTTCGGCCAGGTGATCAATCGCTTCCAGGGCGTGAGCTTCCAGATCGCGGAAAGCGCCACGCTCTTGGATGCTAGCCGAGCCATCGTCTACACGACGTCGCGGGCGGTCGACGACGGCGTAGAGACGGACCGGATCAGGCGCCTGATCTCCGAGACAAAGAAGTTCGTCACCGAATCCTGCCAACGGGTCGTACACAACGCAATGCAGGTGGTTGGCGGCATCGGCTATACTACGGTCTTGCCGCTCGAGCGCATCTATCGCGACGTACGCCTGGCATCAATCTGGACCGGCACCAACGAGGTCATGGCGACGATCGTCGCCCACGAGTGGTACCGAGAGGCGGCGCGAGCCCTCGCCGCACGTCGCGATCGCGACTACGGCGCCGATGCCGCCGAAGCGCGCGCTGAGGACGAGATCGTCTACGAGTAGCGAAGGCTGCACGAGAACCGGAGGAACGATGGGAAGTCGATCGATCATTGAACCCTTTCGCATAAAGAGCGTCGAACCGATTCGCATGACGACGCACGACGAGCGCAAGCGCTTTCTCGAGCAGGCCGGGTACAACCCATTCCTGCTGCGAGCCGAACACGTGCTCATCGATCTGCTCACCGACAGCGGCACCGGCGCGATGAGCGCCGAGCAGTGGGCATCGATCATGCGCGGTGACGAGTCCTACGCCGGAGCACGCTCGTACTATCGTTTGCTCGACGTCGTTGCGGATATCTTCGGCTTTCGATACGTGCTGCCAACGCATCAGGGCCGCGCCGCTGAACGCATTCTCTTCAGCTCGACCTGTAAGCCGGGTGACGTCGTTCCGAACAACACGCACTTCGACACGACGCGCGCACATATCGAGCACGTGGGAGCGCGAGCCGTAGACTTGCCCATTCCCGAGGGGCGGCGCCCCGCCGACATTCACCCGTTCAAGGGCAACATGGACCTCGACGCCTTGGACGCGCTGATCGGGGAAGTCGGTGCGGACCGGATCCCGCTCGTCATGTTGACCGTCACCAACAACTCCGGCGGCGGCCAACCCGTCTCGATGGCAAACGTGCGAGGCGTGCGCGCGATCTGCGATCGGTATCGGATTGCGCTCTACATCGACGCCTGCCGTTTCGCTGAAAACTGCTGGTTCATACGCGAACGCGAAGAAGGATACGCGCAGACGTCGCCTCGCGAGATTGCAAGAGAACTCTTTTCCTATGCCGACGGGTGCACGATGTCGGCCAAGAAAGACGGCCTGGTCAATATCGGCGGGTTTCTTGCCTGCAACGATGAGGCGCTCGCCAAGCAAGAGTCGCGGCTGCTCATCCTTACCGAAGGCTTTCCCACCTACGGTGGGCTTGCGGGGCGCGATCTCGAAGCGATGGCAACCGGCCTCGAGGAAGTGCTGCACGAAGACTACCTGCACTACCGGATCGCATCGACGGCGTATCTCGGCCGGCACCTCACCGAGATCGGCGTTCCCATCGTGCAGCCGCCCGGGGGACATGCCATCTACATCGATGCGGCCGCGATGCTTCCACATATCCCGGCGCGCATGTTTCCGGGTCAGGCATTAGTGGCCGAACTCTATCTCGAGGGTGGGATTCGCGCCGTTGAGGTTGGGACCGTGATGTTCGGATCGACCGACCCGCAGACCGGCGAAGAGACGACTGCGGCGATGGAACTCGTTCGCTTGGCCATTCCGCGTCGCGTCTATACCCAGAGCCACATCGACTACGTGCACGAAGTCATGGGCGACGTTTTCGCTCGGCGCGAACGGATCGCCGGCTTGCGTATGACGTGGCAGTCGCCGCCGTTGCGGCATTTCACGGCTCGCTTCGAGCCTCTGTGAGGAATCGTCCCTAGGCCTTCGCGAGGCCGCCGCTCACCGGCCGGCGTGCAGTATGGGATTGACCGCCATCCAAACGCCGAGAGCGACGATAACTGCGCAGAGCCCTATCGTGATAATGTTTCCGGGCAGTTTGTTGCGTTTCTCGCCGATGACACTGGGATCGTTCACCAAGACCAGCAAGAAGCAGAGCACGATCGGGAGGACGAGCCCGTTGAACGCTTCGACCTTGATCGTCAACGCAATGAGCTGCAGCCCCGGGATCAGCACGATCGCGGCCGCCACGAGCACGCACGCAAGATAGAGCACGACGAAGCGTCCCGCCCGTAAGCCATCGTTGAGCGAGCAGCGCCAGCCGAAAGCCTCGCCAAAAGCCCACGCGGTCGCGAGCGAGACGACGAAGGCGCCAAGCATCGATGCGCCGAGCAGTCCCGCTCCGAAAGTGACGCCGGCGAGACGGCCCACCAGCGGCTGCAGCGCCAGCGCGGCATCCGCGGCGTCGGTGATCCGGATGTGGTGGACGAAGAGCGTCGCAGCGGTAGTGACGATGATCGCGCACATGATCGCCTGCGTCAGAAGCGATCCGATGACGGTATCGGCGCGAGCATAGCCGATATCGCTCTGGGTCAAGCCCTTGTCGACGACGGCGCTCTGCTGGTAGAAAATCATCCACGGCATGATGACCGCACCGATGTTCGAGGCGATCAGTAAGAGATACGCTTGATTGCCGAGGGGCTGGCTGCCCAACAGGCCGTGTACCACGATCTCGTGGATTCTTGGATGAGCGGCAAACGCGGCCGGAATGAAAAAAAGTTCGACCGCGCAGAGTGCGAGCGCGAAGGCTTCGACGCGTTTGTACGACGCGGTGAAGATCACGACACAGAGCAACGCTGCTGCGAGAAGGACGATCGGAGCAGACGGCAGACCGAATATCTGCGCGGCGCCGGCGATGCCCGCAAATTCGGTGACGAGTGCGGCGACGTTCGTGACGAGCATCGTCCCGAGCGAGATCCACGCCCACGTGAGGCCGTAGTGCTCGCGAATCAACCGGGCGTGCCCCTTGCCGGTAACCGTGCCCAGCCGCACCGTCATCTCCTGGACGACGAAGAGCGGGACGATAAGGAGCAACTGCAAGAGGATGAGCTTGTAGCCGAACTGCGCGCCCGAAGCCGCTGCGGTCGTGATGCTGCCCGCCTCGGTGTCGGCAAACATCACGACGATCCCCGGCCCGAGAACGGCCAAGAAACGCAGCAGCCTGCGCCGGAAAGGCGAGCCCATCACAGTTAGACTAGCCTAACATGCGCGCGAGCCGTTCCGAGGAACGTCGCAGCTGCCGAGCTGGTTCCGATCCGCTCGCTCTTAGAGGCTACTCGGGTTTGCGCAGCCTCTTACGGCTCCGACGTTACTTCCTGGCCGCGCGCAGGCGCGCCGGCAACGCGACGCCCGATCGCGGTCTCTGGACTGACCGACGTTATCTCGAGTCTGCCCGTCGGCTGGTCGGACGTGAGGTATCTCCCCGTGCCGGGATCGCGAACTTGCGTCACCTTCATCACTGCGAAGTATTGGCCGACGGAGACGCCGCGCGACGATCCTATATTGATGATGTAGTAGCCGCTATCGACGGCGATGATCCTCCCGCTAAGCGTTGGCCCCATCGGCGCGGCGAGCAGCCGCGCTTGATCGAGGTGCGCCGCGATGACACCCGCCTCGCTGTCGATGAGGTGTCCCATCGTCGATGAAATGAAGTTTGCGTTCTCATAGCTGCCGTAGGTGCCGGTCAAGAAGTCGGCACCGCCGACACTCCATGAGTTTGCCGTCTGCGTCTGCTCGTCGTCGAATGCCTCAACGATCTGGCCGGTCTGCACGTTCACGACGCGCACCGAGACCTTGATCGTGACGCGGCCGCTGCCGAAGCTACCCGCGACCGCGCCGGCGACGGAATGCGTGACGTGACTCGTCGTAACGCTTGAGGATCGGGGTGCGGCTGTCGGGCATCGCGTCTCCATTGTGGGCTTGTAGCATGGCGGCGGCGTGCCTTCAACCGTGGTCGTGTGTGTGCTCGATACGACGTGACTCACGTCAAACGTCTGACCGAGGCTCGCGCCAGAGCCCCCCGTCTGATCGAACTGCACGACGTTGCCCTCGATCAAGTAGTGCGCGCCGACGAGCCGCGCGGCTCGTACCGCCGTCTCGGGATCGACCGCACCCGACGTATCGAGCTGATGCTCTTGCATCGTGTCGCCTAATCTCGCGCGCTCCACGACGTCGAACTTACCGGCATTCACCAGCCGATCCGTGACGAGATCGGAGAGCGCGACGCCAGGCTCGAACTGTCCCCACCAATCGCCGGTAAGACCCTGCGTCGAGAAGTTCATCACGGCAACTGCAGGTTGGGCCGGCTGCGCGACTCCCGGCGAAACAACCGCGCCAAGCCCCACGCCGAAGACGGCCCCAAGAACCCAAAAAAGTCTCCGCATGCACAGCCCCTCTCTCGAGCCTCACGGCTCGGATCGCACCGGTCTCGATAGTGACCCAGTTACACGACCAAGAGCATGCCCCCTACGCGGCGATTGCCATGGCCGCCTAGGCACCGCGAAGCCTTGGGATCAATCGGACGGGCGTCCGTCATCGTCATGTATCGTTCCGACGATTTCGTCGAGCAGCTGAGAGACCGTGATGTTTGCAATCCAGCGGCCTACGAAGGCATCGAATACGGCGCCAACCGTTCCGAATGGCGGCTGATAGTAGCCGAGTAGGACGATGGCGACCCGGTCGTTCGGCCGGCACCGGACTTCGAAGAAGCCATGGAACACCGGGAAGGCATTCGTTCCTGGGACGTGCCACGATACGGGAATGCGCCAGATGGACGACTTGCAGTCTAAATCCCCGAGCGTGAGAAGCACGTCGCGCCCTATGGCACCAACGCGAAAAGCCTTCGTCACCTCGCCGGCCGGCCGTACTCCTAAGGCCGCGTAAATGCAATCTGCGGCGTACTGCTGGTCACCGAGTATCTCCCGCTCCATAGTCAGCGTGGCCATTCGTGCGCTCAACCTTGTTGGAAGATTGTGAATATCGTTGGAATTGAGCTGAGAAGAGTCCGTTCCTGCGCAGGCGGAAGGCCGCCCAGGGCTCGGAGAGAACGACGGCCGTAAGCGTACCGCCGTTTTGGGAGGCCGACATGCGTACTGGTTGCATCGCTCTTGCCGTTCTTCTGCTGTTCGCGCTGCCGGCATGCCACGGCGGAACAACCAATTCTCGCGCGAGCGCCTCGCCGAGCGCGGCGGCCTCTGCCCTGGCCGCGCCGCAAACCACGGGAACGCCGGTCACGGTCCCGACGCCTACCCCCGATCCCAACCTGCTCTCGACGGCCAATGGGACGATACTGCGTAGCTACTCGCCGGCCGCGCTCGACGACACCAACGATGGGAACTTCGGCAATGCCGCCAACGGCGTCGGCTCGGAAATCTCCAGGGCAGCCGTGCCGCCCTACATCTTCACGTTCGAGCTTGCCGGCGTAGCGACCATCACCGGCGTTAACGCCGCCTTGCGCGGCGCGCCCGACAACGGGCCGACGCCGAGCCTGACGATCGCGGTTTCGACAACCAGCGCGACCGACGGTTTCAGAGACGTTGCGACGTTCACCGGTGGCAACACAGGCAACAGCAACACGCCCCAGCCGGCAAACGTCACCGCACGCTGGGTGCGCGTTACCGCCAATCAACTCTACGATTCGGTGAGCGCAACCGGCACGCTCGCATCTCCGCCGAGGACGCTCGACCCGACCGGCATCTACATCCAAGATCAGTACCCCGATAAGAACGGCGCGTTCGTGATGTCGGGCATTCGCGCAGGCGACGATCGCGCGCGCTTTGTGGCCGTCGGCCGATCGCTGAGCGCGACGGAATGCACGCAGGACGATTTCACCGCAACGTACGTCGGCAACTTCCAAGGACGAACGTGGACGTCGGCGTCAGCCGCAAACGGCGACCGCAATGCCGCCACGTTTCGAGGCTCGCTCGACGACGAGGGCACGATCTTCGCCGGCGTCGATCAATTCGGTACGGCCGTATACTTCATGAAGACCTCCGAGACGCCGGCGTTCTGCATCGCGCGCGTGAGCGGCACGGGGCTCCATCACGTCCTCGTACTCGATTCCGATCCCATCCAGGTGCTCTATCCGGCCGACGCAACTCCGCCCGTCGCGGGCTACACGTTCACGGCCATCGCCGCGGGTATGCTGGATGCGAGTGCGCTGCAAGGCGCCGACGCGGTCCTCATGCGTGGTGTGTGCAACCTTCCGCAGCTCATCGCACCCGAACAGATGCAGCTGCTCTTGCAGTGGGTGGCCGCCGGACACAAACTCGTGCTTGCGGGTGGCCCGTGCGGGAACGGCGCAGATTTCTCGTGGCTGCCGTACCCATTCACGACGAAAGGCCCGGGACCGGAATCGACCCACGCGAGCCTGATTCAAGTCGAGAACAACGCGCTCGGAACCTCCGACAGGAACGATGCCGCGCATAGTGTCGACGTCGCTCCGTTCGTCGCCGACGATAATAACGACCTTGCCAACGCGGACCTCGTGACCACGACCGACTCGCACTGGTGCGGCCATTATTTCGTCGCGAAGACGACGAATCTCAACGGTTTCGTGCAAACCTACGCGGCCGACGGAAGCGGTTTCATCATCTACGATGGATTCGATTCCGACAACGGGGAAGCGACGCTGCAGCGGATTCGCCAGCTCGAGTTCGCCCTGCCGATGCCGGCCGGGCTTCCGTGCTCGCAACGCGTTACCGAAGCGTTTCTCCTCGAACCAAGCCAAGAGGCGACCTTCGCAGCCGGCACCGCGAAGACCGTTCGCGTGCAGATGCAGCTCCTGGCAAATCAAGGCTGGAACGGACACGTGACGCTCGAGACCAGCGGGAATCTGCAAGCTACGGCGTCACCGGCTGCGTTCGACATCGCAGGCGGCACGGAGAACATCACGGTCGCCATTCCCGTGGCCGCGTCGACCAAACCGGGTGTGTATACGGTCACCGTCACCGCCGACGATGGAGCTGGCAGAACGTCGTCGGCGTCCGTGACGCTCACCGGAACGGCGTCGCTCAAAAGACAAATCACGCCGACCCAAAGGCGCATCCGCATCTACGGCATTCACTTCGATGTCGATTCCGCATACATTCAACCGCGCTCGGAGTCGGTGATCGCCCAGATCGCCCAAATCATGCGCGAGAATCCGCGTTGGCGATTCCAAGTCGAGGGACACACCGACTCCGACGGCGGCGCGGCGTATAACCTCAGCCTCTCGCAACGTCGCGCGCAAGCGGTCGTCGACGATCTCGTCAACCGTTACAAAATCGCGCGTTCGCGTCTGGTCGCCAAAGGGTTCGGCCTCACGCGGCCGGTCGCTTCGAATGCCACCGATGCCGGCAAGGCCCTGAACCGTCGCGTTGAGTTATTGCGCTTGCAATAACGCGCGCGTCGCTACGGCAGACTGCTAACGGCGGAGATAGAGCGTCTGCAATATCGCGCGCCCGAGCGCACCGACGGCAACCGGAGTCGCATTGGTCAATACCACGATTCCGATGGGTCGCCCCCCAGCGGACGGCGCAATCATGCCGATCCAGCTGGAGCAGCCTGCCGTTGCGCCGTCTTTCCAAATGACGTCCGGCGGGAGTGGGCCCGGCGAACTTGGCGGGTAGAGCGGCTCGTATTCCCAAGCAAATCCTTGCCCTTGATTCGTATCGGTGTGCGCCCAAATTTTCTCGGCGGTTTGCGCTCCTGCGATCATCGCGGCCGGGCCCTGCAGACCCAACGCAAGCTTCAAGTATCGCATCATGTCGGGTGCCGTCGAACGCAGCACGCCGGCCGATGGGTACGGATCCCAGGTCCAGTGCAACGCCGTATGCAGGTTGCCGAGGTTGTCCCACGTATAGCCCTGCGCGTATTCGCTCTGCTCTGAAACCGGCACGTTCAAATCATACGTGTGTGCCATTCCGAGCGGATCGATGATCTGCTGCCGTACGAGCGTGTACCAATCGGCCTGCTGGCCCGTACTTCGTGCATTGATGCCCTGCAAGACGTAGCCGAGGATGCCGAAGGCAACGTTGGAGTAGACCCACGGCGCCGGCGGCGCGGGGAAGCTTCCCGTCTCGACGTAGTTCACTAACTGCTGCGGCGAGTAGCACTGCCGTGGAACCATATCGCCGTTAGGCGGAGGCGGCGTGTACGGAATGCCCGACGTATGCGTTGCCAACTGCAGTAACGTCATCGCCGTGACCGTGCCGTAATCGGCAGGTGGAACGGGCGTTGCAGACGGTTGCGCGCAGGTCGTTTGGACCGGTGCGGGTGCCGTTTGATTGGGATCGCCGACGAAGTCGATCCACCGCACCGGATGGTCGTAGGCGGTCACGCCGGCCGTCCCTTGGTTCACGTATGCGCCGAGCATAATCCCCGTAAAGCTCTTGGTGAGCGAGCCGAGTTCGAAGATCGTATTGCGATCGACCGGCATTCCGCCCAGGGCGCGCACGCCCTGATAGAAGTAATACGCGTTGCCGTGATAGTACACCGCGATCGCGAGGCCCGGCGGCGTCGGCGCGGCCATAGCCGAAACCGCGCCGCGAATCGCATTCGCCACGGCGTTCGATTGCGTCGAAGCCCCGCTTGGTACGGATCCACTCGAGCACCCGGCGGCGACGGTCGCAACGCCCGCAAGTACACAGAACAGAAGACGCGTCGTCGACGTGAACAATGGTTTCCCCAAGTCTTTGCGGCAAGATATCGGTAGGCGGCTACGCCAGGTTTTCTCGCGAGAGCGCTGCTCGCCTCTAGCAACCTGTTAGGCGATAACCTCGACGAGCCCGGTGTGCAGATCGTAGATGCCGCCCGCGACGTGCAGGGATCCGGCCTTTACCGCGGCGCTGACGATATGAGATCGTTTCGTCATCGCCTCCACGTTGCGCTTAACATTCTCCAATACGGCATTGGCAAGCCAGTCGCCGTGAAGGCCTCTCGCCGCTCGGGCGGCCGGCGCGATCGCCGTCACCAGGTCTTGAATGTGCCCGGGTTGGGCCATACCGTCCTTGAGGTACGTGACCGCGGCGCTGACGGCTCCGCAGCTCGAATGGCCGAGCACGAGGATGAGCTTCGATTTGAGCATCGCTACGGAATACTCGATCGAGCCGAGCCCGTCATCGGTGAGATAGTTGCCGGCCACGCGAACGACGAACACGTTCCCTGGAACCTGATCGAAGATCGTCTCTACCGGAACGCGCGAGTCCGAACATCCGAGCACGATGGCAAATGGACTCTGCCCGCTCGCAAGCTCCGCAACGCGCGCGGTAAGCGCAACGCACTCGGGCTTCCCGGCCGCGAAGCGCTCGTTGCCCGCCTTGAGTTTGGCGAGTGCTTCGGCCGCTCCCGGGGCGAGCGACGTCCGACCGCTCATGCTTTCTACGAAACAGGCCTCCCCGGCGCCTTCGTTTTCTGTGGGTGTGGCGTGGGGCGAGGAGCGGCTGGAGGGCGCGGCGCGGGACGGTAGACCGGTGCCGGGTGATACACCGGCGCAGGATGGTAGACCGGTGCCGGGTGATACACCGGCGCAGCCGGGTGATACGTCGGCGCAGCATGGTAGACCGGCGCGTGGTAGACCGGTGCCGGGTGAGGCGTCGGCGCCACCTGATACGGGTTCGCGTTGTGCATCAGCATGCGCTGCCGCACGACCGCAGGCGATACCACGTGCGCATTTGCGGCAGCTCGGTCTTGAGGCTGAAGCGGAACAAAGTGCGCGGGAAGCCTTAGCGAGCTGAAGGGACGAGCCGCCGCGGTCACAGCAGGCGTACCGTGATTCACTCGGTAGAGAAAGCTCCGATCCTGCGCCGCGACCCGCACGTGGTCGACCTGCGATGAGGTCATGGGCAGGCGATTGAGGTGGAGCACGCCGAGCTGCGAGCGCGTCGGTCGCACAGGGTTACCGCCGTAGCCGCCGTTGTAACTCACACGCCGGTTCCAGACCGTGTCGCGAACGACGACGGTGCGATCGTAGTAGACGTTGCGGATGATGGTGATGTTCACGACGCTGACAGCGCGGTTGTAGTAGAACTGGTTACCGCGCCAGTATCCGCCGTCGTACCCGTCGCCGTAGTAGCCGTTTCCGTAGTTGATGCCGCCGTAAAATCCAACTTGCGGCGCCCAATAACCGTCCTGCCATGCGTAGCATCCGCAGTACGGATTCCAGGACCAGTACCCGGGCGTCCAGTAGAGCCCGACCTGGGGCGAGAGCACCCACGTGCCCGGCACCCAGTAGTATCCGCCTGGCCCCCATGCCCAGTATCCGGGCATCCAAATGAAGTCCGGACCGGGAACGGCCGGTTGGTAGTATACGGGCAGCGGTGGCGGTGCCGAGTTTACGAAAATCCCGATACCGATCGAGACTTGCGCCGACGACGGCGCCGGAACTGCCATAAAGAAGATGATTGCGCTTGCGAGGGCGACGATAACGCGCATTGGTGCTCCTCCGATCTCTTTCGAAATGAACGAGAACTCCGCCTACGCTGTTCCCGGCCTCTTCGCACCCTAAACGTGACATAAGGCGCTCGCTCGCTATCCGGGGGCGCTTTCTCCAACTCCTGTCAGCTTGCGCCGCTAGGATGAGATTGCAATGTCAGCATCACCGCAATCACTGCCGGCCCCAAACCCGAAGATCGCAGGGACCCTCGAGGGCCTCGCGCGCCTCGCGCGCAACAGGTTTGCACTCGCCGGCTTGGCCCTCGTGATCGTCCGCGCCACGCAACCGGCCGCCATCACGCTCACCGCGCACAGCGACGGTTTGAAAGACGCTACGCTGAAAATCTCGGCGCAATGACCGGGGGTAGGG
>DAHXOK010000001.1:0-30235 GCA_027364935.1 Vulcanimicrobiota bacterium | reverse complement strand
GTTCAGAGCGTCTCCGCTTCGGGCACAGTCACGCCGCAAGACACGGTGAGCGTCGGCACGCAGGTCTCGGGCACGATCTCCGAGATCGATGCCGACTTCAATAGCAAAGTTCGCAAAGGGCAAGTGCTTGCGCGGCTTGACCCGAGCACGCTGCAAGCGCAGCTCGATCAAGCGCAGGCTTCGCTCGCGCAAGCGCAGGACCAAGCCTCGGCACAAGCAGACACGGCCGCTTCGGCGCAAGCCGGCATTCCGTTAGCAGACGCCTCGGTCACACGCGCGCGCAGCGCTCTCGACCTGGCGCAAAACGTCCTGCAGCGCGATCAAAATCTTCTCGCGCAAGGCTACGTAGCACGCGCGCAAGTGCTCGGCGACCAGGATGCAGTCGTCGGAGCGCAAGCGGCACTGCAAACCGCGCAGTCGCAAGTCTCGCAGGCCGGATCGTCTGCGGCCGGTGGCGGCGCATCGGCATCGGCCGCGCAAGCAGCGGTTGCCGCGCAGGCAGCCGTCGTGCAGCAATATCGTTTGAATCTCCAGCGCTCGGTGATCACGTCGCCGGTAAACGGCACCGTCGTCGCGCGCGACGTTTCCGTCGGCCAGACGGTTGCCGCCAGCCTGCAGACCCCAACGCTCTTCACCATCGCGCAGGACCTCACCAAGATGGAAGTCGATATCGCGGTCGGCGAGCCGGACATCGGTTCCGTGCGTCCCGGTGAAAACGTGAGCTTCACGGTCCTCGCCTACCCGGGCGACGTCTTCCACGGCATCGTCACGCAAGTGCGCGTCAATCCGACGACCGTAAACAACGTGGTGACGTACACGGTCATCACCAAAGTGAATAACCCCGCGAGCAAGCTGCTGCCGGGAATGACCGCAACCGCCACGATCTCCGTCGCAACCGCTTCCAACGCGCTCGTCGTGCCGCTGCAAGCCGTACGCGCGCACGCCGCCGCTGCCGGGCAAGCATCCCCGTGGGGCCAAACCGCGCAGGGATCGTCGGCACAGATGGTCGCCGCCGGCAGCATGGCAACAGTCGTCGTCGAGCGCGGCGGTCAGGTCGCGCCGGTGCTCGTACGCGTCGATCTCGTCAGCGGTATGCAGGCCGCCGTAACGCCGGTGCGAGGAACGCTCGCTGCAGGCGACGCTGTCGTGATCTCATCGACGGGCTCGCAGCGGACCGCTCGCCCACCATCGTCGGGCTCGGCATTCGGTGCGATGCGAGCGCTTCACTGATGCAACCCGTCGTCGAAGTCCGCGCCCTCGAGAAGATTTACGCGCTCGACGGGCAGTCGATTCTCGCCCTCGCCGGCATCGATGTGGAAATCGTGCCGGGAGAGTTCGTGGCCGTGATTGGCCCTTCCGCCTCGGGAAAGTCGACGTTCATGCACATTGTCGGCATGCTCGACGTCCCGACGACGGGCCGATATCTGCTCGAAGGACGCGACGTCTCCGAGCTCGACGGAGACGCGCGCGCCGATATCCGCAATCGGCGCTTCGGTTTCGTGTTTCAATCCTACAACCTACTGCCGCGCACGAGCGCGCTCGAAAACGTCGAGCTTCCGATGGTCTACGCCGGCGTGCCGGAAGCCCGCCGCCGCAGCATCGCGCTCGAAAAGATGGAAATGGTCGGCATCGCGCAACTGCGCGACCACTATCCAAACCAGATGTCGGGCGGCCAGCAGCAACGCGTCGCAATTGCTCGCGCGCTCGTGAACGACCCGGGACTCATCCTTGCCGACGAGCCGACCGGCGCGCTCGACAGCAAGTCCGCCGACGAGGTGATGCGGCTCTTCGCGGATCTCAACGAGAAGAACGGGATCACGATCATGCTCGTCACGCACGAGCCCGATGTCGCCGCCTTTGCAAAACGCCTCGTGACATTTCGCGACGGGCGCGTCGTCTCCGACGCGCAACAGACGAGGACCGCGGCATGAACGCGCGCGCCACGATGGCCCTCGCGATGCGCGCGCTCTTGCGCAACCGGTCGCGTTCGTTGCTCACCATGCTCGGCGTCATCATCGGCGTCGCCGCCGTCATCGTGACCGTCGCGATCGGTGCCGGCGCGCGCGCGTCGGTACAGCAACGCATCGCAAGCCTCGGCAGCAACCTGCTCATCGTGCAGCCGGGGAGCGTGACCGCGGGCGGCGCTCGCAGCGGCGCCGGGGGTGCCTCGACGCTCACCGCGCAAGACGGGATGGCCGTCGCCGCGTTGCCCGGAGTCGCCGCCGTGACGCCGACCGTCACCGTACGCGCGCAAGCCGTGGCCGGAAACCAAAACTGGCAGACGCTCGTCAACGGCGTCGCGCCGACGTATACCTTCGTGCGCAGTTGGCCGCTCGCGTCCGGCAGGTTCATCTCGCAAGACGACGTCGCACGCGCCGCAAAGGTCGCCGTGCTCGGTCAAACGGTCGTGCAGAATCTCTTCCCCAACGGTGCGTCACCGCTAGGACAGAACATCCTCATCAGCGGCGTCCCGTTCACGGTCGTCGGAACGCTTACCCCGATGGGGCAGAGCGGTCCGGGGCAAGACCAAGACGATACCATTCTCGTTCCGTACACCTCTGCAATGGAGCGATTGACGGGCCAAACGACGGTGAGCGCGCTCGACGTTTCCGCGACGAACAGCACCCAGGTGACCGCGGTGCAAACCGAGATCACCACGCTGCTGGAGCAACGGCATCGCATCGTTGCGCCGCAACCCGACGATTTCCAAGTGCGCAACCTCCAATCCGTCGCGGCGGCGGCATCGTCGACCGGCGCGGTGATGGAGTTTCTCCTCGCGGGCGTAGCGGCGGTCTCCTTGATCGTCGGAGGCATCGGCATCATGAACATCATGCTCGTCTCGGTGACCGAGCGCACGCGCGAGATCGGCTTGCGTATGGCGCTCGGCGCGCGCGCAAAGACGATTCTACGCCAGTTCCTGACCGAGGCGGTCATGCTGTCGACGGCGGGCGGCGCGATCGGCATCTGCGTCGGCATCGCCGGGACGGTGCTCGTCTCCCTCCTGGCGAAGTGGGCGACGGTGATTCCGCTCTCGGGCATCCTCGCGTCGGTCGCCTTCTCGGCGCTCGTCGGAATCTTCTTCGGATACTATCCCGCACGCAAGGCGTCGCTGCTTAGTCCGATCGACGCGCTGCGTTTCGAATGACGCGCGTCCTCGTCATCGACGACGAGCGCCGCATACGCGAGCTGCTCGAGCTCGCGCTCGCGCACGACGGCTACACGGTCCGTAGCGCGGCGAACGGCGCGTCGGGACTGACGCTCGCCAAGGAGTTCGAACCCGACCTCATCGTCCTCGACGTTATGATGCCGCAGATCGACGGCATCGCGCTTCTCCCCATGCTGCGGCGCGTTACCGACGCGCCCGTCATCATGCTCAGCGCCAAGGGCGAGCTCGAAAACCGCGTCGAGGGTTTGGCGCACGGCGCCGACGATTACCTGAGCAAGCCCTTCGAGCTCTCCGAACTGCTCGCGCACGTCGCCGCCAAGCTGCGACGGCCGCATCTCGAACGCACCGATCGCTTGCAGTACGACGATCTGTCGCTCGATCTCGAGAAGCGCAGCGCGGAGCGCGCCGGGAGACCGCTCGATCTCTCGCGCTTGGAGTTCGACCTGCTCGCAACGCTCTTGCGCCGTCCGAAGCGCGTCTTCACGCGAGAAGAACTCCTCGACTTGGTCTGGGGCGAAGAGCGTGACGTCACCGAGGGCGCGGTCGAGCGATACATCTCGTACCTGCGCGCGAAAATCGACGACGGCTTCCCGACGCACCTCATCCACACCGTCCGCGGCGTTGGGTACGCGTTGAAAGCCGAATGAGCACGTTTCGCGCCTTCGCGTGGCGGATTACGCGGAGTTACGTGGCTCTGGCATGTGCGCTCGTCCTCTTGGTCGTGCTCGTCTCGACGCTGCTGGCGTTCTTGCTCTACGCCGGCACGCTCAACGAAGCGGTGGCACAGACCGCGCAGCGAGCGGCCGACATGGCCGTACAGGCGCGCGTGCGGCACCTCACCGCCGCGCAAACGGCGTCGGAGATCGTTTCGCGGCTCGGCCACGGACGCGTTGCGATCGTCGCCTTCGACGGCGCTCACCACGTGCTCGCCGGTCGACCTCCGCGGCCGTCGTTCGGCCGCGAACTGCTGGACCCGTTCGGCTCGCTCTTCGGCGCTCATCCGCAAATCGTGCGCTTTGCCGGCGGCGTCCTCATCGTCGCGCCGAATCTCTCGCGCTTTCTCTCGCTCCTCGGATGGTATTGGTCGATCATGATTCCGGTCGGCATCCTCGCCGCGCTCGTCGCGTGGCTCGCCGGCCGCAACCTCACCCAGCGCGCACTCGAACCTCTCGAAAGCGTCACCTCCGCACTGCGCCGCGTGGCCGCCGGCGATTTCCAGCCCGAGCCGCTGGCGAACGGCGGTCGGGAGTTGAGCGCTCTCATGAGCGCGTACAACGACGTCGCGCACCGTCTCACGGCGTCGACCGCACAGCGCCGGGAAGACGATGCCCGAATGCGTCAGTTCATCGCCGATGCGGGGCACGAGCTGCGTACGCCGCTCACCGTCATCATGGGCTACCTGGATATGCTCCGCCTCGGAGCGATTACCGACGCCCCAGCCGTTTCGCGCATACACGAAACGATGAGAGACGAGAGCCATCGCATGCGCGCGGTGATCGAGAAGCTCATTCTGCTCGCACGGCTCGACAGGCCGCCGTCTGAACTCCCAAAGAGAGTCGACGTCTCGGCAATCGTTCGCGACGTCGCCGCGGAGCTCGCTCCGCTAGCCAGGGACCGCATTGCGGTCGACGCTCCGCGAGATGCGGCCGTAGAAGCCGACGAATCCGAGCTCCATGAAGCGCTCAAGAATATCATCGACAACGCCGTGAAGTACGCGCCCGCCTCGCCTGTCGACATCTCCGTCGACGCTGGAGAGGAGGTCGTCATCTCGGTGGCCGATCGAGGCCCCGGGGTCGATCCAACGGATCTGCCGCACGTCTTCGAGCGATTCTATCGCGGCAACCACCGGCAGGACGCCGAGGGCTCGGGCCTAGGCCTTGCAATTGCGAAGAGGGCAATCGAGCGCGCGGGCGGCACGGTCGCGCTCGGGAGCGCGCCCGGTGTCGGAACGAGCGTGACGATTCGCCTTCCGCGCTATCGAGGAAGCGAGCAAGCGACGTCGTAAAGCGTACCATGAGAAACTCTCTCGTCGCCCTCGCGGCAGCTCTCGCGCTCGCCGCTATCGCATGGCAGCCCGCCCAAGCGTACTCCTTGGTGGGAACGTGGCGCGGAAGCGTCATGGTCAACGGCGCCGTCATGGTATCGAGCCTCGTATTGGAAGGGAACGGGCGCTTCAACGAGTTGGACCGCGCCGGAAGCTTGATGTCCGAACAGACGGGGACGTGGCAGATCGTCGGCGGATTGCTCCATCTTACGGTGCTCGATTGGCAACCGAAGGAGCAGTGTCTGCCGACGACAGGATGTCTTCCAATTCGGCAGCCACCCGGATCGCTCTATCGCGTGCAATGGCTCTCCGCAAACGTCATCCGTTGCCAAGACGTCAACTTCGGCGGCTCCATCACCTACTACAGGGGATAAGCGCAGCGTAGCTGTTAGCAGGCTCCTAGGAGCCTAGGGAACGTCGCAAGGCGGGTGGGCACAGGCGCACGCTTCCTCTTCTTCTCGGTTGCTCGCGCGATAGCAGTACCCGCTGCAGAAGCGCGCCTCGGACTCGTCCACCTCGTCCTGCGCGAATTCGGCCTCGACTATGCACATGCAGGGTTCGTGCGCGCACTTGAGCGTTTCGGTGACCATGCCTCATGATTCCCATGGGGCGAGCCCTGCCCTGCACGCCGTCCGCAGGCTTCTTTGCAGAATCTTAAAGCAGCGCGGCGCCTACCGTACACGTTCCGGGGCCAGTCGGCCGTAGAATATTCACGATGCCTGAAGCCAGCGCGTTTCCTCCGTCGTTCCCGGCAGCGAAGCGCATCGACGTTGGAGAGCTGATCCGTCAGGTCTCCGAGGTCTTAGCAGCGGAACAACCCCTTGCCGAGAGCGTCACGGAGTTGTGCACGCTGCTCGCTCACGCGTTCGGCGCGCGTTCCGTCTCCATCTTGCTCGACGATCCGGGGCGCCCGTGCGCGGAGTATCGCTACGACATGCCGCTCGGGCTGGCCGGCGAGAGCATCGAGTACGCGGAGAGCATTCCGCTGCAGATCGGGCACCAGTCCATCGGCGCGCTGACGATCGCTCCGAGATCGCGCGACGGCCTCGGCAACCACGACATCTCGACGCTTGAAACGTGCGCGCGCTACATCGCGGTTGGCTTGCGCAACGCGCGCCTCGCCCATGCTAACGACGACCTCGAGCGCCTCATCGAGGTGGACCCTCTCACCGAAGTCGGAAACCGGCGACGCTTCGACCTGCGTATCGACGCCGAGTGGCGCCGGTGTTCGCGCAACGAAGAGCCGCTCTCGGTCGTCATGATCGACGTCGACTACTTCAAAGAGTTCAACGATCGCTACGGTCACGTTGCAGGCGACGCGTGTTTGCAGCAGCTCGCGAAGGCAATCTCGAGCTCGACCATGCGCGGCAGCGACGTCGTCACGCGGTACGGCGGTGAAGAGTTTGCCGTGCTCCTCGCCGAGACCGACCTCGCGGGCGCGGTCGCCGTCGCCGAGAACATTCGCCTTGCCGTCGAGCGGCTACAGATTCCGCACGCCGGAACCTCCATCGGCACGGTCAGCATCAGCGCCGGCGTCGCGACCGTGACGCCAGGCGCGGGCGAGGCTTCTGCCGCGCTCGTCGAAGCGGCAGATCTCGCTCTCTACCGCGCCAAATCGGCTGGAAGAAATCGCATCGTCGCGGGGGCATACGTCTCCGAAGGATCGGCCGTGCAACGCTGCGGCATTCCGAGCGCCACGAACCTCCCGATTCCCCTGACGACGTTTCTCGGCCGCCGCAACGAGATCGCGCAGATCGAGCGGCTCATGCAGAGCACGCGATTGCTCACGCTCGTGGGTCCGGGCGGCGTCGGCAAGACGCGCCTCGCACTCGAGGTCGCCGCCTCCCACGCGGGAGCGCGCTCCGTGACCTTCGTCGATCTCGCGCCGGCCGTCTGCTCGGCGGCCGTCGCTCCCGCGATCTTGAGTGCTCTGGGCCTCCACGACGAGCTCGCGCGCAATACGGAAGAGACGATCTGCCATCACCTCGAGCACGATGGCGGACTGTTGGTCATCGATAACTGCGAGCACGTTCTGATCGAATGCGCGCGGCTCTCCGAGCGGCTCCTGCGCGCCGCCCCCGGCGTGACGATCGTCGCAACGAGTCGCGAGCCGCTCGGAGTACGCGGCGAAGGCGTCTACCGCATTCCAACGCTCGAGATCCCGCCCGAAGGAGCGACGCTGGCGGCACACGAGGCACTCGCATACGACGCCGTCCATCTCTTCGTCGATCGCGCAAAACTCGTCGACCCGGCATTCGAGCTCACGAACGAGAACGCGAATGCCGTCGCAGACGTCTGCCGTCGCCTCGACGGCATTCCTCTGGCCATCGAGCTCGCGGCGCCGCGTCTTCGTATGATGACGCTCGAGCAAATCCAACGCGGCCTCGACACGCGCTTCACGCTGCTCGCGAACGGAACGCGCAACGCCCTTCCTCGTCAAAAGACGCTTCACGCGCTCATTCGCTGGGGATACGACCTGCTCTCGCCCAACGAGCAGCGCGCGCTACAGCGTCTCTCGGCGCTCATCGGGAGCTGGGACATCGAGGCGGCCATCGCGATCGCCGCCGGCGGCGATCTCGCCGCCGATGGCATCTTCGACCTCGTCAGCTCGCTCGTCGACAAGTCGCTGCTCATCGTCGAGCCGCACGGCACCGAGATGCGCTACTACGCGCTCGAATCCACGCGCGCGTTTGCCATGGAGTGTTTGCAGGCCTCCGGCGAAGCTCCGCGCGTCGCACTCGCGCACGCTCGATACTATTACGATTTCACCGTGCGCGCGATGACGGAGCGCGAGGGTGAAGACGCGCCTGCATTCAAGGCGATTCGCCGCGAATACGCTAACGTCCAAGCCGCACTGCGCTGGGCCCTCGTCGAACGCGGCGACATCGAGCTGGGCGTCGCCTTCGTCGACGCGCTGTGGGAGTTCTGGCAGGGCAGCGACCGCTATCGCGAGGCGCAGCGTTGGCTCGACCAAACGCTCAAGCTCGACATCGGCGAGGATCGCGCTCGCTCCGTCGCCGCTCGCTTGACGAAAACGTCGATGAATCTCGGAGAGGTGCGGGAGGCGCTCGACCGCGCGCTTCCGCTGATCGCTCGGTGCGTGCAGGCGTCCGACGAAGGCGGGCTGCATCTGGCGCGACGCATTGCCGCCTCCGCGTACCTCGAGCTCAACGACACGGTGCACGCTCGCGAACAGATTCAAGCGATGTTGACGGAACGGTGCGTGGGCAGCGAGGAGCGCGCCCTCTCCCTCGGTTACCTCGCCTACGTCGAGATCCACGACGGAAGCCTCGACGAGGCGTTGCGTCTCCTCGCCGAAGCCGTCTCCCTCGACGTTCCGCCGAGCATCCAGTCGTGGATTCACGAATACTATGGAATCGCGCTCTTCCTGCGCGGGCGCACGGAGGAAGCGATCGAGCACACGCAGGCCTGCCTTGCGTACGAAGATAGCGTGCGCAACGGCACGCGAGGCGCGCTCGCGTCATTGACGCTCGCCTGGTGCTGGATCGCCACCGGCGAGTTCGGTCGCGCGCGCATCGCCTTGCGCCGCGCCGTGCGGGAGTCGACGTTGACCACGCGTCCGGATTATCTCTGCGCGTGCTTCGATGCGTTCGCGCTGCTGGCCGTCGAGCGCGGCGAACCCACGCGGGGCGCGACGATTCTCGGCTTCGCGCGGGCCGAACGAGACCGCCGCGGCGCACGCGCCCCCTACGAACGCGTGCTCACCATGATGAACCACGCGCAAGCATCCATGCAGGAGAGCATCGGTAGCGCGGCATTCGAATCGGCCGTGACCCGCGGCGGATGGCTCTCGCTCGAATCCGTGACGAACGAGGCACTCGCGCTCTAGCGAAGGGCAGCGGCGGCGGCAATCGTTTCGCGCAAGAACGTCGCCTGAAAGGCGATCGCGTCGCTTACGCCCGGAAACTGCGGGTGACGCTTGCCGTCGCCCAGTCGCCGCACGCCGGCAAGCGCGGCGCGCGTCATACCGCGCGGATTCCGCCGCAGCTCCGGGTCGACGAAGAGCTCCCGCGGAAGCTCGCGTACCTGCCGCTCCACGGCCGCGATCGCGGCCTCGTCGTCGATCGGAGCGTCGCGACCCTCGAGGTACGTCGCCAAGAGCTGGCTCACCGTTACCGGACGACTCGCAGCCAGAGTATCGCGCAATCGATCGCGATCCTCAAGCTTCACGACGTGATAGAGCATCGAGAGGCGCCGCCCGACGAAGACGTCGTAGCTTACGCCGATAAGATAGATTTGCTCCGCTGCCGGACCGACGCGATCGAGGATCCCGTGCATCGGCAACAGCGCACCCGTCGTCGTATAGTGCCCTTCCGGCGTGAGAAAAAACGTCCCACCCGAAGCAACGACGTTCACGATGCGCGCGAAGTCTTCGTCGAGCGTGCGCCGCATCGCGTCCAGCTCCTCGCGGCGGTACGGCTCGCGCAGGCTCGAAAGCCGCACGTACGATTGCCCCTTCGCGAAGTTCTCCCGGTTCCAGAAATCCGCCGTCGTCGTTCCAGGCGCGAACTGCGAGGCAACTCGCTCGTCGAAAACCTCGGCGAGCGGCATTCGCCCGTGCCGCAGACCTACCGACCACGCCAAGCTTGCGATCGTACGCGATCCCAGCTCGTTCTCGATCGGCAGCAGGCCGATTCCGTAGAAGATCGCGCTTGCGTTGAATCGGCGCAAGAACGGCATGCGTAGTCGAATGGCGAGAAAGCCTGGCTCATACATGCGCCGCGATGACGCGCAGAAAATCGGTTCGCGCCACGCACGGCGCGTCGCGGAGAGCGTCGAAACGAGAGCGGGAGATTCGAGATCGTGCTGGTGGTTCGCAATCACGAGCGTCGAGCCGCGCCGTGCGGGAAAGCGACCCCAGCCGCGCACGCGGTAGGCGACGTGCACGTACGCAGCGTTTCCGAGGATGACGACGAACCGCAACGGCACGCTCCAGATCGAGGCAAGCGGCGTGCGCCCGATGCGCAACACGATCAGTGCCGCCATCGTGAAGCTGAGGCCGGCGATGCCGAAGACGATCTGATAGCCGACGCGCGAGCCGGCAAAGGTCGCGAGCACCGCTCCGCCGACCAATGGCGCGATCACGTTGGGAAGATGCGTCGCGATTCCCCAAATGCCGAGATCGCGCGCGACGTCGCGCAGCTCCGGAACGCTGTCCATCGCGAGGGCCCAGCCCGTCGAGATCACGCCGCCGAACCCGACGCCGAAGAGCGCCGCAAACGAGATCATCCAGCTTGGATCGGGCGCGCACGCGAAGCCGAGTGCCGCAACTGCCATCGGTACCCCCGAGAGCGAAACGACGATGCGTCGCGGCACGCGGTCCGACAGAAAGCCGAGCCAAATCGACGAGACGAGCGCGCCGACGAGCGCGCTGATGCCTACGAGGCCAGTTCCCGCAGCGGGATTGCTGACGTGGAGCACGTCGTGAAAAAACGTCAGCACGAACGTCATCAGCAGCGTCAGCCCGAAGAACACCGCAGCGCGCGCTGCAAAAATGATGTGAAAATCGTGCCAGTCGCGAACGTGAACGCGCTCGGGCTCACTCCAGGCACCCTCGGCGATTGCAAAGAGCGAGAACGAGAAGAGTACGAGGATCGCGGCGGTTGCGAGAAACGTCAGGCTCGCGTCCGGGAGTTCTCCTGCGATGCTTAAGCCGAGCACGGCACCGATCAGCGTGGCCGCGCCGCGGATCCCAGAGACGATGCCCCATTGCGCGCGAGGAACGACCTCGGGCAGCAGCGCCTGATACGCCGAAAGCGCGACGTTCGCCCCGGCAATCGCGACGATCGTAAAGAAGCAGAACCAGGAGAGGTCGTGCGCGGTTGCCAGACCGACCAGCGCGAGCACGTCGATGGCGAGCCCAAACGCGACGAAAACGCGGCGCGAACCGCCGCCGCGCCGCAGCCGGTCCGAAAGCCATCCGCCGAACGGCGGCACGAGCATCGCGGCGAACGACGATGCCGACGAGAGCGCCGCGAGAACGGTGCGATACGAATGCGGCGTGAGATGCAGCAGCGCTGCGGGGATGGCGATCGCGAGGAGTGCGGCGTCCTGAAACGCGAGGGGGATCCAGAGCGCGTTCAGCAGCGTCCAGGAGGCGAGGTCTCGCGCGAGTCCGCTTTTCTCGTTCAATGCGGAAGAAGCGCGCGCCATTCGGCAAGAAGGCCGCCCAGTTCGTAACGAATCCCCGCTACGCGCAAAGCGATGACCTGAAAGTCCCTAGCGCGCATCGGCCGGCCTCGCGTCGATGAAGATCACGCCTCGGCCGTGGGCGTCGTTGAGGCGTCCAAGCGCGTCGATAGCCGCGCCGATCGGCGTATTCGGATCGAGCGCTTCGCTGACGGTGAAGCCGGTCTGCGCGCGCGCCTGCGCATCGATCGGCGCGCGTAAGAACGCCGGCAAGTATCGAAACCGCGTGAGCGCTGAGAGCATGAGGCCTGCCTTTCTCTGCAGCAGCACAGGATCGACGGTCACGACGACGACGTCGTGCGTACCCGAGCGCTCGTCTCGATCGAAAACGCTGAAATCGATGCCGACGCTGCGCGCCTGTGCGCGCGCGACGTCGACGCCGCTTCCCCAAAGGCCGACGCGGTAGCCGTCGGGGGGATGTGCGTCGAGCCGGCGCAGCCATACGAGCAGGTCGTCGAAGCTCGCCGGCGTCGCCGTCACCACTTCGTGGCCCGCGTACGTGCCGCCGCCATCGCTAATGCCGAGCGCGTTGCGCTCGTCCGAAGAGAGCGATCGGTGCCAGTCGCGCACGGCCAGCACGGTACTTTGCGGATACAGCGGAAACCCGGCGGGGTTGGTCGGAGCGGGCTGCGGAGCCGAATGCGCGCACGAAACGAGCAACAGCAGTAGCAGGCCGACAAAGGTCACGCGCACGGAAGGTCGCTTCGAGGAGAAGGCGCTGGGGCCCCGTAAACCCACCGGATGAAGTTCGAAGACTTCTGGCCGCGCTATCTCCAGGCGCACTCCGATCCGCGCACGCGCGCGCTGCACGTCGCCGGCACGCTCTTCGGCACGGCGCTCGTCGCCACGGCGCTCGCTGCACGAAAGCCGTGGCTCGCAGCACTCGGGCTCGTCGCCGGATTCGGACCGGCCTGGGCGTCGCACGCATTCATCGAGCGCAATCGCCCCGAAAGCTTTCGCGCGCCGATTGCGTCACTCCGTGCCGATTACATCATGGCGTGGCACGTGCTGCGCGGAACGATCGACGAGCAATACGCAAAAATTCGTTCCTAAAACCGGCGGATTGCGCTAACCTTTGCCGTCACATTCGTCGCCGTACCCGCCTCTGCCAAGCAAGAACTTGACGTGCGGTGGATTGTTCGAGCCGACGCGGCCCGGCACGTAGACCGCACGCCGGCCGTCGAGTCCGCCCCCGTGGAACGTGATGACGCCGCCGCTCGTCGAGTAGCTTCCGGCGTGTCCGCCGGCGTCGCGGTATCGCCCGTTACCGATGGAGAAGTTCTCCATCATCGCAGCCTCTAGCTCGCCGCCGCTGAGCGTGTAGCACTCGTACCGCCCGGCAGCGATCGGCCCGCCGGAGACCGGTGCTTGCGCGCGACGCGGTGCGGCCGGATGCAGCTTCGCGTGCGTTGCCGCGTGCACGACTTTGCCGGCGATTCTGCACGGCGGCCGGCTGCCGCCGTACGAGCCGTCGATCGACTCCGCCAGCGACTCTCGGCCGAGCGTGGATCTGAAGCCGGCACCGCCGTTACCCTTCGGATAGAATATCGTGCACAGGTTGCCGTTGCACCCCAGGACCGTAAACTGATTTCGACCGGGCCCGCAATCGTACAGGGCATTGTAGACGATTCCGCCTTGTGCCGCATGCGCTATCGCCACGGACGCGCAGAAGAGCAAAGAGAGCGACACGACGAATCGGCCATCCAAAAAACGTACCATCTATCAGTCGTTCCGCGCTGCATTACCTTTACCCCTAAGGACCGCACCCAGCTCGTCATGGATCTTTGCGTTCGTCGCGAGAATCGAGCCCGCGTCGAGCGCCGCCGCGCCGCCGTCGATGCGCGTGACGCTGCCTCCGGCTTCGCGAATGAGCAGCGTTCCCGCTGCGACGTCCCATGCATGGAGATCGAACTCCCAGAAGCCGTCGAACCGACCGCACGCGACGTAGGCGAGATCGAGCGCCGCCGCGCCGTCGCGGCGCACCGCCTGCGCGTGATGCGACGCGGCGGCAAACTGCGTCCCGTTGCGCTCGAAATCCGCCGGGTGAAAGCCGGTGCAGACCAGCGCCTCGCCGAGCCACGCAATCTCCGAGACGCGAATCGAGTCCCCGTTGAGCGACGCGCCGCTGCCCCGCTGTGCGGCAAAGCATTCGCGCATCGCCGGCGCGTAGACCACGCCTGCGATCAGTTCGCCGTCTCGCTCGTAGCCGATGGAAACATTCCACAGCGGATAGCCGTGCGCGTAGTTCGTCGTGCCGTCGAGCGGATCGACGATCCAACGCTCCTGCCCGATACCGGCGTGGAGGCCGCTCTCCTCGGTAAGGATGCTCGCAGACGGAGAGGCGGCGCGTAAGCGCTTGAAGACGAGCTCCTCGCTCGCCGCGTCCGCAAGGGTCACGATGTCGGCGCGCCGTGCTTTTTCGCGTATCTCAAGCGGGCCGTGCAGGTGCTCGAGTAAGAGCGCTCCGGCTTCGCGCGCAACGTCGAGCGCGATCGCGATCGGTTCGAAAGACACGTGCGAGTATTTATGGCTCGAGGGGTTTCGCCCTGGGATATCGGGAGATCGCATCGATTCTCGCGGCAAGCGCTCTCAGCCGCGCGTACGCCGCGCGCGAGTCGGCAGGCCCGAACTGCGAGAGCAATGCGACGACGTACGGAGCTGGCCCGTAGGGATCGACGATCGCAACGTCGTTGCGTACGTCGGGTAAGACCCCCGTCTTGTTTGCGATCGGCACGCGCCGATGGATACCGGCGGGAATCGTATCGCGGTCCTCCTGGCGAAGCATCACGTCGACGATCGTCCTGCATCCGGTTGCGCTCGCAACGTGCGTCGGCAGTGCTCGCGCTCCGCGTTCGATGCCGAGCAGCAGCCTACCCATGTCGCCCGCGCTCGTCGTATTGTCGATTCCGCGGGCGCGCGCCGCGAAATCCATGAAGTGGCGCCGCAGACGCGTTTGCCGGAGATCGAGCGAAACGGCGACCGCATTCACGCCGGCGAATGAGAGGTGATCGGCAAGCACGTTCGCGGCGGTATTGTCGCTCTGCGTGATCATCGCTTCCACGAGGCGCCTGACCGATGCGCCCGATCCCGTGCGCGCGCTGCCGAAGCTCTCCGAAGCGCCCACGATCTCTCGCGCGCCGAGCCGCAAAGTATCGTTCCAATGAAGCCTGCCGCTATCGATCTCGCGAATCACGCCGACGAGAATCGCGAGCTTGATGACCGAGGCGGCCGGCAAGGGAAGATCCGCGTTCTGCTGCGCAAAGGGGCGCGCATCGTGCAACCGCTGGGCGAAGAACGCGAGCGTTCCCGGGAAGGCCCAGGGGTCGAGGCGTGGGCCCGCGGCGAGGGTGGCGATTGCCGCAACACCGCTACCGATAAAGAGACGCCGCTCCATAGACGGCGTCGCGTCTTGGTAGGGGGTTCGCCTCGCCTGCTGAAATTCTCCAACCATAATGCAGCGCTTCTTTATGCTTGCGGCGATCGCGGCGGCACTTCTTCCGAGCGTTGTCCTTCCCTCACCGGGTATCGCCTCGCCGGTACACGCGTGCGTCAATACGACGGTCATGATTGTCGAGCCGCGCATCGTCAGCTACGGTCAAACGCACTTCACCCGCGCTGACTTTGGCAGCGGCGTGGAGGTGGCCTTCAACACGACGCTCGGCGTGAGCGCCGCCGGGTGGGCCTCGGTCGTACACTACGGGGGCGCCGGCGGCAACGCGTTGATGATGTCGGAACGGCGCGGAGATCGCGTTCGCGTCTGTCTGGTCCACGTTCCCGCAAAGGACCGCTACTGCAACCCGGTGACCGATCTGCGCGGGCGCGTCTACGACGTCTACGATTATCGCCGGCACGCCTCGTATTCGGGAATGAATAGCGAGCACGACTGCGGGGGTGCCTGATGCAGAGTACCGCCCAAGGCCCCGCACAGGTCGAAGACCATCCTCTCGTCACGGACGTCAATGCCGCACACTGCGATCGGCTCTCCGTAACGGAACGTATCTGCCGCCGCATCGCCGACGCGACGGGAGCGCCGATCGCGCTGCTGCTCGCAATCCTTCTCCAGCTCGGATGGGTCCTTTGGGGGACGCTGACCCGCTGGGATCCGTATCCGTTCGCGTTTCTGCTCACGTGCTCGAATATTCTCCAACTGATTCTCATCTTCGTCATCTCGGTCGCGCAGAAGCAGCAGACGCTCCACGACGAGATACGCGCTGAGGCCGACCACGACACGATCTCGCGCCTGCTCTATCACGGCGAAATCCAGGATCGCATCCTCGTTCGGCTCGCCGAGCGCTCTGGCGTGGACGTCAGCGACCTGGCGCCGATGATCGCGTCGTTGAGTAAAGCGTCGTAGCGATGATTCACGCGATTCTTCTCGCCGCAGCCGTTGCGCCGTGCAGCTCGTCTGCCACGCAGATGGAGCTCGACGCCTGCTGGGGCCAGCGCGCGACCGCCGCCGCTGCCACATTGCGGTCTACCTCTGCGCGCGCGCGCGCAACGGCACCGCAGTACCACGTACGCGCGACCTCGATCGCCTCGGCACAAACGGCATGGGCGACCGCTCGCGATCGCACGTGCGGACTCGAAGCCGCCTTGTACGCGGGTGGCTCAATCGAGCCGATGATGACGTCGAAGTGTCTCGATGCTCTTACGCGCGAGCGCACGGCGCGCCTGAACGCACTGCTCGCACGCCTGCACGGCCACGGCCGAGCTGCGCCGCTCGCACCCGTTTCGCGCAGCGTCGACGCGGAGCTGAACCGCGTCTATCGCCTGTACCTGAAGCAGGTCGCAACGCAACCGGCGGCGCGACGCACGCTGATCGCCTCCGAACAAGCGTGGATCGTCTACCGCGACCGCGCATGCGCCATTGAAGGCGGATCGTGCCTGACGGATCTCGAGCGCGAACGCGTCGGCGATCTCGAGGATACCTGGCTGGGCGACGCGTTCTGGTAGAGGCGTTCTACGAGCCGATCGGCCCCCACGAATTTCGCGCGACGCCGGCAACGAGCAGCCCGTGGGACCAGCGTCTCCAGCACGGCGGTCCGGTCTCGGCGCTGCTCGCGACGACGATCGAGCGTACCTATCCGCAGCCCGCGATGCGCGTCGCGCAGACCACGATCGACTTCCTCGGCCCCATGCCCCTCACCGATGTCACCGTACGTGCCCAGATCGTGCGGCCCGGCCGTCAGATCGAGCTCGGCGAAGCGACGATGGAGCACGCCGGCAAAATTTTCGCGGTCGCGCGCGTTTGGCGCATCCGCGTGCTCGCGCAAGAAAACGCTGCGGCACCCGACGCGCCGCCTCCGGACTTAAGCGGCGCTCGCGAGCTGCGCGAGTTTCCCGGTTTGGAAGGATGGGGTTACGGCGAGGCGATCGCGTGGCATTTCGTCAGCGGTGGATACGGGTCGCCGGGCCCCGCCGAGGTTTGGACGCGCCTTCGCTTGCCGCTCGTCGCCGGAGAGGCGTTGCGGCCGTTGGAGCGCGCGCTCGTCGTGGCAGACTCTGCCAACGGCATTAGCGCCGAACGCTCTCTCGAGGAGTGGATCTCCGTTCCGCCGCGACTTACCGTGACGTTTCTACGCTATCCCGCCGGCGAATGGATCTTCTTGCAAGCGCGCAGCACGCTCGCCGGCGACGGAATAGGAGCGTGCGCCTTTACGCTCGCAGATGCGAACGGCGCGTTCGCGTACGGAGCGCAACCACTGCTCGTAGACCGTCGCCGGCCAGCACTATAGCCGCATTCAGCGGTTCGTCGGCTTCATCGCCGGATCCGGAATGCCGTTCGGGCAGATGCGTGCTTGTTCCGCAGGCGAGACGTAGTACGCGTGCAGATCGTAGTGCGGCACGGGGAATCCTTCGTGCCCGTGCGGCTCGAACTCAAAGTCGACGTGGTCGATGTGGTAGCCCGGAAGCGCGCGTACGTTCGCCCAGCTGAAACCATGCTGAAGCTGCGCGACGGAGACCATGATCTCGGTGAAGACCGGCTTGCCTTGCCACACGCCGTAAATCGGCCCGGTCGGCATATCTCGAAGCGCGGCCCAGTGCTCGCCCATCGTGCGAATGCACGGCGAGAGGAGCACCGCGTTGCGCGGGATCCCCAAGGGATGGACTCTCGGCTGCGGCGGTAGCGCGGGACCGGCGGGCGCGGCGACCGCAACGGCGCCTACCAGTGCGGCGAGAATTATAAAAAATGAAAAACTGCGAAGCATGGTGTCCTCCTTCGACGCAGGGCTTCTCTTCGCAGGCCGATGCCCCTATGCGAAGGCGTCACGCACGCCGTCGAGGCGCAGCTCAGACGACGCGCGGACCCCAGCCAAGAAAGAAGCGCTCTCTGAGCGGTAGCGGCCGCGGAAGCGTCGGAACTTCCGACGCATCGTCTTCGGTCCCGCCATGGGCGAGAATGCTGGATGTTTTACAAGGCTCTTGGTCGCGAGCCTCTGGGAAATTTTTCACGGTGCAGCTACCATACCATGCGTCGCGCAGAAACGGCGAAGACAAAAGGAGGGCGATCGACGGCGAGTTGCCGCCGGCGACGTCGTCGTCGTGCCCGCCGGCACGCAGCACAACTTCGTGGCGAGCACCGGCGCAGCGCTCAAACTGTTCACGATATATACGCCGCCGCATCATCGTCCGGGAGCCGTTCGTGCGACCAAAGCGGACGCAGACGAACCGGCGGCTCGGCTGCTGAGCGCCTCGAAAAAGCAACGTCGCTAAGCTAGACTCGCGGGTTCAGACTCTGCTGCGCGACGGTGGCCAAGAAGGTCCGCGACAACCCACGCCGACGCGGCGATCGCGAGAGTCTCCGTACTTTCGGCCCAGCTCGGAAAGCTATGGGGGTCGGCGAAGAGCGCCGGCAGCCATACCAGCACGCCAAAACTTACGATCATCGCCGTGGTTAATCGCGACGCGAGCCGAGCCATGAACCCCGTGAGTAGAGCGATAGCGGCAAGAGCAAACGCGGCGGTGGTTGCCATCGCCCAGAACGTTTGTCCAGGCGGAATCCATTTCGGAACGAGACTCGCTGTCGCAGAGAGATATAAAAGTTGCTCCAGTGCGAACGAGAGAAGACAAATACCGAACGAGTAGTACCCGATCTGAGCCAATCTTGCGGTCCGAGCCGAAGCGATTGGACCGCAACGCGCATAGAGGATCAGGGCCCCCGAGGCTAATGAGAACTGCTCGAAGAAGTTGCCAAAGCCATTGTAGACGAGCGGATGGGCAATGATGGACGGTACCGCCATCAAGGCAAAGGCGTAGTAGATTGCACCCAGTGCGAACGCGCCGGCGCGGGCCGTTCTCGGCCATTGAACGGCTACGCCTCCAAGGACTTCGATGGTGGCCACGACGTACGCGAGAATCTCGCGCTGAGGAGCGTTTCCCAACGCTGTGACCTGTTGCCAATTGCTGAAGTCATGCCACGCCAAGGCACAGATACCGGAAGCAACCGCCGCCAAGCCATAGACGTAACGTCCGAGAGCGTATTTCATTGCAGCGCCTTAGCCGGAATTCGTGCGGATACCTTATGAAGCCCGCATTCGCCGGATGGATCGGGCAGCGCGCGTGACCCCGGTGTCACCCTGAGCTTGGTGTCACCCTGAGCTTGTCGCGCCGTGCGTTCGCAGTGGCCTGGCGTTCGGGGCTATTTCGTGACCGCCACTCCATAGGGATTGGTACCCGCCGCGAAGGGTGACCCCGCCACCGGTGTGAGCGCGCCAGTCGTCGCGTTGATCGTGTATGCGGAGACGTTGCTGGAGTCGCGATTGGCAGCGTACGCGAATTTGCCGGTGGGGTCGACTGCCACTCCAACGGGAGTGGTGCCCGCCGCGAAGGGCGAACCCGCCACCGGCGTGAGCGCGCCAGTCGTCGCGTTGATGGTGTAGGCGGAAACGTTGTTGCCGTTTCTGTTGGCCACATAGGCGAATTTGCCGGTGGGATCGACTGCCACGCCAACGGGAGTGGTGCCCGCCGCGAAGTGCGAACCCGCCACCGGCGTGAGCGCGCCGGTCGTCGCGTTGACGGTGTAGGCGGAGACGTTAGCTGAGTTACGTTTGGCAACGTACGCGAACTTGGGAATTAACGGAGGCGGAGGTGGATTGAAGGCGGTGCCGCTCGACTTGCAACCGACTGCCGCCAGCGCGACGACAAGAAGCGTCAGCCGGGTGGCGGCGCTGTGAACTCTCATGGTCTCACTTTAACGGCTCCGCCCCCCTTCTCGTAGGTCGGGAAACCACACTCTTTATAGGGGATGCGCGCCGGTCACCACGGAAGTTTCAAGCGAAGTCATGGTCCTAGAGCCTGTGGTTTCGCCGTTGCTCGTGGGACGCGAGGACGAGGTACACGAACTCGTCGAGCGTCGCCTGGCCTCGTCGAAAGGCCGCGGCGCGCTGCTTCTGGTCTCCGGCGACACGGGCGTCGGGAAGAGCCGCCTAATCCAATCCTTTCGCGACGAGCTCGCGGGACGCAAAACCAAGTTCGGGGTAGGGTACTGTCGCCCGACCGGCAACGCTCCCTACGCGCCTTTTATAGAGGCCGCGCGGGGGATTGGGTTGCCGCTGTCGATTCCCCAGGCCTCCTCCCGCCCGGAGCAGTTCGCGCTGATTGCGGAAGCGATCGGCGCTGCCTGCCGCCGTAGGAATGCGGTGATCGTGCTCGAGGATATTCACGCGGCCGACGACGCGACGCTGAGCCTTCTCGTGCATTTTCTTCCGTCGATTCGGCTGCTGCCGTTGCTGCTCGTCGCCACCTATCGCGCCGGCGAGGTTCGCCGAGCACCAGCTACGATACATCTTGCCGCTCTTCAGCGCCACTGCTCTTCCGAAATCGCACTCGAACCGCTCTCGCCTGCCGAGATGCGGCAACTGCTGCGTTCGGCGTCTCCGGTGCAGTACAAGCTCACTGCCGACGAGATCGATGAGATCGTGGCGCGCGCCGAGGGGAATCCCTTCTTCGCGCTGGAGTTGCTTAAGAGTCTCCCGTATACGCGGCGCTCGGGCCGCCCTCCGCAGCTGCCGCCGACAATCCGCGCCGCGGTGCAAGAGCGCCTGCTCGAGGCCGACGAGCAGACATTGACGGTGATACGCTGCGCCTCCATTTTCGGGCGCTACGTTGAATCAGCGCTGCTCGCACAAATCTGCGAGACATCCGGAACCGCCGTTCTCTCCGCTCTCCGGCAGCTCTGCGAGCTCCAGGTACTCGAGCGTGTCTCTTCGATGGACGACGCCTTCGCATTCAAGCACGTACTGATCCGCGAGGTCATCTACGACTCGATGCTGCCGCAGCAGGCGAGACCGCTGCACGCACGCATGCTTTCGCTGCTCGAGCGCCGGCCGGTTTCGAGCGCGCCCGATCTTGCCTATCACGCATGGGCCGCGGGCGACGCCGAGCGTTGTACCTTCTACAACGAGCATGCCGGAGACGAAGCAAGCGCGCTGCATGCCTACTCGGACGCTGTCCATTGCTATGACCGCGCCCTTCAGACCGCATCCGATCGCGCGGTGCGCCTGCGGCTGCTCGGAAAGGCCGCGGAGAGTTGCGCCCGCGACGGGAAGGCGCAGCGCGCCGCAAATCTCTACGCAAAGGCTGCGGACGAGAGCCAGGCCCTCGGCGACACCTCGGGGTGGATTGAGCGGCAAGCCGCTGCGGCCGTGCAGCTGCGCCATGCCGGCCACAACGAGCGCGCGCAAGCGATCCTCTCGCGCGCTCTGGGGGAGGCACGTGATGCGAACCCACGCCTGCGCGCGGAGCTCTCGCTTCATCTCGCCTTCTGCCACGTGGATCATGCAGAGATCGCGCACGCGCAACGATTGATCGCCACCTCGGCGGATGCGGCGCCCCCGACCTTCTACTGGCGAGCCTGCTGCTACGCGGCGGCGGTCGCCGGCAACCTCGAAGCGATGCGGACGGCATCGGCACAGGAGATCGACGCCAGTCGCGCGCTGGGAGAGATTGCCGTGTTGCAGGCGCGGTTCAATTTCGCGTTCCACCTCGGTGCGCTCGGTATCGACGACGAGGCGCTGGCCGCGTTTGATGCCCTTCTCCCGAAACTACGGGCTCTCCATCTCTCGTCACTCGAGATGCTATCCCTTGCGAATGCCGCACTGATCGACACGAGGCGCGGTGATCTCGCCGGCGCGAGCGAACGCATACGGGAGGCCTTGCTCATACCGGAACCTTCGACAACCGGGCCGATCGCGCTCGCGGCTGCGGCACTCACCCTTGCAAACTACACGGCAGACGAGGCGCTCGTCCGCAGCGCCGTTTCTGAGCAGGTCGTCGCTGCGGCATTCGCCAGCAACATCGACTCGACGCTCGGGCGCATTGCAGGACCTTATGCTCGCTGGCTTCACTCCAATCGTCGCGAAGACGAAGCACGAGTCATCCTAGTACGCGCCGTTCGCCGGCTTCACGGACTCTTCGGTACCACCGAGACGCTGATCGCGGCCGCAGAGCTGGGCGACGACGAGACGGCGGATAGAGCGCTCGAGCTGGCGGCGCGGAGGCCCGAGGCGCAGGTACTCCCGATCTACGCTGCGACGCTTGCTCACCTGCGCGTACTGCGCGCGCTGCGTCGCGTCGACGGTGAAGGTACCGGCTACGCCTTCGAGGCGGAGCGCGCGTATGCCGAACTCCAATGGCCGATCCACGCTGCGCGCTGCGCCGAGTTTCGCGGCAAATCCATCGCGTCGACAACCTATCGGAGACCTCACGCGCGCGGAGAGTTACGCCGAAAAGCGGTGCTCTCTCCACGCGAGCGCGAGATTGCTCTCCTGGTCGAGGAGGGTCTCTCCAACAAACTCCTTGCCTCTCGCCTCGAACTGAGCCTTCGAAGCATCGAGAAGCGCCTAACCTCTATCTACTCCAAACTCGGCCTGCGCAACCGTGCTCAACTGGTCGCGTTCATGGCCCGTCTACCGCGCGAGCCGTGAAGCGATGATCTTGTCGTCCGAAGTGACGACAACCAGCCACCCGTGCTGCACGGCGCTGCGACATATTGGTGCGGCGTTGCGCGTAGAGCTTTGCAGCTAACGCTTAGCCGCCTCGATCGCAGCCGCTCGGAGCCAAGATACGCTAAAGCCCATGCCCGGGGCCGCGCTAGATGGTGCTCGCGCTCATCAACACGGTGTTGGCCCACCTCGCCGAGCCACGGCTCGTACACCACTCCGCGGGACACGATCGAAGACGGCGGCAAGTTCTGTTGCCCTAATCCAATATCTCATGTTGCCTGTCCCCCGATAGGGTGTTCCTTTGTCTTTGCATCGGTCTCCCGCCAGCGATCCGGAAGCGTTTCTCGCGCGAGCGAGCGCGGAAACGTGCCGTGCGGATGACGATCGATCCATTTCGCCGCGCGGATCGCAAGAAACTCGAAATCTGCGTACTGTGACTCGCCCCGAGTGCGGCGCATGATTGCAACCGCCGACGCCGCGTGCGCCCAGCAATGGACGATCAGGCGCCCGAAGAGCTCCATAAACGGAGCCTCGGCGACGAGACGGTGCTTGAGCAGCGTCCCGATCTCGTTGAACCAATTGCACGCGATCAGCTCCGGATGTGCCGACGAATCGACAAACCCCGTCGTTTCGAGTTCTCTTCGATACACCGGGTCTTCCAATCGTCGCGGAAGTTCCACCTGGATGTAACGAAGCGCCGACTGCAGATCGGGGAGCCGGAAGTCCTTCTTGAGCGAGAGGAGCGCGTCTAACTCGTTTCCCGCCCGCATGTGCCGTAGCTGGACGAGCGCGGCAAGCGCGCTCGCACCGATGACAATGGCGGTTCCGAGCGACGCCCACGCTCCAAGCACTTCCGGACTCATGTCGTCGTTCCGTTCGCCCTTCGACGGCCGGCGTCCGCTGCAGGCTACCCACTACTCTCCGCGCTCGAACGCCGCGATCGCTGCCAGCCGATCTTGTGCAGCCGTGAGGTTATCGCCTCCGATACCGCGCGCGACGGTGGCGGAACCATCAAGACACTCGCGCTCTCGTGCGGTTCTGTTTTGCACGCTCCCAAAAAGTAGAGACCTTTTTTGGCAGATTGCATTCGACATCGTTGCGTGCGTTAGAGGCTTCTTAGCATGGACTCTCCTTAAGCGCGAGTGCGATCGCAGCCTCCGGTGTGAGCGCGGCGCCTTCTGCGATCGAACCCGCGAGTTCGTTGGGCGTGAGTCCCTCGCGCAGGAGTGCGGTGAGGCGATCGTGCGTCGTCGTCTCGGTAAGCTCGCGCTCGAATCCCTGCTGCTGGAACGCAGCGTCGGCGTAACCTTCGAGCGTGGCCGCGCGCGCCAAGTCGCCGCGCAGCGCGAGGACGAGCGCGAGGTGCTCGATCGCAATCGCGATGTTGGCATGGCCCGGCTCGCGCTTTGCGAGAATCACAATTGTCTCACGAACCGCCGCGACCGCATTGGGAAGGTCGTCGACCGCAACGAGATAGCCTGCGAGGTTGACGAGCATGAGGGTGAGCATGTTCTCATCGGCACCCGACCGCGTCGCGGGAAGCGTCTCGCGCACGAGTGCAATCGCTCGCTGGGTCTGACCTCGCGCGTATTCGGTCTCTGCGAGGTTGAGCGCAGACCAGAGCTCTGCGCGGGTGTTTCCGAGCGAGCGCTGCTCCTTGCGAAGCTGCTCGTGCGTGAGCGCTGCCGTCCGGAGATCGCCACGTAACTGGCTGGAGAATGCGCGCGTTTGGAGGAATCGAACGCGAAAGTTCGCCGAGGTCCCCGCGATCGCTTCGGCTTGCGCTAACGCGCGCTCCGCGTCGTCAATGCGATGGAGGGCCGCCGCTGTATACGCGCACCGAATCAGCGCCTCAGCCAGCGTCGAGGCGTCGCCACTTGTCCGCGCCTGCTCGACCGCCTCCGTCGCCAGCTCAAATGCGCGCAGCTTGTGCCCGGAACTGCTGAGCATGAACGACAACGCGTTTGAAAGCAGAGCGCGCAGTCGCGCCTGCGCCGCTGGGAGCACCGCGAGATAGGCTTCGCATCGTGCCATGCCTTCAACCTCGAGTGCGATGGCTTGCCAACTCCCATGAATGGTGGCGAGCAACTCGCCGCCGTCAATGACTTCCGAGCCTGCCAACGCACCATCGAGCGCCGAACGCACGTCCTCCAGTTCGGTCTGCAGCGCCGCTTCAAGATCGGTATGTCGTACGGTCTGCTCGCGCCGTTCCCACAGCTGCACGAAGCGGTCGCGCAGGTAGCGCACATGGCGGTCCGTAGCGAGATCGCGCTCGCCCGCATCAGTGAGTTTCTCCTGGGCATAGGCGCGGGTCGATTCGAGTAAGCGGTAGCGCAGCGCATCGCCTTGCGGCTCGGCGAGCACGAGCGATTTATCGACGAGCGAGGCCAGCACGTCGAACGCGTCGAGTTGATCAATATCCTCGCCGCACCCGACCGCAACGGCCCCCTCGAGCGTGAAGCCGTTGACAAAAATCCCCAGCTTCCGGAAGAGTGTGCGCTCGCGCTCGTCGAGCAGGTCATGACTCCAATCGATCATGGCGCGCAGCGTCTGCTGGCGCGGTAACGCGTCGCGGCTGCCGCTGGTGAGCACGCGAAATCGCTCCTCGAGCCGTTCGCGCAGCTGTCTTGGGCTGAGCATCTTCACCCGCGCAGCGGCGAGCTCGATCGCCAGTGGAATGCCGTCCAGTCGCCGGCAGATGTCGGCCACGATCGGCGCGTTCTCGTCAGTTAGGGAAAACGTATCGCTCGCGGCCGCCGCACGTTCGGCGAAGAGCACGGCCGATTCAAAGCGCAGCAGTTCGATTGCGCTCGGATGCGCTTCGCCTTTGCTAGGCAGGACGAGGGACGGCACTTGGTACGTTGCCTCCCCGGCAACTCCGAGCCGTTGCCGGCTCGATGCAAGGACCTTGACCGTCGAAGCGCCTTGTAGGATCGCAGAGATCACTCGTGCGGCGGGCTCGACGAGATGCTCGCAGTTGTCGAACACGAGCAGTGCGCGCTTTTTCTTGAGTGCGCGAACGAGGCTCTCGACCGGATCGCCCTCGCTCGCGAGCGTAAGCCCGAGTGCGTGCGCGACGGCGGATGGAATATAGTCGCCCTTGGTAAGAGGAGCGAGTTCGACGAACCACACGCCGTCGCCGGAGCCATCGAGCAAACTTGCCGCGACTTGCAGGGAGATGCGCGTCTTCCCTATGCCGCCTGAGCCCGTGAGCGTGACCAAGCGATGCTGCTCGATGAGTCCCACGATTTCGGCAATCTCTGCGTTGCGCCCAACGAAGGACGAAACCTGTGCCGGTAAATTGTGTGACGATTGGTCGAGCGATCGCAGAGCCGGAAATGCTTCGGGCAGGTTTGGAGCGATAAGTTGGTAGATGCGTTCGGGGCGCGAAAGGTCTTTGAGCCGATGCTCTCCCAGATCGCGTACGCTGCACTGCGACGTCATCTCCCCTTGTAAGAGCTGCGTGCACGCATCGGAGACCAGCATCTGGCCGCCGTGACCGACCGCCAACAGGCGCGCGACGCGATTGACCGCCGGGCCAAAATAGTCGCCGTTGCGCTCGTTCGCAGTACCTGCGTGCAGCGCCATACGCACGCGGATGCCCTCAACTGCCGAAAAATCTTCGGCCGCGAGGGCTCGCTGTGCCTCGAGCGCCGCAGCGAGTGCATCTGGAGCTGTCGTGAAGGCCGCGCAAAAGGCGTCGCCGATGGTCTTGAAGACGTAGCCGCCGTGGGCTTCGATCGCGGATCGCACCAACGCATCGTGACGCTGTAATGCGGGCGCCATTGCATCGGGGTGACTTTCCCAGCGTGCAGTACTGCCTTCGATATCCGAAAACAGAAACGTGACCGTACCCGTAGGCCGAGCCGAGGCTGGCATCCCCGATTTCACGCGAGCCGCCATGCTCCTGCGTTTCGCGTTTCGATTAGCTGCTTCCGCTGAAGGCCTTACTCGGCATCTGCGGTTCTGGCGATGGCGCTGCGCGTTAGCCGCACCGCGCTTGCGCCCCGCGTACGAGATCGCGCGGGGGTCTTTGCCCGCGGCGCCTGCGCTTTAAGACTGGTTCGGCGCACGAGGCGCACGCGATTGGATTGAGTTTGCTCATGTACGGTCGCGGCTGCGAGGCGTTGTCGGACGCACGACGTGAGCGCGAGGCATGGCGCCAGGTCGTCGGTGCGCTCAAGGCGATGACGAAGAGTCAGCTGCACCGACACCAGCGGGCGACCAACCATTTCGAATAGAGATGAGCTTTACGGCGAGCGTTCTTGCACCTCTGCCGCGCGGAACCGGCGGGATTGTGCCGCTTGCGGCCGCGTTCCAGATACCATTGCGACATGGGATCTATGAGTTTCGGGCACGGATCAACGGTCAAACGGGGCCGTACATTACTGTCCCACTTATCGTTCTAGATCCTCAGCAACGACCGGTCGGGGCATAGGTTCCTCGCGCAGCCCCCGGCGCAGGGGGCGCCACTTTGCCGGCGTTACCTATTAACCCCGGCCGGGGTTGACCCCGAGGGCTATACTAAAGATGGATACCTCGCTAGGTGAGGCGTCCACGCAATACACAAGCCGCTGCCCGGAAACGTCGAGAGACGCCAATCGGGTGGACCAGGCTCCGCCGAAACAAGGCGATGCCTAATGCGGCTGAGGAGCGTGGCTCCAGATGGAGCTCGCTTTGCGAAGGTATTGCGCCGGAAAAGCAGTCCGGTGCGAGACCGAGCAAACTCTACGGTGCGTGGTGCCAAAGCTCCAGGAGCGAATGAGGTAGGCCCTTCGGGACGCTTCTTCTTTCGCACCGGCCGCTGGCGAGGCAGCCGGTTTCGTATTTTGGGAGGGGGTGAGCGGCTGTGGCATTTACCGAGGGATTCATCTCCGAGCTCGTCGGGCGCAAAGCGACGATCGATGATTTGCCGATCGGCAAGGTCGCCGATTTCATCGTCAACAAGCCCGACGACACGTTCCCCCACATCGATGCGCTGGTCGTGAAGACCGCACAGGGCAGACGCATGGTCCCGATCGAGCAGGTCGCGGACATCGACCGCAACGGCACGGTTGCCCTGACGGTGCCGCCGAAGGAACCGGCTCCGCCCGACGCCGAGACGCTCTACCTCGTCGCTGATCTGCTCGACAAACAAATCGTCGACGTCGACGGCCGCAAAGTCGTACGCATCAACGACATCGAGATCGCGAGCACCGCAGGGCGGCTGCGCGTTATCGCCGCCGACGTCGGCGTCAGCGGCTTGCTGCGCCGCCTCGGGTTACGCTCCATCGGCAGGCACCTCACGCCGGATATCTATCGCGGCGCGCCGCGCTCGCTCATCCCGTGGAGCTCCGTCGCACCGATCAACGACAAGAATCCGGCGCAGGTTCGACTCGCGATCAAACAGAGCAAGCTCTCGCGAATCCATCCGTCGGAGTTGGCCGACATCATCGGCGACCTCTCCAAGCGCGAGGCGCTCGCCATCGTCCAACAGCTCGACGACGAAACGGCCGCCGACGCGTTCGAGCATCTCGAGCGCGACGTCCAGAAATCGCTCATCGAGGACATCGGCACCGAGCGCGCGGCGGACATCATCGAGGAGATGGACGCGGACGATGCAGCGGACCTGCTGGCGGAGCTCCCCGAGGAAGAGCGTTCCAAACTCCTCGGCGAGATGAACACGTTCACCGCCCACGAGTTGCGCGAGCTCGCGAAGTACGCCGAAGACAGCGCCGGCGGCCTGATGACGACGGACTTCGTGTGGATTTATCCGCATCGCACGACCGAAGCGACGATTCGTAAGATTCGCGAGATCGCGCCGAACTCGGAGTTCATCTACTATCTTTACGTCGTCGATAAACGCGACCGGCTGCTCGGCGTGATCTCGCTGCGCGCGCTCCTGCTCGCGCTGCCGACCGCCTTCATCGAACGTATCATGGAAACCGACGTGGTCACGGTCTCGCCCGAGACGCCGGCCGTCGAGGTCGCGGCGACGATCGCGAAGTACGACTTGCTCGCCGTTCCCGTCGTGCACGAAACGGGCGAGCTGCTCGGCATCGTGACCGTCGACGACGCGATCGACGCGATCATGCCGCACGAGATAGCGCGGCGGCTTCCGCGCTTCACCCGCCATCACAAACCACACGCCGCGACGGCAGAGAGCGCCTAATGTCTCGGCGGCGCACGGGCATCCGGCAGCTGCTGATGTTCCTCTCTATCATCGGGCCGGGCATCATCACGGCCAACGCGGACAACGACGTCGGCGGTATCGCTACGTACTCTCTGGCCGGCGTGCAGTTCGGCTACTCGCTCCTGTGGCTATTGATTCCCGTCACCGTCATCTTGTACGTGGCGCAGGAAATGGGCGCGCGCATGGGCGTCGTTACCGGCAAGGGCCTCGCCGATCTCATTCGCGAGAACTTCGGCGTCAAAGTAACGTTTTGGGTGCTCTTGCTCTTCGTGCTTGGCGACCTCGGAAATGTCGCGGCCGAGTTCTCGGGCGTTTCTTCATCTGCGACGATCTTCCACGGCTACGCGCGTTTCATCTCACCGCTCTGGCTCGTTCCATTGGTCGCTGCATTCGTATTCACCACGGTCACGAGCAATAGCCGCAAGGTCGTCGAGCGCATCTTCTTCGCCTTTTGCGCGGTCTACCTCGCGTACATCGTGAGCGGCATCATCGTCCATCCGAACTGGCACGCCGTGCTTCGCGGAACGTTTCTACCGACGTTTACGCCGTCGAAGGCCTACTTCCTGATGATCGTCGGCGTCATCGGTACGACCATCGCACCGTGGCAGCAATTCTACATCCAAGCCGCGGCGGTGGAAAAGGGCATCCCGCGCGACGACTACCGGTTTACGAAGTGGGACGTCGCCATCGGCTCGATCACGTGCGATATCGTCGCCTTCTTCATCATCGTGGCGAGCGCTGCGACGATTTACGTCTTCAACCAAGGACACGCCCACCACCAGATCCTGGTCTCGCTGCCGAGCGACGTCGCCATGGCACTGCAGCCCCTCGCGGGAAAGTTCGCGTCGTTGCTCTTCGCCGTAGGCTTGCTCAACGCCGCGATGTTCACGGCGTCGATCCTCCCGCTCTCGACCGCCTACTACGTCTGCGAAGCTTTCGGGTTCGAGCGCGGCGTCGAGCTCCGCTTCAAGCAAGCCCCGATCTTTTACAGCCTGTACCTCGCGTTCATCCTCATCGGCGCCGGCGTCGTGTTGCTGCCGGGAGCGCCGCTGCTCGGAATCATCTTCTATTCGCAGGTCATCAACGGCGCGCTCCTGCCGATCGTGTTGTTCCTGATGCTGCTCCTCATCAACAACAAGCGTTTGATGGGAGCGTGGACGAACAGCCTCGCGTTCAACGTCATCGCATGGACCACCGTGATCGTCGTCGCGACGCTCACGTTGATCTCGATCGTTACGTCGCTGTTTCCTTCGCTGCTCTCGTAGCGAGCGCCCACCCTTCGGCCTGCTATCTCGCACGGTCGAGCGCGCGGTCCGCGTCCATGACAAGCTCGCCGGCACTTTCGCCGTTCCCCGGAAAGACCGCGATGCCGACACTCGCGCGCAGCTCGAGCGAAGCGACGTCGACGACGATCGGCGCGCGCAGCGCGAAGATGATCTTGCGCGCGACGTCGACGGCATCATCGGAATCGTCGATCATCGGCTGGAGCACGGCGAAGTCGTCACCGCCGACGCGCGCGATCGTGTCGCTCTCGCGAAGCACGGTCCGCAATCGTTGCGCGACCGCGCGCAAAGCGTCGTCGGGCGCCTCGTCCACGTCGACGTACATGAGCGCGAACCCGCGGCGGTACCGCCGAGCAGCCACGAGCGTCTGGGCGATGCGATCGTCGAGCAGCACGCGGTTCGGCAGGCCGGTAACCC
>DAHXOK010000019.1:15337-31854 GCA_027364935.1 Vulcanimicrobiota bacterium | reverse complement strand
ATCAGCGCCGCGGCTCCGATCGGAAGCGCCCACACGAGACGCCCCCCGTACTTCTCGTGGCTGAGAATGAAGAAATAGCGCACGAGTACGCCGGCGACTCCGAGCGCCAGGAGCACGAGCCACCCGAACCGGCTTTGGTACGTCATCGGATAGTGCCCGCTGATCATCGTGAAGAGCACCGGCAGCGTGAGATACGTGTTGTGAACCGAGCGCGTCTTCCCGCGCAACCCAGGAAGCGGATCGACCGCCTCTCCCGCCCGAATCTGCACAAGCATCGCACGCTGTCCCGGAATGATGACGTGAGCGACGTTTGCGACCATGATCGTCCCCATGATCGCCCCGACGTGCAGATAGGCCGCCTGGGGGTTGAAAAGATGCAAGAGCGCCCACGCGAGAGCAGCTAAGAAGAGAAAGACCGCGACACCGAGTACCAGGGGCCGCCGCTCGAGCAGCTTGCAGAGGCCGTCGTAAACGACCCATCCGAGAACGAGCGACGCGATGCTGATGGCGATCGCCTCCGGACGCGTCAGCGGCATGATGCTCGGATCGATCAAAAACGTGGATGCGCCCACCCAATAAACGACGGCCATGAGCGCGATGCCCGAAATCCACGTCATATACGCCTCCCACTTAAACCAGTGGAGCGTCTCGGGCAGCGGCTCGTTCTTCGGTCCCGTCAGGTACTTGCGATTGTGATAGAAGCCGCCTCCGTGCACCGACCACAACTCGCCGAGAACTCCGGCGTTCTCGTCCTCCGCGCGCCGCGGGCGCGTTAGGTTGTCGTCGAGCCAGACGAAATAGAACGAGGTTCCGATCCATGCGATGCCGGCCGTGAAATGGAACCATCGAGCGAGAAGGTTCAGCCACTCCAGTACGTACGCGCTCATGCAACGGCATCCAACAGGCGCAGGCGAGCGATCTTAACGATTTCCTCGAGCGCCGCCGTAATCTCCGTCGCGCGGTCGTTGCGCAGGCGATGCTGCAGCGCGACCAGGATCGAACGCTTCGTGTGTTCGCGCGCGCAGATGACGAACGGAAAGCCGAAGCGCGCTCGATACGCCGCATTCAGCTCGTCGAAGCGCGCCATCTCGCTCGGCGGCAGCGCGGCAAGACCCGCGACGGCCTGTTCGTGCGTCGACTGCACCGTCAATCGTCCGCTGCGCGCCGCGTGCCCGCCGAGATCCGGATGCGCGACGATGAGCGCGAGTCGCCGCTCCAAGGATGCCGACATGACGACCTCAGTCATCGCTGCGAGGAGTGCTTCCACGTTGGCAAACGGACGACGAGACCACGCTTCCTGCGCGATCCAGGGAGAATCCTCAAAAGTGAATCCGACCGTCGCGACGAAAGCGGCGCGGTCGGCAGAATTGAGCTGCGCGATCGTAACTGCCATAGCACGATAGGAGAGTCTCCCCTACGATGGCCACGCTCCTTCTCCGCCACGCCACGCTGCTGGCAACCTTCGACGACGGGGACCGCGCCTTCGAAGACGGCGGACTCTTCGCTCGCGACGGCGTTATCGAGAGCATCGGCCCAAGCGATTGCCTTCCCGGCAACGCCGACGAGGTGATCGAAGCGCACGGCCTGGTCGTCCTTCCCGGGCTCGTCTGCACGCACCATCACTTCTACCAAACCCTCACGCGCAACGTTCCCGCGGCGCAGAACGAGGAGCTCTTCGCGTGGCTCGGAGCGCTCTATCCGATCTGGGCTCGACTCGACGCCGAGGCCGTTCGCACGAGCACGGCGGTCGCCATCGCGGAGCTGCTGCTCTCCGGCTGTACGACCGCTGCCGACCATGGTTACCTTTGGCCCAACGGCGCGCGCATCGACGACGAAATAGAGACGGCGCGATCGATGGGCTTTCGCCTCCACGCGTCTCGCGGATCGATGTCGATCGGGCGCTCGCGCGGTGGCTTGCCGCCCGACGATCTCGTCGAGTCCGAAGACGACGTTCTCGCGGACTGCGAGCGCGCCGCCGACGCGTACCACGACGCTTCGCGTTTTTCTATGACGCGCGTCGTCATCGCGCCGTGTTCCCCGTTCTCCGTGTCGCCCGAACTCATGCGCGCGAGCGCCGCGCTCGCGCGCAGGCGTGGGCTCACGCTGCACACGCACTTGTGCGAAACCCTCGACGAGGAACGCTACTGCCTGGAGCAATTCGGGAAGCGCCCCGTGGAGTTCGCCGAATCGCTCGGCTGGAGCGGCGACGACGTCTGGTTCGCGCACGCGGTGCATCTGCGGCGCGAAGAGATCGAGCGGCTCGGGCGAGCCCGCACCGGCGTTGCACACTGCCCAACGTCGAATATGCGGCTCGGATCCGGAATCGCTCCGCTGCGTCATCAGATGGAAAGCGGCATGCGTGTCGGCATCGGCGTCGACGGCTCTGCGTCGAACGACGGCGGCCACATGCTCGACGAAGCGCGCCACGCACTGCTGCTGCAGCGCGTCGCACGTGCGACGATTCCCGATCAGGGCTCCATGCTGACGGCCCGCGAAGCGCTCCGTCTCGCGACGCGCGGGGGCGCCGACGTGCTCGGGCGCGACGACATCGGCGCGCTCGCGCCGAACATGGCTGCCGACTTCACCGGCGTCCGCATCGACACGCTCGAGACCGCCGGCGGCGCCGTGCACGACCCGCTCGCAGCGCTCCTTTTCTGCCGCATTGCTCGCGCGGACCTCACGGTCGTTGCCGGAACGATCAAAGTGCGCGACGGCGCGCTCGTAGGAGTCGACGTGCCGGCACTCGTCGCAAAGCAGAACGCCGTCGCGCGCCGCCTTCTCGCTCGGTGATGGGTCCCGCGCTAGCCACGTTCGAACTGGGTTGTTGCTGCGGGACGTCCTTCTCGCTGCTGCGTGCGGATCGCGCCCAAGACGCGCTCCGGAGTCATCGGCAGATCGCTCACCCACGCACCGGTCGCGTCGTGAACCGCGGCCGCAACTGCCGCCGCGAACGGAACGAGCGCCATTTCGGCCATGCCACGTGCCCCGTACGGTCCGTTCGGATCCGGGTTCTCGACGATGACCGGATGAATCTCGGGCATATCGAGCGCGGTCGGCAAGAGGTAGGTCGAAAAGTACGGCGTGAGAATCTTTCCCTCTTTGCAGATGAAGTTCTCCGTGAGCGTAAAGCCCACGGCTTGCGCGATACAGCCTTCGATCTGCCCTTCGACCTGCTGCTTGTTGATCGCGCGGCCAACGTCGTGGACGCTGATCGCGCGCACGACGCGTACGAGACCGGTACGAACGTCCACCTCTACCTCCACCGCCTGCGCCACGTAGCCGTAGCAGTAGTTGGGGGTGCCGTCTCCAGTCTCGATATCGAGCGCGGTCGTTCGCGGAGCGCGATACTGTACGGTCGCCGCAGGCGTCTCGCCCGATAGCCAGCGGCGCCGCGCCTCGTCGCAGGCATCCTTCACGGCACGTCCGCCCATAAGCGTCATCCGCGACGCGGATGCCGATCCCGCGTTGGGCGCTTCGTCCGATGCGTCGGTGATCGCGTACACGCGCTCGAGGTCGAGATCGAGCGCTTCGGCAGCGATCTGGCGCAGCACGAGATGCGCGCCCTGCCCGACGTCGGCCGTTCCGATGCGCACGCGCGCGCTCCGAATCGCCACCGAACCCACGTCGAGCTCGACGGTCGCGGTGGCCTGTTCGGGGAATCCGAACGAGTATCCGACGTTCTTGATGCCGCATGCGATCCCGATGCCGCGGCGCAGGGGCGAGAGGCTTCCGTTGCGCAGTGGCACGGGAAAGAGCGAACGCGACTCTTCCAGGCAGCGCGCGAAAACCTCACGCACGCTGACGCCGGCTGGCAGCGGCCGTCCCGTCGACTCTATGTCGCCCTCGCGATACAGGTTCTTCCGCCGAACCTCGGCAGGATCGAGTCCGAGCGCGTGCGCGAGACGCGTGACCATCGACTCCGCGGCAAAGTGCGCTTGCGGGGCGCCGAATCCGCGAAACGCCCCGCTCGGCACGTTGTTCGTGTAGCAGACGATACCGTCGGTTGCCACGTTCGCGATCTCGTACGGCCCAGTCGCGAAGATCGTCGCGCACTTCAATACCTCCGCAGAGGTTGACGCATACGCGCCGCCGTCCGCAACGAGGCGCGTCTGCGCGGCGACGATCGTGCCGTCGCGCATCGCCGCCCACCTGCTCGTGATGCGAAACGGATGGCGTTTATGATGGCCGACGATCGACTCTTCTCGGCTCCAGCGCATGGCGACCGGCGCTTTCAAGCGCCATGCTGCAAGCGCGACCAGCGGCGGCAACGACAGATCCTCTCGCCCGCCGAACGCGCCGCCGATCTTTGCGTAACGCACGACGAGACGCTCCTCCGGCATACGCAGCATCGCCGCGATTTGCCGACGATCTTCGTGCAGCCACTGCCCTGCCGTCTCCAAGACGAGACGCCCGTCGTCGTCCCAGTAAGCGATGCCGGCGTCGGGTTGAAGGTACGCGTGCTCCTGCCATCCGGTCGAAAACTCTGCGTCGAGCACGACGTCCGCGCTGCGAAATGCGGCGGCGACGTCGCCTTTGCGAACCTTCTGATGGAGCAGAACGTTCGAGCGGTCTTCGTGCACGCGCGGCGCGTCCGGCCGCAATGCCTCGAGTGCGTCGGCAACCACGGGAAGATCCTCGTATTCGATCGCCACCAACGAGGCCGCTGCGGCGGCAATCTCCGGCGTGTCCGCTACGACGAGCGCGATGCGATCGCCGGCAAAACGCACTCGATCCTCGCACAGCAGCGGCTGATCCGCTTCGATCAAGCCGAAGCGGTTGTACGGGACGTCATTCGCGCCGAGGACGGCGCCCACGCCCGGCATGCGCTGCGCGGCGGCGGCATCGATGCTAACGATGCGCGCGCTCGCTCGATGCGCAAAGATCGCTTTTGCGTGCAGCATACCCGGCGTAAAGAGATCGGCCGGATACCGCGCCGCGCCGGTCACCTTGTCAAGCGCGTCGGGGCGTGGCGCGGACGCGCCGATCATCGGAACCTCACGCAGGCACTTCGTACGGTCGCGTCCCCGCGTGCGCCGCTTGTTCCATAGCGTCGAGAATTTTTCGGGAGCCCGTGCAGCGGCACAAATTACCGCTAATCGCGACCCGGCACTCGTCGCGCGTGGGTCCCTGCCGCTCGTCGAGCAACTTCGCTCCTGCCATGAGCATGCCCGGAATGCAGAAGCCGCACTGCACCGCGCCGCGCGCGATGTACGCCTCCTGCAACGCGTGCAGCTCGCCGCCGCGCGCGAGCCCCTCTATGGTAACGATCTCCGCGCCATGCGCTTGCGCGGCCGGCACGAGACATGCCATCACCGCTCGCCCGTCGAGCCAAACCGTGCACGCGCCGCACTCGCCCTCAGCACACCCCTCCTTCACCCCGGTGCAGCCGATATCGCGCAACGCGTCGAGCAACGTCGACCGCATAGCGGTCGGTAGTTCGCGCCGCTCGCCGTTCACGCTGGCGACGACGCGATCGCCATCCATGCCGCTGCGCGACCGTGCGGCTACGCGCGTCTCCAGCAGAATCGGCGCTTCCGCAACGCTCTCCGCTTCGCGTCCCGCCGCCAGCGATTCGAGCGCCTGCGCAACGAGTTCAGCGACGGCATCGCGGCGGTATGCAGCAGAGGAGCGTACGTCGTCGATCGGCGCGACGTCCCGCGCGGCTCGTTCCGACGCTCGCAAGATGCTCTCGCTATCGAGCGCCGCCCCAACGAGGATCGACTCCGCGCCCGGCACCCGCACGACCGTCGGCGCGACGCAGCCGAGAACGATGCGAGCATCGGCGACGCGGGGGCCGTCGAAGCGCAGCACGACCGCAACGTCGATCACCGAGATCGCCTGCGCTCGGCGCAGGCCGAGCTTCAAGAACGTGCCCCTCCGCGTCGCGTCGAGCGCGCGAAAGCGTATCTCGCGCACGATCTCGCCGGGCCGAAGGGCCGTTTGCCGAAAGCCCGGATAGAACTCGGCTAGTGCAATCGTACGCTCGCCGTCCAGACGTGCGACGACGAGCTGCGCATCGAGTGCGAGAAGAGGGACGATCGTGTCGTTCGCCGGCGACGCGGTGACGAGATTCCCGACGATCGTCGCGCGCGTGCGAATTTGCGGCGCGCCGACCTCGGCGCACGCCTGAGCGAGCGGTACCGCGTGACGCCGGAGATCGGCCGATGCGAGGACGTCGTTGTGCGTTGCGAGCGCGCCGAGAGCGAACGTATCGCCTTCGCGACGCACGTATTTCAGCTCCGGTTCCAGCGCCGTGAGATCGATGAGTTGTCGCGCGGGATGCACTCCCCGCTGCTGCTCGACGACGAGATCGGTGCCGCCGGCGACGAGGCGCGTTCCATCAGGAGCGTCATGCCATGCGCGCAATGCCGAGGCGAGGCTCTTAGGCCGATGAACTGATGACCACACGGTGGGATTCAACCTTTTCGCTTCCCGGTGAGGCGACCTGCGCAGAACTCTCGTCTTCGATCGACCCGTATCCGCCGCCGCCGGGCGTTCGCACGACGAGCGTATCGCCCGGCTCGAGTACGACGCTGGTCTTCGCTGCGAGCCGCGTGGTCTTTCCCGCGCGCACCATCGCATGCTCTCCGCACGAGCCCGGGGCGCCCCCGCACGATCCGGGGGGCGCAACCGTGTGACGGTCCGCGAGTAGCGATGCCTGCGCCGATCCGTGGAGGAGCTCGATGCACCGGATCAATCCGTCTCCGCCCCGCCGTCGTCCCGCGCCGCCCGTTCCATAGACCAGCTCGTATTGGGTCACGCGCAGCGGAAACTCGCGCTCGATCGCCTCGATCGGCGTATTGAGCGTATTGGTCATATGGCACTGCACTCCGGAGAGGCCGTCGCTCGTCGGACGCGCTCCCATGCCGCAACCGTTGGTTTCGTAGAACGCCCAGCTTGCGCCGTCACCTCGCACGCCGCCGATTAACACGTTGCTCATCGTTCCACCGCTGCAGGCGGGTACGCGATCGGGTGCCGCCTGCGCCAGCGCTTGCAAGACGACCTCGGCGTTGCGCGTGCTCGTCTCCACGTTACCGCCGGCGACCGGTGCTGGGCGGCGCGGGTTGAGCAACGTGCCTTTCGGCACGCGCACGCGTACCGGGCGAAAGCATCCTTCGTTCATCATAATGGTCGCGCCCGTCACCGCGCGCAACGCGTAGTGCACGCCCGAGAGCGTCACGCCGAAAACCGCGTTCAACGGAAAGGCGACCTGTGGGCACGTACCGTCGTAATCGAACCGTGCAGAGCCGTCGCGCAGTTCCAGACGCAACGCGATGCGCAGGGTGGGCTCGCCGACGAGATCTTCCAAGACGTCCGAGGCTTCGAATACGCCGTCACCCAGCGCGCGCAGGGCGCAACGCATTCGGCGCTCGGAGTCGTCGAGGCTTCGCGCAAACGCGTCCAGCACGACGTCGTCACCATAGCGCTCGAAAAGCTCGAGCATCCGTCGTTCGCCGGTGTAGCTCCCCGCGATCTGGGCGAGCAGGTCGCCGCCTCGCGCCTGCGGAGTGCGCGAGTTGCTGCGAAACAATGCGATCGCCTCCTCGATCGGCTCGTCTGCCTCGACCAATCGCATCGGCGGCACGACGAGCCCCTCTGCGAAGAGATCTCGCGCATCCGGCGACATGGAACCGGGCGCGGAGCCGCCCACGTCCGTGTGGTGCGCTTTGCTGGCCGCAAAGCCGACGAGCGACGCGTGGCGAAAGATCGGTCGCACGACGGTCACGTCGTTCAGGTGCGTGCCGGTGACGTAGGGATCGTTCGCAACCCACATCTCTCCCGGCCGCATGACGGCGCCACGTTCGCTCATCACGCGCACGATCTGACGCAGTCCCCATGGCAGCGATCCGAGGTGGACGGGAATATGCTCCGCCTGGGCGATGAGATTCGCGTCGCGATCGAAGAGCGCACACGAGTGGTCCAGGCGCTCCTTGATGTTGGCGGAGTACGCGCTGTTGCGCACTGCCACGCCCATCTCTTCGCTCGCGTAGAGCAGCGCGTTCTTGATGACCTCGCGCGAGATCGGATCGTTCATCGCGCCAGCCCTCCAGCGAGCGTGAGCAATCCGTCCGCCGCGACCTGCGCGCGCCATCCCGGCGCGACGAACGTCGTGCAGTCGTATTGCTCCACGATGGCGGGGCCCTCGAACGCCGTTCCGGCGCTCAGTACGCCACGGTCGTGAACCGGAACCTCTACGCATGCGCTCTGCATCCACGTGCGCCGCGTGCGCGCGGCGTGCGGCGCAGGCGCGTCGGCCGTGGCGCGTGCGCGCGGCGCAACGCGCTCGGCCGAGATCGTCGCGCGAGCGTTCACCAACTCCACGGACTCCTCTTCGACCGCATAGCCGTAGCGGGCACGGTGAAGCGCGTGGAAGCGGCGCGCGATCGCCGCCTGCGAGCGGTCGTGTTCGATCTGCAGCTCGAAGCTCTGGCCGCGATAGCGCGCATCGTACGTGCGGCGAAAACGCATCGCCGCATCGCAAGCGCCTTGCGCAAGCAACACATCGCGTCCCCGACGTTCGAGATCCGCGAAGATGCGCTCCAGCTCGGCGTGTTCGATCTCGTCGGTAGAGCACATCACGGCGTGGAGGTACGTTGCGCAAAGCTCTGCCGCGAGTAAACCCTGCGCGGAGAAGAGCCCGGGATGGCGTGGCACGAGCACGCGAGGGATGCCCAGCTCTTCGGCGAGCGCGCACGCGTGAAGCGGCCCGTTGCCGCCAAAAGCGATCAGCGTGAAATCCCGCGGATCCAGACCGCGCTCTACCGTCACGATGCGCAGGACCTTTGCCATCTGCGCGTCGACGATCGTCACGATGCCCGCCGCCGCTTCTTCAACCCTGAGTCCGAGGCGCTCGCCGAGCGCGGCGACGACCCGCCGAGAGCGCCGCGCATCGATTGGAAAGGCTCCGCCCAGCAGATGGGTTTGATGTAATCTCCCGAGCACGACGTTCGCATCGGTCACGGTTGCCTGGTCGAACCGCCCGTAGCACGCCGGCCCCGGATCGGCTCCTGCAGACTGCGGACCGACGCAGAGCGATCCGGCGTCGTCGATCCACGCAACTGTGCCGCCGCCCGCGCTCACCTCCGACAGATCGACGAACGGGTAGCGAACGGGATACCCGCTGCCTTTGATCGCGCGCCCACTGTGGGTCGCGCCCGCCGCTTCGTACTCCGTCGCGATCTCCGGCCGCCCGTCGAGGATGCTCCCGGCTTTCGCGGTCGTGCCGCCCATGTCGAACGAGAGCGCACATCCGATTTTGAGCGCGCGCGCGATCTGCGCCGCGGCGATGACGCCGCTGGCAGGGCCGCTCTCGATGAGGGACGCGGGACGCATGGCGGCGGCGCGATCGTCGCTGAGGCCGCCGTCGCTGCGCATCACGTAGAGCGGCACCGTGATGCCGAGTGCGCGAACGTCGCGAGCGAGCGCGGCGAGATACGCACTGACGATCGGCGCCAGTGCCGCGCTGACGACGGTCGTCGAGAGGCGTTCGTATTCGCGATACTGCGGGTCGACGTCGCTCGAACAGAACACGAACGGCGCTTCAGAGCTCTCCCGCAGCCGCCGTTCGACTCGCCGTTCGTGCGCGGGATTAGCGTACGCGTTCAGCAGGCAGATGCCGACGCTGCGTATTCCGCGCTTCACAATCGCCGCGACGGCACGCTCCAGCGACGCCTCGTCGATGGGATCGATCACCTCGCCGTGAGAGCCCATGCGTTCGCGAACGGTAAGTCTGTCCTCGCGGGCGACGAGCGCTTTGGGCCGCTCGACGAAGAAATCGTATACGCGCGAGCGATTCTGCCGTCCGATCTCGACGAGGTCGCGAAAACCCTCCGTTCCGATTAGCGCGACGCGCGGAAGTTCGAGGCCGATTTGCCCGAGCAACGCGTTCGTCGCGATCGTGGTTGCGTGCGCAAACCAGGTGACCGTCGCGCCGCTCGCGATCCGTTCCAAGGCCTCGCAGAGTGCCCGCTCGGGTTCCCGCGGCGTCGTCGGAACCTTGAGCGTCAAAAATACGTCGCGCTCATCGTCGACGAGCACGACGTCGGTGAACGTTCCGCCGACGTCAACCCCTATGCGCAAGAAACCTGGAGTTCACGCGCGGGAGCTTAGACTCCGCCCGCTGCTGCAAGCGGAGTCCTGCTCGTGCTGGCTAGTAGTTCACCCTGAGATCGTAGTTGCAGGTGTCGAAATTCCGCTTCTCGACCTGGTGATGATCCATGAAGGTCACGCGGATGTCTTGCATGCAGCCGCTCGTGATCGTGAACGTGATATGGTTTCCCGGCTCGAGAACTTGATCGGATCCGAGCCAATCGTCGCCCCACTGGTCGCTGTCGACGGGCGAAATGTTGATGTACTCGATCGCTTGGTCCGCGTTGTTGTAGACGGTCAGCGGATGATCGGCCAGCGCGATCATCGGCGCGGTCGCAAGGAAGAGCGCTGCGGCCGTAAGCGCTGTGAGAAGGCTCTTCATTTCCTAGGTCCGAGTCCTTTCTTTGGTTATTGTAGGGTGAGACAAGTATGCGATACCTAGAATCACCAACGATACGAACGAGCGTTTCGTTAGCGTTCGGAATCAATGCGGGCTACGGCCTGGACCTTTCCTGAGCAGAGACAGTAGCGCTGCCTTGCTTCGGCGCCTGGGGAGGGGTGCCTGTTCGATGACCGTAAAGCCGGCGCGGCGCATCGCCGGAGCCGGTACGACGCGGATGGCAACGGTGTCGGTCTCGCGTCCGGCCGTGGCGCTGATCGTCCAACGCCCGAGGTGGAGCGGCCAAAACGCGTGGCCCTCGGCGTCCGCGACGAGCGGGCTCCCCGAAACGCTCCAGCGCACCCTTTCGCCGCCGGCGGCCTGCAGCTCCAGTCGCTGCGTCGAGCTCTAGGTGGGATCGGAAGCCCGATTCAAAGCAAAGATATCGCCATCGGCCGGGAAGACGATGTGCAGCCCTGCGACGCGCACCGCCCCGCGCCGCCACGCGGCCCTCTGAGCGGGGCGAATCCACTCCGCGACCACGGCGCCGCACGCCGCAGTCGGACGCCGCCCCGTCGTCGCACAGATAGCAACGCGGACGAACCCCGGCGGCGACGCGAAGGCCGGCGGATCGTCGCGGCGCTCGTAGAGGTGCAGCATGATGTGGTTCCAGAGCGGTGCGGCGCCCGTCACGCCGGAGACGCCTTGCATCGCCGATCCGTCGAAATTCCCGGCCCAGACCCCAACCGTGTAGTCGCGTGTGAACCCGACCGTCCACGTGTCGCGGTAATCCGACGACGTCCCGGTCTTCACCGCAGCGGGAAACGGCAACCGCAGGATCGAGTTGACGCCGAAGGAGAGCGCTCGGGCGTGCGGATCGGCGAGCATGCGGGTAACGAGCGCCCACGTCGCGGCGTCGCCGATCTGAACGGACGCACGCACCGGCGCGTCGAGCGTCATGCGCAAGGGAATCGCCGCGCCGTCGCGAGCCATCGTTGCGTACGCGCGAACGAGCTCTTCGAGCGTCACCTCGCCCGACCCCAACGTCAATCCGAGGCCGTAGTAGGAAGCGGGTCTTTCCAGGTGCGAGAAGCCGAGCTGATGCAGGCGCTCGAGCAGCGCTCCGACTCCGACGCGTGAGAGCACGCGCACGGCGGGAACGTTCAGCGAGTTCGCGAGCGCGTATCTGACGCGCACCGGGCCCGCAAAGCGCGTGGAATAATCTGCAGGTTGGTAGAGCTCGCCCCCCGGAATCGCATACGTCGCCGGTGCGTCCTGCAAAATCGTCGTCGAAGCGATAGCGCCACGCTCGAGTGCGAGCTCGTACGTGAACGGTTTGAGCGACGAGCCCGGCTGGCGCAGAGCCGCGACGCCGTTGTTTCGCCCGAGCAGCACGTCGGAAAAATAGTCGGGCGAGCCGACGTACGCGAGAACGTCGCCCGTTGCGTTGTCGACGACGAGCGCCGCTGCATCGGTTACGTGCCGATTACCGAGCGACGAAGTGACGGCTAAGACCTGCGCTTGCACGTATCGCTGCAGCGATGCGTCGAGCGTCGTGCGAACGAGCGTCCTTTCCTGCGGCACGTGCGGGTAGAGCGCGAAGAGGAAGTGCTGCGCCGTGCGCGGGCCGCCCGCCGGCGGCAGAATCTCGAGGCGCTCGCCCGCCGCGGCGGCCGCCTGTGCGCGCGAGATCAGCCCTCCCTCTTCCATGCGATCGAGCACGTATCGCTGACGCGCGCGCAATCCTCGCCAGTTCGCGTACGGAGAAAGCCGCGATGGATCGTTGGGAATCGCCGCGAGGAGCGCGGATTGCGCGAGATCGAGATCCGCCGCCGAGATGCCGAAGTACGAGCGCGCGGCGGCCTCGATTCCGTAGATGTCGCCACCCATGGGCACCCGATTGACGTAGGCTTCGAGCACCGCGTTCGGCGGCGAGCGCAGCACGATGCGCTCGGCGTCCACGATCTGCACGACCTTTCCGCGCACGCCGCCAGGAACGTGCCTGATCGAGCGCGCGGGCTGCATCGCAATGGTCGATCCTCCGCTGCGCGCCTCACCGTCGACGACGTACTCTGCCGCAGCGCGCAGGAGCGCCCCCGCATCGACGGCGCCGTGATCGTAGAAGCGCGCGTCTTCCGCGGCGAGGATGGCGCGCAGGAAGTACGGCGAGACGCGGTCGAGCCGTACCCATGCGCTGTTGCGCACGTCCGATGCCGCAATCGACCCGAGCGGCAAACCGGTACGATCGGTGAAGTGCACCGTGCCCCGACCGTGGGGAAGCGTGCGGACGTCGAATCCCAGCCCGGCGCGCGCGACAAACCACAGTAGCGAAAAAGCCGCGAGCGTCACGAGAGGCACGGAGGGACGGCCCATCTCCGGGCGTATTCACGGAGTAGGGAGCGCTTTCTTGTCGAGCGCTGTGCCCTTGCGGAAAGGAGCTCTTCGTGCGCCGTCTCTTGGGCTCTACGGGAATAGGCGTTCTCCTTTGCGTCGCCGCGTGCAACGGCGGAGGCGGCAGCGGCGCACTCGCTCCGGTTCAAGCCGTGCCCGTGCCATCGCTTCCGCCCTGGATCGCTTCGATCTCCCCGACGACGCGTGCCGCCACGCTCTCACAGATTCGCGTGATCTTCGCGCGTCCGATAACGACGGTGGGCGCACTGGAGGGAAGCGGGCCGGCCGACGTCCTCGCCCACCTGCGCATCGAGCCCGCATTACGCGGAAGCTTCGTCGTACTGACGCCGCGCATGATCGGCTTCGTCCCCGAACAAGCGCTGCCCGTAGGTACGCGCGTACGCGTCACACTCGCTGCCGGCCTGCGGGATCTGAGCGGCGATACGCTCGCCAGCGACTTGGCCTGGACCTTCGAGACCACCCCCTTGCGCTTGCGCGACCTGCCGTCACTCACCGCAGACGATTACGGCGCGACGCCGGCGCCTTCGAACCTTCACCCGACGCTTCACGTCACCGCGAACGCGCGCGTCGACGCCGCCTCGCTCTCCGCGCGAGCCGTCCTCGCCGGCGGAGGCCAAACTGTCGGACTCGACGCGACCCTCGAGACGCAGCCGACGCCGGTGCCGGGCTCCGGTGCGCAGGAAGCGTTCGATCCAGCACTCGACGCCTGGACCTACGATTTGGTGCCGCGCGGTACGCTGCGCAAGGGTACTGCGTATCGGCTCACGATCGCCGCAGGCGTAGCGCCGTCCTACGGCAACGTCGCGACTCGCACATCGTACGCCGGTGCGATTCGCACGTACTCCGCACTCGGCATCGTTTCCACGCCGACGCCACAACCGGGCACCTTCGGCCAGCGATTCTCCGGCGGTGACCCGCAAATCGCGTTCGACAATCCGCTCGATCCCAAGAGCATCGCGGGCAACGTCACGATCTCTCCGGCACCGCAGCCGGCGCAGAGCCCCGCGTCGATCAGCAGCGACACGCCGAACGTGATTTCCATCGATCCGTATCTGCTCGCGCCGCGCTCTACCTACGCGATCACGGTCGGAGCCGGCGTTACGGACGTCTTCGGTCAACGGCTCGAAACGCCGCAGACCGTCACCATCCGCACGGGCGACTTCACGCCTGGCCTCTGGGCGCCCAGCGGAACGAACGTCTTCCCGAGCGTCGACGATCTCGCGCTCGACGTCTTTGCGACGAATCTTCCACGCAACGCGTATCGCGAAGCGGTGCTGCGCGTCTCTCCGGCCATGCTTATCAGCGGCGAAGATCCTTCGTCGCTCCTACCCGACGCATCGCATTGGGAAGAACACGTGATTTCCGATGCCAAGCCGAACGCGCAAAGCGTCGTACAGATTCCCTTGCGGGCGGCGCTGGGAGCGAGCAGCGGCGTCCTCGCCTATGGCGTCAGCGCCACGCTCGCGCCCGGAGTCACGCCCACGCAGATGGGCTTGGTCTCGCTCACCAACCTCGGCATCTTCGCACAGACCTTTCCGGCACGCGCGATCGTACGCGTGCAACGCCTCTCCGACGGCTCGCCCGTCGACGGCGCACAGATCGCGATCTACCGCACGGGGCGAAGCGCGTCGACGACGCCGTGTGCCCGCGGTGCAACGGGCGCGGACGGCTCGTTCGACCTGAGCGGCGAGCCGCTCCAGGCCTGCTACGCCGGAGGCCAGGAGTACCCGGACGAGGCGCCGCCGATCATGGCGGTGGCAAGCCTCGGGAGCGATTGGGCGTACGCGCGGGTCGATGGCTGGAGCGGAACGCAGAACATACAAGCAGACACGTCGTGGACGAGCGGCGCACCGCTCTCGCGCGGAACCCTCTTCACGGATCGACAAATGTACCAACCCGGCGAGAGCGCACGCATCACCGGCGTCGCGTACGCGGTTCGCAACGGCGCACTCGACGCCGATCGAAATGCCGCGTACGTCGTGACGCTGAACGATCCCAGCGGCAACGCGCGCTCGCTCGGAACGGTTCGCACGGACGCATTCGGCGTCTTCTCGCTACCCGTGCGTTTCGGAGCGAATCAGGCGCTGGGATTTTACGGCATCGTCGCCAAGGGACCGGATGGAAACGAGCTCGATGGGGCGCTGCGCGTCGCTGAGTTCAAGCCGCCGAACTTCTCGCTCGACGTCGGCGTCGACCACGCGACGGCGCTTGCTGGCTCTAGCGTCACGGTGACGGCACGTGGCAGCTATCTCTTCGGCGCCCCCCTCTCCAACGCGGCAGCGACGATTGACGTCACGCGCGACGCGGCGGCCCTCGCTCCGCCCGGATGGGACGACTACTTCTTCGGCCGTCAGTGGTTCTGGCCGGACCAGGAGCCCGAGTTCGACACCGACGTCCTGCAAACGACGGGTACGTTCGGCCGCGACGGCACGCTCTCGACGACGGTTCCCGTTGCGAGCGCCTTGCCGCTTCCGATGACGTACAGCGTCGACGTGCAAGCCACGGACGTTTCGAATCTCTCCGTCGACGCGACGCAAACGTTTACCGCAATGTCGAGCGACGGAACCATCGGTCTCAAGACCGATCTCGTGAGCAACGCGGGATCGCCTCTGCACGTGCAGGTCGTCGTGACGGATCTCGCCGGTGCGCCGCTCACGGGCCGCAGCGTTCACGTCGAACTGCAGTCGATGACCTATACGTCGGCGAGCCAGCTCGTAGCGGGTGGCGAAACCGCGCAGAACGGCGTTGAGTACGCAACGGTCGACTCCGCCGATACGACCTCCGGCGACGCGCCCGTCTCCGTACAGCTGCATCCGCGCACTCCGGGACCCTACCGCGTTCTCGCCAACTTCACGGGCGGTTCTCCCGGAAGCGAGACCGATATCCAAGCCTTCGTCGTCGGCGCGGGGAGCGTCGACTGGGGAGGGCAAGACCCGTCCGTCGCTGACGTCAAACTCGACAAGAAGCAGTATCGGATCGGCGATACCGCGACGGCGCTCGTCGCATCGCCGTTCGCGCAGAGCGATATCTACTTTGCGGTCGTTCGCCAGGACGTGCTCCTCAGCCGGCTCGTCCACGCAACGGGCAACGGCCCGACCATCTCCTTCCGCGTGACGCCGGCGATGCTGCCCAACGCAGCCGTCGAGGCCGTCGTCGTGCGACGCGGCGCTTCGATTCAAACCGTACGTGCTGGAACGCTCGATACTCTCGCACGCGTCGGATTTGCACCGCTCCACGTGGACCTCGCCGATCGCTACCTCACGATTGCGATTTCGCCGCAACACGCAAGAGTTGCCCCCGGCGGCCGCCAGCGCATCGCACTGCACGTTCGCGACGCCTCCGGTCACCCGACGGCCGGTGAGGCGGTCGTGATGGTCGTCGACGAAGCGATTCTGCAACTCACCGGTTACCGTCCGCCGGACCTCGTTCAAACGATCTTCGCCGATCAGCCGATCGCGACGCGCTATGCCGACAACCGCCAGAACGTGCAGCTCCAACCGCTTCGTCCTACGGTCGAGAAAGGCTGGGGATACGGCGGCGGCTTTCTTGCAGGCGCCGGTTCGACGCGGGTACGCGAACGCTTCGACCCGCTCGCGTACTACGCGGTCGTACCCCTCGACCGCAGCGGGAATGCCAC
>DAHXOK010000019.1:0-15327 GCA_027364935.1 Vulcanimicrobiota bacterium | reverse complement strand
GAATGCCACCGTCACGTTCATGTTACCCGACGAGCTGACGACGTGGCGCACGATTGCCGTAGCGATCGCACGTGACGATCGCCACTTCGGGAATGCGAATGCGACCTTCGTTGCGACGAAGACGCTACTGACCAATCCGCTCCTGCCGCAGTTCGCGCGACCGGGCGACACGATCGACGCCGGCCTTTCGGCGCTCGACGTCGCAGGAGGCGGAGCGCTCCACCTCAACGCGCGGCTCACCGGAGCCCTCACCTTCACCGCCGGCGCGGCGCGCAGCCTCGATGAAACGGCGACCCTCGGCACGGGGATCCAGGCGCTGCGTTTTCCCATGCTCGTCGGCGCACCCGAGCCAACCACACTGTTCTTCTCTTCTCGCCTCGGCGCGGCAACCGACGCGTTTGTCGTGCCGTTGCTCGTTCGCGACCGCGCCGTAACCGAGTCGGTAGTGGAAGCGGGGGCGACGTCTTCGCACGCCTCGGTTCCCGTCGATCTGTCGAGCGGCGGAACGCTCACGATCACGCTCGCCAACTCCGTCGTGCCGCAGTTCGCCCTACCGGCGGCCGATGCGATGGCGGCGGATCCCCAGCCGTTCCTCGACGACGCGTCAAGCCGTCTCGTCATCGCGGCGGCAACCCAGGCGCTCGCGCCGCGTTACCACCTACACCCCGCATTCGATCCGATCGCGGCGGAGCGCGGCGCGCTCGTCACGATCCTCGCGCTGCAGCAGAACGACGGCGGATTCGCGCCCTTCAAGGGAACGACGAGCGACCCATTCGAGTCGGCGTATGCCGTCGAAGCCCTCGCGTTTGCTTCGGCTCGAGGCGTCGCGGTCGATCCGCACGCAGTGGAGAACGCAAAGGCGTATCTCGCGAAGACGCTTGCGAATCCGTCTCGCTACGCGTGGTGCCGCCACGCGCGGTGCCGCGCACGGATGCGCTTCGCGATGCTGCTCGCGCTGGACGCGCTCGGCGACCGGCGCAATGACTTCCTCTCCGACGTGCTCGCGCAGAGTACGAGCTTTGACGTCGCAACGCAGGCTCGGCTCGCGCGGTACCTGCTTTCAGTGCCGGGATACGCAGCGGCGGGCCTCGCTCTCGCCGGCACGCTCGAGCAGAGCGTCTACCGCACGGGACGCACCGCAACGCTTTCGACGAACGATGCATGGGGGTGGCTCGGCACGCAGGTGCAGGGGCAGGCCGCAATGCTACAACTGCTCGTCGCCCGCGCAGCGAGTACCGAGGAGATCGACGGTGCGATCGGCGCGCTCGTCTCGCAGCAGTGCCGTTGCGGATGGGGTAGCCTCGTCGGGACGGCGTCGGCCGTCGAAGCACTCGCCGACTACGCCGCGCACGAGCGCCTCGTTCCATTTACCGCTTCGGTCACCGCCGGCACAAAGATGCTCGCGCAGGCACGATTCGGAGCGACGGCCGCCGCGCAGACGCTGAGCGTTGCCGCTTCTTCCTTCCGTGCAAACGACCTCGCGTTCGCGTCAAGCGGAGGAACGCTGCACTACGCGCTTCTGTACACCTATCCGGTGCGCGACGACGCGCCGGGCGTGCTCGCCGGAATACGCGTCATCCGCGACGTGCGGCCCATCGGTGGCGGCGATCTTCTCGCATCGATGGATCTCGCGCCGATCTCGGCACCGGCATCGTTCGATGCTGGAACGGTCGTCGACATCGGCGTTCGCGTGATCGTCGATCATCCCGTCGACAGGCTCGCAATTGAGGACCCGCTACCTGCGGGCTTCGAAGCGATTGACGCGTCGCTGCAAACGTCGAGCACGGCCGTGGCGGCAGCACCCGATAGCTGGCAGCTCGAGAACCGGCAGGTCTACGCCGACCGCGTTACCGCGTACGCCGAACATCTCGAACCGGGCATTTACGAAATGCACTACCTCGCACGTGCAGTAACGCCCGGCAGCTATCGCTGGCCGGGCGCTCGTGCTTTCTTACGCGATCAGCCCGAAGAGTTCGGGCGTAGCGCATTTGCTATCGTGAACGTTCGCTAGAAGCTCTACCTATACGAGGAAGAGCGGGTCGCGAAGCAGTCGCGGCAGTAGACGGGTTTGTCGCTGCGCGGCTGGAACGGGACCTGCGCGACGCCGCCGCACTGGCTGCACGTCGCCGTGAACATCTCACGCGGGGCGCGTCCGCCGCCGCCGCCACCACCGCCGCCGCCGCTGCGGCCACCACCCGAAGCTTTGCGCGCGGCGCGGCAATCGGGACAACGGTTGGGCTTATTCTGAAAGCCTTTGGATGCGAAGAACTCTTGTTCGCCAGCCGTGAATGCGAAATCGCGTCCGCAATCTACGCAGCGAAGATACTCATCGTTATACATTATGAACGAGGGACTCCTATTTTTGACTGTGTATTGACTTTTTTGCTCGGAATCGACTCGTTCAGCACTCGAGAGTATAGGACCGAATTCGATACCTTGGCCGGGTCATTCTAGCATGGTAGACCTTTGGGTGCAAGCTGACCTGGGCCGCCCTCTAGACAACCGTGCGCCCGTACCGAAGGTTGCGCACGCCGGACGCTGGAAGTCGCAGGCCCATGAATCATCGCACGAGCGCGCTGCTTCTTATGGCAGCGGTCGCGGTGCTCGTGGCGGCGCCGGGCGTCGCGAGCACGCCGGCGCGAGGAGCGCACGCCGCCCATGCGATGCCGGTTCCCTTGCCAAGCATGTCGCCGGACGACGTCTTCTACAAGATTCGTGAGGTCTTTCGCTCGCACCGCCCCCCGCCTCCCTACGAGACGTACACGCTCGTGCGACAGGATAACGATGCGGAAGGCTATCCCGATTACGCGAGCAGCTACACGTTCCATATCTGGATGCGCACTTCGGACAAAGCTGCACTCGGGCGAGAGTTCTCGCGGCTCGGTGCAATCGGGCAGATGGAGTTCATGCGCCCGCAGTTCAACTCGGTCGATGCCCCGAACGATCACATGGAACTCGCCGATCCTGGCCCTCCAACCGCGGATCTCTTCGAGCCCGCGCCCGCGCACCCACATCCGGTCTCGTGGGTTCCGACACCGGAGCCAACCGGAACGATGCCGCCGGTGATCGGCCGCGTCAACGTCAGCGTCAACGCCGATTATTACGTCGTGAACGTCGACGCGGATCAGGGCCTGCTCCACGTCGTGTTGACGCCGCGCCGCGATCCGGAGCGCAACCGCCTACGCGAGCTGTGGGTGGATCCGAGAACGTTCGAGCTGGAAAAAGTCCTCGCGACCGACCGCTTCGAGTATTGCGCCGGGCAACGCTGCGATATCTACCCAACGCTCTTCACCGTGACGCTGGGAAGGCTCGACGGGATTCCCATCGTCACGCACATTCACGGCGTCGTCGAAGGCGGCTATAACAGCGACGATAGGGTCGTCGAGTACTCGTTCGAGAATATCGCGTTTCCACGTTCGCTCCCGAACTGGTACTTCGACCCACGACAGTACGCGTCACACCTCGCCGAAGCACCAACGTAGAGGCCTCGAGAGCGCGCCGCAACCGAACAAGGTAGCTTACCGCCGAACGAGCGTCTCTCTCCCGTGCGGGCTCGAGAGATCCTGCGCCGGGCCGATCGGAACGATACGCGTCGGGTTGATCTGCTCGTGCGTCATGTAGTAGTGGCGCTTGATGTGATCGAAATCGACCGTCTGCGCGACGCCGTCGATCTGGTACAGATCCCGCAGGTAACGCAAGAGGTTCGCGTAGTCGGCGATCCGGCGAAGATTGCACTTGAAATGCCCGTAGTAGACCGCATCGAAGCGCACGAGCGTCACGAACAACCGCCAGTCCGTCTCGGCCGGTGCGTCGCCGAAGAGGTAACGGTGCTGCCCGAGGCGCACGTCGAGCTCGTCGAGCATCGCGAAGACCTCGCGCGCCGCTCGCTCGTACGCCTTCTGCTCCGTAGCGAAGCCGGCACGATAGACGCCGTCGTTGACGGCATCGTAGATCCGTTCGTTGAGCGCGTCGATCTCGGCACGCAGCCGCGCCGGGTAGAGATCGAGTTCGGGGCGTGCCGCGACGGCGTCGAGCTCGGTTTCGAACATGCGCATGATGTCGTCGTCGGAGTAGCTCAGGATGCACTCGCTCTGCGTATCCCACAAGACCGGAACGGTAATGCGCCCGCGATAGTGCGGGTCGTTCGCATCGTACGCCTCGCGCAGATAGCGAAAGCCGTTGATGGGATCGCGCGTCTCGCCACGAACGTCACGAAAGGCCCAGCCGTGCTCGTCGTCGCGAAGCGGATCGACGACGGTCATCCCGATCGTCGATTCGAGACCTTTGAGCGTACGTGCGATGATGGTGCGGTGCGCCCACGGACAGGCGAGTGAACCGTAGAGATGGTACCGCCCGGCTTCGACGTGGTACTCACCGCTGCCGTCGGCGCGCAGCCAGCCGCGAAACGCATCGTCCTGACTAACGAAGCGCCCGTCCTCCGATTGTTCGGCTGGTAACTGTGCCGGTGCGCTCATCGAACGGTTGCATGCCAGTTGAACCGCCCGATGGCCTCCCACTGTTGCGGCAGCGTGTCGTTCCACGCGAAGAACGCCTCCCCGATCGCGCCGGCTCGCCTGCTGGCATCGAGGCTGGCCGTAATCTCGCCGGCCGGCGGATAGCCGGTCGCCGTGAGCGCGCTCGTCTGGCCGCCCATCGAAATCGGCATGTGGCGCCCCGCCACGCGCAAGAGCGTCGCATACGAGCTCGCGAGCTCCGTCGCTACCTGTGCCGGCGAGGAGGGTGGCTTTGCGCGCATCATGCGCCAGTACGCCATCGGCTGCAGTACGGTCGCGGCGCGCGCGATCGTACGGTACGGATACTTGGCCGCGTCCAAGTGCTCGAAGTACGGATCCTCTACCGTCGCGACGATGAGGTACCGTGGGCCCACCGCTTCGCGCACGAGCGTGAGATACTCGCCTAATGCTCGTCGTGCAGCCGGGCCGTCTCCCATGAACTCGCTGCCACGCTCCGCGTCGACGGCAAGCCCGGTGAATCGTCGTCCGCTCGCCGTACGATATCGTGCAACATCGAGCGTCGCCCGCAGGTCGTCGTAACGCACTTGACGCGGTACGCTCCAGCCGATGACGCCGATGCCGTGCGACTCCAAGCCGTCGACGATCGCGTCGACGACGCGCTTCGACTGCGGCGTGATCTCGAAGTACGCGCCGTACGCGGCGCGTAACTCTACGTAGTGCAGATGCGCCGCGACGGCTTGCCGCACGATCGCGGCCGGATCGAGCTTGGCGTAGTAGAGATCGTCGAGCGGATCGAGGGTGAAGTACAGCCACATCGCGCTCCCGGAGGCATTGGCGACCGGCGTTCGCGGCAGGGCAGGTGGCACGTGCACGACGTTCGTCTCGCTCGTCATTCCAGCGCGCGTCACCTCGTATCGATAGAGAGCCCCCGGCTGCACGCTCGGGTCGTAGTAGCTCGAGCCACCGGGAACGCGTACGAGAAACGTACGCTCTCCGTGGCGATCGACGCGCGTCACCGACACCGGCTGCGACGAGTACGGGAACCATCCGACCTGCACGAGGTGCGGACCGATGGCACCCGCTACGACGCGCGCGTCGCGCCAGCCCCGCGTATCGGTACGCACGACGACGGTCGGCAGCTTCGGCAAGGTGGTTCGCACCGTTAGCGCGACCGGGCCGTCCCGATCGACCGAGACGATCGCCGAAGGCTGGCCGTAACGCATGCGGTTCTGCCATTGCGCTACGCCGGTAGAGGGGATCCAATCGAGGTTGCTGTTCGCGAGGATCAGCGTCGGCTTACCCCGTGCGTCGAAGAAATGCGCGACGGCAAGCCAGCGCGCGTAGCCGTCGGGACTGACGCCTAGCACGCGCGTCTCGACGCGTACCGACGCGGCACGATTCCCGGCGTAGACCGGAGTTCCCGATGTCGCCTGCGTCGGTCCCGGCGTCTCAGAGGCGAGCGGTGGCGGTGCCTGCTGCGGATGCGCGCACCCCGCGAGCAGCGACAACGCGAGCGCACACCTGCGAATCTTCATCGCGCCGCGCCTTCGCTAGGCGACTTCGAAGAGCCCGGCTGCGCCCATTCCTCCACCGATGCACATCGTCACAACGACGTGCTTTGCGCCGCGGCGCTTGCCTTCGATGAGCGCGTGCATCGTCATGCGCGCGCCCGTCATGCCGTAGGGATGGCCGATCGAGATCGAGCCGCCGTCAACGTTGAAGATCTCGTTCGGAATTGCGAGGCGGTCGCGGCAATAGACGGTCTGCACGGCGAAGGCCTCGTTCAACTCCCAAAGGCCGACGTCGTCCATCGTGAGATTGAAGCGTTCGAGCAGCTTGGGCACGGCGAAAATCGGCGCAATTCCCATCTCATCCGGCTCCACGCCCGCAACGACCATACCGCGATAAAATCCCAGCGGCGTCAGGTTGCGCTTCTCCGCGAGCTTCGCATCCATCAGCACGACCGCCGCGGCGCCGTCCGATAGCTGCGACGAGTTCCCGGCGGTGATCGTCGTGTCGGCGACCCCCGGCACCGCGCCTTTGAGTGCGGCGAGCGCTTCGAGCGTCGTCTCCGGACGGTTGCCCTCATCCTTTCGCAGCGTCACCTGCTCCTCGCGAACCGTACCGCTCTCCTTCTCCTCGACGAGCTTCCACGTCGCGAATGGTACGATCTCTTCGTCGAATCGCCCCTCCTTCTGCGCGGCGGCCGTCCGCTGCTGGCTCTGCAGCGCGTACGCGTCCTGCGCTTCGCGCGAGACGTCGTACTTCTTGGCAACGTTGTCGGCCGTGTAGAGCATCGGCATGTAGATATCGGGCGTATGGCGCAGCAGCCATTCCTCGTCGAAGCCGACCATGTTCATGCTGTTCTGCACCATCGAGATCGACTCGCAGCCGCCCGCAACCATCACGCCTGCGCCGTCGACGACGATCCGCTGCGCCGCGGAAGCAATTGCATTCAGGCCCGAGGCGCAGAAGCGGCTGACGACTTGGCCGCAGACCTCGACCGGCATTCCCGCTCGCAGTGCAGCAGTGCGCCCGAGGTTGTTGCCCGTCGCGCCTTCGGGTAAACCGACGCCGATGACGACGTCCTCGACCTCTGCCGGATCGACGCCCGCGCGCTCGATCGCAGCGCGCACGGCGTGTCCTGCCATGGTCGCGCCGGGCGTTTGATTGAAGGCTCCGCGAAACGCACGTCCGATCGGCGTGCGCGCAACCGAGACGATTGCCGCTTCACGCATGCGCCGGCTCCTTTGCTTCGTAGGCAGCGAACGTGCCCCCGGACCGAGCGATCTCTTCGAGCAGACGTGCCGGCTGCCAATGCGCGCCGAGGGTTTCGCGAAAGTGCAGGATCGCGTCGTACACACTCTTCACGCCGACCTCGTCCGCATACCACATCGGACCGCCGTCGTGCGGTGGGAACCCGTAGCCGTAGACGTAGACGATGTCTTCGTCTCCTGGGCGCAGCGCTATGCCTTGCTCGAGTAGTGCGGCGCCCTGGTTGATCAACGCGTAGACGCAACGCTGCACGATCTCGTCATCGCTCACGTTGGAACGCTGTGCGACTCCCGCGCGCTCTGCCTCTTGCGCGAAGAGCGCTTCGACCGACGCGTCGCGAATCGGCTCGCGGCCGCCGCCTTTGCTCTTGTCGTAGCGATAGTAACCGGCCCCCGTCTTCTGTCCGAGCCGCTTCATCTCGTACAAGCGGTCGACGATCTTCGTGCGCCCCGTCATCACGTCGGGCCGAGCGCGCGCGATGTGCCACGAGACGTCGACGCCCGAGAGATCGAACATCGCGAAGGGCCCCATCGGAAAGCCGAACGCCTTCATCGCGGCATCGACGCGGTACGGCGGCACGCCCTCTTCGGCGAGAAAAACGGCTTCGCGCGCGTAGTCGAAGAGCATGCGATTGCCGATGAAGCCGAACGCGTTACCGGAGAGGACGGCGACCTTTCGCATCTTCTTCCCGACGGCAAACGCCGTGGCGAGCGCATCCGTCGAAGTGGCCTTCCCGCGCACGATCTCGAGCAGCTTCATGATGTTCGCCGGCGCGAAGAAGTGCATCCCGAGCACCTGCGCAGGTCGCTTCGTCGCTGTAGCGATTTCGTCGATGTCGAGCGTCGAGGTGTTCGAAGCGAGCAATCCGCCCGGCTTCACGACGGCGTCGAGCTTCGCAAACACGTCCTTCTTGACGTCCATCGATTCGAAGACGGCTTCGACGACGAGGTCGCACTCCTTCAGTTCGCCGTAGTCATCGGTGAAGCGTACCGACCGTCCACGCGTCCACGCCTCTTCCTGCGTCAGCCGTCCGCGTTGCACCTGATGCGCGTACATGCCGAAGATCGTCTGTTTGGCGCGCTCGACCTGTTCGTCGACCGGCTCAACGACGGTGACCGCAATGCCCGCGTCCGCAAAACAGATGGCGATGCCGGTTCCCATGGTACCGCCGCCGATGACCGCCGCTTGCGCAACGTTTGTCGCGTGCGCGCCGGCGAGCCCGGGGATCTTGCTCAAGGCGCGCTCGGCGAAGAAGACGTGACGCAGCGCCATCGAGGGCTTCGAGCGAACGAGCTCGTCGAAGAGCCGAAACTCGCGCGCTAGCCCGTGCTTGAACGAAAGCGTCACGGCCGCCTCGACTGCATCCACGAGTTTGTGGGCGGCGTAGCCTCCCTTCCCTTCCGGAGGCACCATCTTGTGCGCCTGCGAAACGATGAACGGCAGAGCTTGCGGTACGACGCCCTTCGGAAGAATCGCTTTGCGCTCGGAGAGACGGCGCTTGCGACCGTCGCCGATGACGGCGATCGCGGTCTCGACGGCGTCGTCTCCCACGCGGTCGAGAATGCCCTTGGCCAGCGCCTCCTCCGCCGTCAGGCGCGTCGCTTTGAGCATGATCTGCAGCGCCTCTTGCACGTCGACCAAACGCGGAAGACGCTGCGTCCCTCCAGCACCGGGAAGAAGGCCGAGCTGAATTTCCGGAAACGAAAGCCGTGCCCGCGGGGTCCCGATGCGGTAATCGCACGCAAGCGCGAGCTCGAACGCGCCGCCCAGCGCGTTTGTGTCGATTGCGGCGGCGAAAATTTTCTCGCTGCGCTCGATCGCGTCGATGACGTCGCGAATCGTCTTCGTCTCGGGCGTCGGCTCGGTCGAGAAGTCGTTCACGTCGGCCCCGCCCGAAAATATTCCGCTCGCGCCCGTAAAGACGACGCCTTTGATCCTCTCGTCGGCGCTCGCCGCTTCGACGAGCGGTAAGAGCTGCGCACAGAGCGCGAAGGAGAGCGCGTTTACCGGCGGATTCTCCAGCGTGAGAATACGGACGCCTCCGCGATCGCTCGTACCGACGTTCATGCCGTGACCATGCTCCTGAGATCGAGGTCGAAATGCTCGGGGGTGAGCGCCATCACGTCGCCGGCTCCCTCTTTGATCTGATGCGTGTACCAGAATGCCTGCGAGAGCACGTGGTCCGCGTAGAAGCGCGCCGTCGCGACCTTCGCCTTGTAGAACTCGGCGTCATCGCCCGCGTCTCCGGCGCGTTCGGCGGCGATCTTCGCCGCGCGCGCCATCTGCCAACCGCCCGCGACGACGCCCCACAGTTTGAGATAGGGAACCGAACACGCGAAGGCCGTATTGAGATCGCTCATCGCGTTCATGCCGATCCATTGCGACGCGTCGACGAGCGCGTCGATCCCCTGTTCGAGGACGCCTGCGATTGCCGCGCAGTTGCCGTCCTTCGAGCTCTTCAGTTCCTCTGCGAACTTCTTCATGCGCCCGATCGTTGCGGTCGCCGTCGACCCCATGTCGCGGATGAGCTTGCGCCCTACGAGGTCCATGGCTTGGATGCCCGTCGTGCCTTCGTAGATCGACGTGATCCGCACGTCACGATACTGCTGCGCGATGCCGGTCTCTTCCACGTAGCCCATTCCGCCGAACACCTGCAACGCCGTGGAACAGATCTCCGTTGCGTTCTCCGTCGCCCACCCTTTGACAATCGGAATCATCAGCTCCACGAAGGAGCGGTGCTCTTTGCGCACTTTCTCGTCCGGATGCCGCGCGGCGATATCGAGGGACGCGGCCGTCACGAGCGCAAGCGCGCGCATTGCTTCGATGTTCGCTTTCATCCACATGAGCATGCGCCGAACGTCGGGATGGTTGACGATCGCCTTCGGCGACTTATCCTTGGCCATCGGGTTGACGTCGCGACCCTGGACTCGCTCCTTGGCGTACTCGAGCGCGGATCGATACGCGCGATCCGCGAGCCCGATGCCCTGGACGCCGACCGAGAAACGCGCCGCGTTCATCATGATGAACATGTTTTCCAGGCCTTTGTTGCGCTCGCCGACGAGGTACCCGACGGCGCCTTGGCCCTTGTCGCCGTAGTTCAGCGTACACGTCGGGTTGGCGTTGATTCCGAGCTTGTGCTCGATGCCGCTGCAGTACACGTCGTTACGCTCGCCAAGCGTTCCGTCCGCGTTGACCAGAAACTTGGGAACGATGAACATCGAGATGCCCTTCGTCCCTTCCGGCGCATCCGGAAGGCGGGCGAGGACCAAGTGGATGATGTTCTCCGCCATGTCGTGCTCGCCAAAGGTGATGAAGATTTTTTGCCCGCTGATTCGATAGCGGTCGCCGTCGGGAACCGCCTTCGTGCGAACCTGCGCGAGATCGGATCCCGCTTGCGGCTCGGTGAGACACATCGTGCCCGTCCACTTTCCCGAGACGAGATTGGGAATGAAGCGCTTCTTCTGCTCATCCGAACCGGTCAGCTCGATCGCCTCGATTGCGCCCTGATTGAGCAGCGGGCCGTTCGCGAACCCGATGTTCGCTGCGTTCCACATCTCGAGCACGGGGCCGAGCAGGAGCTGCGGCAATCCCTGACCGCCGTACTCCTCGGGAACGGGGAGTCCGATCCACCCGGCGTCGGCGAATTTCTTATAGGCCTGCGTGAAGCCGGGCGGGACCGTGACGTTGCCGTCATTCCACGTGCAGCCGGCCGTATCGCCGATGCGATTGAGCGGGTCGAGCACCCCGCTCGCGAACGACGCCGCCTCCTCGAGGATCGAGTCCGCAACGCCGGCACACTCCTGCCATCCGGGAAGCTTTGCGATCTCGTCGATGCCGGCGAGGTCGCGCAGGACGAACTGCATGTCACGCAAGGGGGCTCGATAGGTGCTCATCGGCTTCTCTCTCCCGAGGCGGCGGGCGACATTATTATTTTTAATAGGTTTGCATCCCTATTCGATTGCGGCCTCGCGCGACCCCCGCCCGCTAAACCAGACGAGCCAGCGCGAAGGCCACCGCGGCCGCAATGCCGCCTACGACGATCGTCTGGAGCGCGGCCTGTAGGGGCCGTACGCCCGTGAAGCGCCCCTTGAAGAGGCCGAAGACCGCGAGCGCGACGGCCGTCACGATGGCCGAGACGGGGAAGGCGCCGTCCGTCCTAGGAATGAGGACGTACGGGATCAGCGGCACCACGCCGCCGACGACGTACGCGCCGCCGATGGTAAGCGCGGAACGCATATCGCGTCCTGCAATGGGCTTCTCGAGGCCCAACTCGAAGCGCATCATGAAATCGACCCATCGATCGTGGTCGGAGGTAACGGCCTCCACCGCGCGCTCGAGCGCGTCGCCTTGCAAGCCGTAACCCTCGAATATCTCCGCGATCTCGGCTCGCTCGACGTCCGGAACGGTCGTGACCTCTTCGCGCTCGCGCCGCTCCTCGCTCGCGTAGTAGTCGTGCTGCGTGCGCGCCGCGAGGTACCCGCCTAGGCCCATAGAGATTCCGCCGGCGGCAAGCTCCGCAACGCCCGCCGTGATCACGACGTGCGACGCAGCAATCGCCCCCGAGATCCCGGCCGCCAGGGCGAACGGCACGGTTAATCCGTCGGACATTCCCAAGACGATATCCCGTACGACCGCGATTCCGCCCGAATGCCGCTCGTAGTGGCGTCCCGCTATACCAAGCATCCGTACGGAGTTCAACGCCTACGGGCGTTCATCCGGCGGACACGGCACGTCGACACGGCCGTAACGCGGATGCGCAAGCATGGGAGGAATGGAACTCGACGCTCGTCGCCTCGCCGCTCGCCTCGTCGGCGGCATCTGTGCTCGCGCGCCCGAGCGCTCCATCGTCGACGCGCTCTCGCTCTTCGGCTGCGACGCGCTGCGCTTCGCAGAAAACGGCGGTATCAACGTCGTCCCGCTTCCACGCGGTGCGCGGTATCGCGAACTCTCACGAGCGCTCGCGCGACTGGGCATCGACGTCGATGCGTGGCCCGCTCCGCCCGCCGGTCTGTTCGTCGTCGAGGAGCGCGCCGTGTACCTGCGCTCGCGCAGTCCGATGACGGTGACGCACGAGTTCGGTCACGCACTCGACTGCGTGCTCGGCGGCGGCGTCTATCGCTCCGGCATCGATCCCGTGATTCGCGGATGCTTCACCGCGGCGCGAGCGTTCGTCACGCCGTACGCCGCTACCGGTCTCGACGAGTATTTTGCCGAGGCGCTGCGCGCCTACGTCGAAGCCAACGATCCGGCATCGGCGTGGCCGCCCGCGACACGGGAACGCTTGCGCCGCCTCGATCCGGCGATGCACGCGTACGTCGAAGAGCTCTTCGCGTTCGGATTCACGCGAACGAGCGCTGCCTAAACGCGGTCAGTGCGTTGCGGCGACTTGGGCCGGCGTTACCGCACTCGCGGCGTTACCCCAGGCGCTGCGTACGTACGTGAGGACCGCGGCAATGTCGGCATTGGAGAGCGTCTGCCCCCAGGCCGGCATCTGTCCGGTGTACGTCCCGCCCTTGACGCTGATCTGCCCCGTGAGGCCGTCCTTCACGATGTGAATGACGGGGGCGGCGCTCCCGGTGACCACGGGGTTGCCCGCAAGCGGAGGAAATGTTCCCGCCAAACCTTGGCCGGAAGCTTGATGACAGCTCGAGCAGTTCGTCTGGTAGACCGTCGCGCCGTCGCTCGCTGCCGCGCCGTTCGCCATCGGTGACGACGTCGTAGCTGCTGCCGGACTCGCCGCAGCAGACGAACCTTGAGTTGTCGCGGCGGTCGTCGAGCTGCTGCTTTGATTTCCGTGAGAACACGCCGCGAGGAGGGCTCCAGCGACGATTGCACTTGCCAGGCTCTTGGTAAATCGCATCATTTCCTCTCCGTCTTACTCCTGTGGTACCTCGTGCTACGCGCTTGAAGCTCGGCCGGCCTGCTTCGCGCTCATCGCCCAAGCAAGCGATACGAGTAAGAAGTTCGCAACGAGCGAGCTACCCCCGTAGGAGAGGAACGGCAGCGTAATGCCGGTGAGGGGAAAGAGGCCGATCACACCGCCGGCGATGATGAGAACCTGAAAGCCGAACGTCGCGGCCAAACCGACGGCGAGGAGCTTCGCGTAGAGATCCGGCTGCTCGACGCCGATGACGAGAATGCGGCGAACGATCGCAAAGAACAGCGTGAGCACCGCCGCGGCACCGATCCATCCAAACTCTTCGGCGATCGCCGCGAAGACGTAGTCCGTTGCGACGTCCGGGATGAACTGCGGATGGCCGAGACGGTAGCCCGTGCCGAAGAGTCCTCCGGCGGCCAGTGCAAAGTATCCTTGCGAACTTTGATACCCGCGTGCGTACGGATAGGCAAACGGGTGCAGCCACACGGCAATGCGCGATGCGACGTACGCAAAGTGGTGGATCGCCCAGAGTGCCGTTAGCGCGAAGAGCGCGAGGCCTGCGAGCACGATGTCGAACCGTCGCGTCGCGACGTACAGAATCGTCGCAAACGTAACGAGTAGCAGCGTGGCCATTCCCAGGTCGTGCTGGACGACGAGGATCGCCATCGAGGCTGCCCATCCGAGGAGGAGCGGCCCGAGATAGCGCGCGTTCGCCGTCCAGACGCGCCGCGCCGTCGCGATCACGTCTGCCGTCTCGGCGAGATACGCCGCTAGGAAGAGCACGATAAAGAGCTTGATCAGCTCGACCGGCTCGTAGTGGATGGAACCAAAGCGAATCCAGAGGCGCGCTCCGTTGATTGATTCGCCGAAGACGAGCAGCAGCATGAAAAGTACGAGCGATGCAAAAACCCAAACGTATTTATACGCGGCCATGCGCCGAAAGTGCGTGAACGCCGGCCCGAGCACGATAACGAGCGCGAGCGAGACGAGCAGCCAGTCCTGTTGCTTGCGCGCGAGCGCCGGCTCGAGCCGCGCAACGAGTGCGAGGCCCAGAGAGGAGAGTAGTACCGCGAGCGCGGGAAGCGCATCGTCGCGTTCGGTGCCGCCCGGCTGCAGGAGCACCCACGCATACGCGAGCGCGACGAGCGACGCGTCGATCCACCACGGCCCGAGCGTGCCGGGCTGCACGAGTGAGAGGATGAAGGCGCCGACGGCGAGCGCCCCGGTCATCGGCGCTAGGCGCCGGGCGAGCTTCAGCAGCGGAAGATCGTGCGCAAGCGCTCGACGACGCCGCGCCACAACCTCGCGTCACGCGGCAGCGGCAGTTCGTCGGAGGGTTCGTACCGCACGCGCATGACCTGCTCTTCGGCTCCGCTTTCGAGTGCCTCCACGAATCGGCGTGAATCGAGCGTCTCGGCAAGCGCGTGACCGCATAACGCTAAGACGTCGCCGCATTCGAGCGCGATCGACGAAACGGTAAACGCCAGCGCCGGCGCGATGCCGAGCGCGCGCGAGAGTACCGGCTGCTGCGCGTCGTCGAACGTGTCGCCGCTCGTGAGCGGCACGACGCTGTCCCCGTGGACCAGGTAGACGGCCGTGGATCCGGCGTGCGCGACGTAGGCCCTGTTGCGCACGACCAGCGCCGCGGAGAGCGAGCAGGCGGCGGGAACGTAATCGTCGTGTCCGGCGGTGCGCAAGTAGAGCGCGCCGTTGACGCGCGCGAGCGCTCCGCACAGCGACCCGGCTGCCACGTGGTGGCGCGCGAACCGGCTCCGCCGCGCCTCACCTCGCGCTCGCCTACGGCACTCGCTTTCGAACCGTACGAGCGCGGCGCGCGCGATCGGCACGCCGTCCACGCTGCCGAAACCCCGCGCGACGGCGAACAGCCACGTCGACGGGGCAAGACGCAGCGTCAAGCAACTCGCAAGATCGCCCCGAATCGCTACGTCCATGGCACGATCTCCTTCACGACCAATCGTGTCGTCCCTACGTCGATCCGGTCGCCGGGACGCACTTCGATTGCCTGACGCAGCCGCCGGCCGTTGAGAAACGTGCCGTTGCCGCTCTCCAAGTCCGTCACGTATACGATGCCGTTTTCGGCATCCAGCCGAGCGTGATGCCGGCTCACGTCGGGATCGTCAACCACGACGTCCGCGTCCGCGCCGCGCCCAATTGTCGCGGGCGTCAGGACGCCCTGAA
>DAHXOK010000018.1:8774-31880 GCA_027364935.1 Vulcanimicrobiota bacterium | reverse complement strand
TGTCAAACGCGCGCCGGCGCGTGAAGGAGCTGGCGATGAGCTCGATTGCCGCGATTTCCCTCTCCCAGCACGGCGTCGCCTATGCCGGCGCCATCTACCGAGCCGCCCGCAACCACGGTCTCGACCCGGACTTGCTCGCCGCCGTAGCGGCTCAAGAGACCGGCGGCCCAGGCAGCAACGCCGGACGTAACATCGTGGGGGACGGTGGCCACGGGCACGGCGTCTTTCAGATCGACGACCGCTATCATGCCTTTGCGCGCAGCGCCGACGCGATGGACCCGGAGCAGAACGCCGAGTACGCCGCCACGATGCTTTCGGGCCTCATCCGGCGGTACGGCAGCGTTCACCGCGCCCTGAGCGCGTATAACGCCGGCGATCCGAACGCGACGGGAAGCATTACCGAGTGGGCCGACGGCCAGCGCCTGGGCTACGCTGACTCCGTTCTGCGCCACGAGGCGCTCCTAGGCGGCGCTACGCGCGGCGCGGTCGGCAGTCTGGCGTCGCAGGCGCAGGGGCAGGCGCTGGCTCCGTTGGCGCTCGCGCCGGCGTTTTCGCCGGCGCTCCCGCCCGCCGCACACCTGCGGACGTTTCGCGACGCAGCATTCTTCGATGCCGGCGACGCCGATGCGGACGCAGACGACGACTTCAGCACCATCTAAAGGAGCAACCATGTCATTCTTACTTCCCTTGGCGCTCGGCGCCGGCAGCTCTTTGCTCGGCGGTCTCATGGGCAGCGCGTCGTCTGCGGCACAGAACGCCGCGATGAACGCCATCAACACGCAGGATCAGAACTTTCAGCTCGGTCTTTACGCTTCGCAGATCGCCAATCAAGAGCAGCTCTCCCTGCAGTCCACGATGTTCGACCAAATGATGGACGAGCGCTCCGAAAACATGCGCGAGATCAACACGCTGCGCAACGTGGATATGGCAGAGCGTAAGGCCGACGACGAGATCACGAAGAAGTTCATCCAGACGATCACGCAATGACGCCGGCACTCTATCCCATCAAGTGGCGCTGCTCCGTGACGCGCGGCGCAGCGCCATCTTCCCCCACACCACAGGACCCGGACGCACAAGCCGCCGTCGCGATGCAGCACGCTGCCTTCGACGCGCGGCAGGCCGAGCACGCGGAGCTGCTGCGCGAGCTGGATGCGTTAGAGACGTTGATGCTCGCACAGCTCAAGAACGAAGACGAGATCATGAAAAAGTGGATCGCCTTGATTTGAGGCTATTCGACGTACACGAAAAGCGCCGCCGCGAGGAGCACGGGCGGCGGACGCGAAGCTTCGGGGGCTCTCGGGCCGTTAGCTCAGCTGGTTAGAGCGCATGCTTGATAAGCATGAGGTCCCTGGTTCGATCCCAGGATGGCCCACCAAGCGCTGCTCGCGTTTAACGCGCTTGCATCGAAGCGCCTTCGGACATCATCGCCGGGCTCGCGGTGGCCGCGAGCGTCAGCAGCGCGTACGAACTTCCGGTTCGCTGTGCGAGATGCGCGAGCGTTTCGGACGCGTCGACAGGCAGTGCGTCCGTCCGTCTTGCGCCGCGGGCTGGGACGTTACCGAAGCGGCACCGCAAAAATGGTGCTGTCGTTCGCGACGTAGAGCGTCTTGCCCACGATTACCGGCGAACTGCAACTGAAGGGCGCATCGAAGCGCCGGCGCGAGAGGACGCGGCCGCTGCCTTCGTCGAGTGTGTACAAGATCCCAGCCGTGTCGCCGACGTAGATGCGGCCGTCGAGCGCGCCGGCGCTCATCTTCACCGCCGCTTGCGTCGCAACCACCCAGAGCACTCGCCCCTGCGCGGCGTCGTATGCCGCGAAACGACGCGCTGCCGGAAGCGACTGGAAGAGCACGCCGCGGTCGAGCGCCGCTGCGATCGCCTCTTCATTGGTGCCGATCTTCGTGAAGGACCCCGGGCTCGAGTTGCGCGCCCATTCCAAGTGTCCGCTTGCGGCATCGAGCGCGTAGACGTCGTTGATCGCATCGGCGGTCGACGGCCCAGCGACCATCTGCGCGTCCTCGACGAAGACGCGACCGTCGCCGAGCACCGGCGAAGCATCCGCATTGCCGTACGGTGCGCTCCAAACGATGCGGCCGTCGCCCGCGCGCATAGCGTAGACGTGGTCGGGGCGGTGCATCGCAGCGGAGACGCCGGCGAGCACGTAGACGATGCCTTGCGCGGCGACTGACGACGACATCGTCGAGACACCGTCGACCGCCACGCTCCAGAGCAGATGCCCTGTCCGCACGTCCAAGGCGCGCACGTGACCGTCGCCGTTGCCAAAGACGATAGCGTCGCGTTCGCCCGTAGAGACGAACGCCGGACTCGGCATGTCTTCTCCGACGGTCTTGAACCTCCAGCGCAATCTCCCGGTTCCCGCATCGAAGGCCGCGATCTCGTCGCCGCCGCGCACGCCCCAGATGAGCCTGCGCCCGTTGTCGACGAGCACGTTGTCTTTACCGGTTCCCACGATGACCACGCCGTCGGCGACGATCGGGGTCGACATCGCGATATTCGCAAGATGCGCGCGCCAGAGCACGCGTCCAGAACGGCGGTCCAAGGCGACGAGCTCGCGCGAAAAGCTCTCGCAGTAGAGCGCGTCGCCGACGACCGCAAGCCCGCCGTTGATCTTGCCCCCTGCTTCGAAGTGCCAGCGGTAGGCGGCCGTGCCTGGGAACACGGCGTTGTGATCGGGTTGGTACTGATACATCGGCCAGCTCGCCGGCGCAGCACCCAGCAGTGCAACGCACGCGGCGACACTCAAGGTGACAACTCGTTGCTTTGCTTCTCGCACCACGTTTGCGCTGCCCGTGGCGGAGCTCGTCACACCTTGAGCTCTACCTTTTCGAGCGCCGATGCCGTCGGGACCACGTGGTGATTCAGGCGCAGCTCCTGCGGCGAGAAACCGAAGGCGAGGCCGAGCAACTGGGGCAGATGGAAGATCGGCACGCCGATCTCTTTGCGCATCACCTTGGACGCGTCCGGCTGTTGGCCGTCGAGGTTCAAGTGGCAGAGCGGGCACGGCGTCACGAGCAGGTCTGCGCCCTTCTCCTTCGCCTCAAGGATATGCGAGCCGCCCATTTCGAGCGACTTCTCACGATTGAACGTCAGCATCGGGAAGCCGCAGCATTTCGTCGAGCCGCGGTACTCGACCGGCTCGGCGCCGACGAGCGCGATGAGTTGCTCGAGGTACGTCTTGCGCTCGGGCCGCTCGCGAAGCCCGAGATACTCCTCTGGGCGTAGAATGTAGCATCCATAGAACGGCGCGATCTTCAGGCCGGTCAGCTTACGCTTGATCGCCCCGCGAATCTTCTCCAGGCCGATGTCCTCGAAGAGCATCCACAGCAAGTGCTTGACCTTCGTCTTGCCGCTGTAGCGGTAGCCTTGGTCGCCGATCGTCGCGTTGACCTTTTCCCGCCGTTTCTCGTCGTTCTGCAACTGGTAGTTGTGATTCGAGAGGACGCCCTGGCACGTGCTGCAGATCGTCATGACATCCGCGTTCTTGCTCTCCGCCATTGCAAGCGTCAGACCGTTGAGCGAATCGGCAAGCTCGGGATTCTGCTCGCTCAAGACGCCGGCGCCGGTGCACGGCGCCTCGGTCAGCTCCTCGAGCTGGAGCCCGAGCGGACCCGCGATCGCCTGTGTCGAGACGTAGAGCTCCGGACACGCTCCCTTGGAGACGCATCCGGGATAGAACGCAACCTTCACTTGAATCGTCCTCCGACGCGTTGAAAGATCGTCTTGATACGCTGCAGGCCGGGAATCTTATGGTGGATGATCGGCGGCAGCTTTCCTGCGCGCATCATGTTGAACGCCGACGGCATCGTCTTGAGCTGGCCGACGATGTTGAAAAACCCGGTCGATTTCGGCATCAGCGTCAGCTCGTTCAGCCGCCCGCTCTCCCGAACCGATTCCCCGAACGCATCGGCGTGGCGCGTGCCCGCGTTGTTCGTAAAGCCCGCGTCCACAGCCATCTTGCGCAGCTTGAGAATCTGTTCGAGCGGCGCGACCCCTTTCGGACACTGCTGCACGCATTCGTAACAGTGCGTGCAATCCCAAACGCCGCCCGGCTTGCTGTACTCGCCGAGCCGGTCGTTGACCTCGGCGTCGCGCGGGTCGTCGGCATAGCGATACGCTTTTGCGAGCGCGTGCGGTCCCAGAAACTCCCGATTGATCGCGAACGACTCGCAGTCCATCAGGCAACAGCCGCAGTTGATGCAGCTCACCTCTTGGATGAGATTCTCCATTGCGGCGTTGGGAGCACGGTACTCTTCGCGCGGTCCGGGCACCGGCTGTTTGGGCTCGAGCCACGGCGTGACCGCGTGGTGTTTCTGCCAAAACGGCTCCATGCCCCAGACGAGATCGCGCACGACCGGCATCGACGGCGGCGACTCGACGCGCGTCTTCCCGTTCTTCGTGAAATCCGATAGCCTGCTCTTGCAGGCGAGATGCGCGTGACCGTTGACCCACATGGCGCACGACCCGCAGATCGCACTGCGGCACGCGCAGCGGACGGCGAGCGATTCGTCCTGATATTCGCGAATCGCGATGAGCGCGTCGAGCACCACCGCGTGCTCCGGAAGATCGACCGCGTACGTCTGATATCGCCGTGGCGGCGACTTGTCCCAGGGAGCCGGAAAGCCTTGCTCGCCGGAGGCCGATTCCGCGTACGTCCCTTCCGGGTTGTACCGTCCGACTTCGATCGTGAACTTCATCAGTAGCTGCGAACCTCCGGTTTCCACCGTGTGATCGTGACGGGAACGTACGAGACGTCGGGCTCAGCTCCGGCGCGATACGTTAGCAGGATGTGCTTGAGCCACTCGGCGTCGTTGCGCTCGGGATAGTCGGTGCGCGCTTGCGCGCCACGACTCTCTTTGCGCAGCAGCGCGCCGCGAATCACCGTCTCCGCGCAGTCGAGCAAGAAGCCCAGCTCGAGCACGAACTGTAGCGCCTGGTTGTAGACGCGCCCCTTGTCGCCGACGGCGACGAGCTCGTACCGCTTGCGAAACTCCGCCAACCGCTCGAGCGCCGCGAGCAGGCTCGCTTCGTCGCGGTACACGCCTACCTTCTGGTCCATCATCGTTGCGAGATCGAGCCGCAGGTGCGCGTGCGTCTCGCCTTGGTACGGCCGCGCGAGCAGCGCCTGCAGCCGCGCTTGCTCCGAGCGTAAGAGATCGTTGCCGCCTTGCGTTGGCGCGACGCTCTTGACGTACGCCGCGGCCGCTTTGCCACTACGGCGGCCGAAGACGATCGTGTCGAGCAGCGAGTTTGCTCCTAAGCGATTGCCACCATGGACGCTCACGTTGGCCACCTCACCCGCGGCGTAGAGGCCCGGGACTTTCGTCGCGCCGTTGACGTCCGTCTTTACGCCTCCCATCATGTAATGCATACCCGGGCGAACCGGAACCGGCTTCTCGATCATGTCGATGCCGAGGTAGTCGAGCGCCATTTCGTGGATCTGCGGCAGCTTCTTCAGGATGACGTCGCGCCCGAGATGGCGCAAGTCGAGCAGCACGTTACCGTTGAGGCCGTGACCCGCCGCGATCTCCATCGTCTCTGCACGCGAGATGACGTCGCGCGCGGCGCTCCATCTTCGCCGGCGCGTATTTCTTGAGGAACCGCTCGCCGTTCGCGTCGAGCAGATACGCGCCTTCGCCGCGCGCCGCTTCGGTCATGAGGAATCCGCTGCCCGCAAGCGTCGTCGGATGATACTGTACCATCTCCATGTCCATGAGCGGCGCGCCCGCACGGTAGGCGAGCGCGTATCCGTCTCCGGTGCAGATCAACGCATTGGTGCTCGGCTCGTAGAGGCGTCCGCCGCCGCCGGCCGCGTCGACGCCGGCCTTTGCGCGCAAGAGGTGCAGCTCGCCGGTGAGCAGCTCGAGCGCGACGAGCCCCCGGCAAACGCCGTTCTCGACGAAGAGCGTGGTGCCGAACCACTCTTCGTAGACCTTGACGCCGGCTTTGAGAATTTGATCGTAGAGCGTGATGAGCAGCGCTTGGCCCGTGATGTCGCCGACGAAGTACGTCCGCGCCTGCGACGCGCCGCCGAACGCACGCGTTCCGAGCGTTCCATCGGCGTTGCGATAAAAGATCACGCCCATGTGCTCGAACTCGATGATATCGTTCGGAGCCTCTTCGCACATGACTTCCACGGCATCTTGGTCGGCGAGAAAGTCGCTGCCCTTGATCGTGTCGTACGCGTGGGACTCCCAGCTGTCATCCTTACCCAACGCGGCGTTGATGCCGCCTTGCGCCGCATTCGAGTGGCTGCGTACGGGGTGCACCTTAGAGACGATCGCAACGTCGGCACCGTTGCGCGCCGCTTCGAGCGCCGCGCGCATTCCTGCCAAGCCCGCACCGACGACGACCACGTCGTGATCGAAGATCATACCTGCACCACCTCCAACATGCGGCTGCTTCTCCCCTGTTCTACGACGGCCTCGCCGCGAATCGGAGGCTGGCCAGCGCGAGCGTGCCCACGCCAAAAGCAACCGTTACCACGGCCGGAACCCACAGGTCGGCAAAACCGGCACCTCGCACGATGATACCGCGCAGAATCTCCAAGAAATACGTCATAGGTAGCGCGTAGCTGATGATGCGGGCGGGCGCCGGCATGAGGTCGATCTCGAAGAACATGCCCGAGAGCAAGAATGACGGCATGACGAAGAACACCGTCATGACGACGGCTTGGAGCTGGGAACGCGCGACCATCGAAATCAGCAGCCCCAGGCCGAGCCCCGTCATCACGAACGGGAGGCTCAAGGCGAGAAGCAGCCCGACGCTCCCCGCGATCGGCACGGCAAAGACCGTACGCATGGCAATCAGCACGAGCAGTAAGTCGACGTAGCCAACGACGCCGTACGGGATCAGCTTCCCCAGGACCAGAGCCCCAGAGCCGATCGGCGTCACCCGCATCTGCTCGAGCGTTCCCCGGTCGCGCTCGTTCACGATCGAGAGCGCGGTGAGAATCATCGTGATGTTCTGCACCATGAGGCCGATCAGCCCAGGAACGAGAAAGTTCGGCGTGCGCAGCGACGGATTGAAGAGCGTCCTCGCGCGAATCTCGACGGCGGGACTCTCACCCAGCGGGTCGAGCCACGTCGACAACGCGCCTTCGATCTGCGCGGCGCTGCCGTACGCGGCTTGCGCGATTGCCGCGTCCGAACCGTCGACCAGCATCGGAACGGTCACCGGACGCCCGCGTTCGACGTCGCGCGAGAACCCTGCCGGGATCTCGAACCCGACGCGCGCTCTACCGCTGACGAGCGCCGCGCGCAACGCCGCCGTCGACGCAACGCTTCCGACCAGATGGAACGTCGGCGTCCGCTCTAGGACCGAAACGAGTTGCCCGGCGACGCGCCCGCGATCAGCATCGTGGTAGACGGTCGCAACGTGCTCCACGTGGAGGTTGATCGCGTAACCGTAGATGAGGAGTTGCATGACCGGCATCGCGAGTATGAGCACGAGCGTCGTCGGCTCGCGCAGGATATGGCGTACTTCCTTATAGATCACCGCGCCCAGGCCGGTGAGGTCGAACGCGGAGCTCACGACCGCATCCCGCGTACGAGCGCGACGAGTGCGTCTTCCAGCGTTTCGTGCGGGCCGCGTACCTCGGCAACCGTGCCGCAGACGAGCAAACTGCCTTCCAGAATGTAGCCGATCCGCGAGCAGCGTTGGGCCTCGCCCATGTCGTGCGTCGTAATAAAAAACGTCTTACCGGCGCCTGCGAGCCCATAGAAAAGATCCCACAGGTCGCGCCGCGCAACCGGATCGACGCCCGCGGTGGGCTCGTCGAGAAAGAGCACCGCCGGGTCGTGCAGCAGCGCGGCAGCGAGACCGAGACGGCGCTGCCATCCGCCGGAGAGGCGTTCCGCGCGTTGGTCCTTGAACGCTCCCGTTCCTGTCAGCTCGTACACCTCGCGCTTGCGCGCACGAGCAATGGAGGGCGACAGACCGTACGCGCGCGCACAGAACTCCAGGTTCTCTTCGCACGTGAGATCGCGATAGAGCGCGAAGCCTTGGGCCATGTAGCCGATGTGGCGGCGCGCCGCGCTGTCGCGGCTGCGCGTGTCGAATCCGCCGACGCACGCGCTTCCCGCGCTCGCAGAGACGAGCCCGCAGAGCATCTTGACGGTCGTGGACTTCCCGCTGCCGTTCGGCCCGAGTAAGCCGAAGAGCGCGCCGGGCTCGACGCAGAAGCTCACGCCGTCGACGACCGCCTGTTCGCCGTATCGCTTGACCAAGCCATGCGCCTCGATCGCTGCTGCTATAGACCCCTCGCACGACGGTTACTGGAGATGAGGGGACTCGAACCCCTGACTTCCTGCTTGCAAAGCAGGCGCTCTACCAACTGAGCTACATCCCCAAAATGCTTCGCGTTCCCAAGTTTTTGGAGGCAAGGAGACTCGAACTCCTGACCCTTACGCTGCCAGCGTAATGCTCTACCAACTGAGCTATGCCCCCAAGGTGGTCGTGCGGAGCGACCGATTCTTCACGCCGACCGTTGCGAGTCCTCTGCCGCACGCGTATTATACTGTAGGCGCGGAGTACGCTGGGCGGCCGCCCCTTCGTCAAGCTCAGAACTGCCTTCGGGCAGCCTAAAGCGGGAGGGGAGGAAAGTCCGGGCTTCAACGGGCTGGGTGCAGGATAACGTCCTGTCGAGGCAACTCGAAGGAAAGTGCCACAGAAACATACCGCTCGGGATTCCCGAGTAAGGGTGAAATTGTGAGGTAAGAGCTCACAGAGCACCGCGGTGACGCGGGCTCGGGAAAACCCCACCTGAAGCAAGATCGCTCGACTGCTCCCCGCGTGTCGGGGAGACGGATGGCCCATCCGAACGAGCTACATCGCACCGAGGTGCGCGGTAACGCGTGCCCAAGAGAGATGGTCGCCGCCCCCAAGCTTGGCGAAGGGGAACAGAATCCGGCTTACAAGCGTACTCCCGCCTCTCTCTATCGCCGGCGAAACCGAAGGGGCAATAGGGGCGTTTTAGGCGAAGAGCACGACAAAGGAGTCACGCGTGTCCGCGAGCCAGCAGCCTTTTACCCCAGAGATGACCGTCGACCAGGCGTTCCACGTCCATGCGGGCGCCCGCCGGGTCTTCGCGCGGTTTCACCTTGGCGGATGCTCGAACTGCGCGATCAGCGAGACGCACACCATCGGACAAATCAGCGAGGATTACGGCATCCCTCTCCCGATGTTGCTCGACAGCCTGAACGCTCTCTGGGATCAGGGACTGCTCGCGGTCGGCGACCGCGTGCGCATCCCGCCGGAGATACGCGCGAAGATCCCGCAACTCGCAAGCGTGCCGGAGATCGGCGCGATCACCGGCGTCGAGAACGGCGCGTATACGGCGGAGTTCGGCGACGTGCGGCTTCAGGGCCTGAGTGAAGATTTCATTCCGGTCGAATCGGAAGCGGCCCAAGCGTCATAGCGGCGCCGCGGCGCTCAGACGAAATCGATCGGCTCGCGCTCCTGGAAGCCCGTGTCGGTAGTGTGCCAGAATGACACCTCCGGCTCGCCGGCTTTCCAGCAAAGATAGACGGGCACGTTCTCACGAAACGATGGAAAATCAACGAGGCCGAGATCGATGTCCTTGACGATGCAGCCCAGCGATTCGATCCGATGAATGAGCCGAACGATCTCGCTCTTCAGATCACCAAATCTCGGCATGCCGAACGGCGAGCGCGGGCGAGCGAGATGTACGCCTGGGGCGGGCATCCCGTGCAGCGCCGGGTCATTCTCGAGCAGCTTGATGGCCAACTCCCGCCGGTGCGCCAGCAGCTCGTCGACGAGCGGCGCGAGTTTGGGGATAAGGGCGTTGGCCCGCTCGGGCGAAAACCACTTCACGTGAACGTCACCGTCATCGCGTTTGGCTTCAAATACGGGATACCACCGGAGCTCGACCTCCTCTTCGACGTGCGCTTTCTTCAGAACCCCAACTACGATCCACTGCTCCAGCCTCGAACCGGCGCCGACGCTGACGTCGGAGCCTTCATCGAGCGCGATCCGGCCCTCGCACCGTTCCTCTCCCTGCTCTTCCCGCTCGTCGACTTTTTGCTACCGCAGTACGAGCGCCAAGCAAAGGAGCAGGCGACCATCGGATTCGGCTGCACCGGCGGCCGGCACCGATCGGTCTACGTCGCGCGGCGCCTCGCCGAGCACCTCCGCTCGGGTGCCCGCGCGGTCGAGTGCGTTGCGCGCGATCTGGAGACGGTCTGATGCGCGCGCGAGCGTTGCCGGCGCTGCGCTGGCTGCTGCCGGGGACCGGCATCAAACGCTGGCTTCTCGTCAGCGCACTCGGCATAGCGATGCTCGCCGATGCTGCGGATCGCTGGGTCGTCGCGCAGGGCAACTCGCTCAATCTCAACGAGATGCTCGACGGCATCGTCGCCGATTACTTTGCCCCCGGGGATCTCACGTGGATCCTCAGCGTGCTCGGTATCCTGCTGCTCTGCGCCGGTACGCTCTTCGCGCTGCGGGCGCTCTTCCGCGCTGCACGCCAACACGGTACGCAGGAGAGCCTGCGATTGCGCGAGGGCTACAAGATCGTCGCGGTCGGCGGCGGTACCGGTCTCTCGACGCTCCTGCGCGGCTTGAAGCGGCGCACGAGTAATCTGACGGCAATCGTCACCGTTAGCGACGACGGCGGCTCGTCCGGGCGCCTAACCAAAGAGCTCGGCGTCTTGCCGCCGGGCGACATTCGTAACTGCCTCGTCGCACTGGCCGACGACGAAGCGCTCGTCACGGAGCTCTTCCGGTATCGCTTCAACGAAGGCGAAGGCCTCTCGGGGCACAGTTTCGGCAATATTTTCTTGGCGGCGATGACCGGTGTCACGGGCAACTTCGACCGCGCGATTCAGGAGTCGAGCCACGTTCTCAACATCGTCGGACGCGTTTTGCCAGCAACGCTCGGGCAAGCGCGGCTCTGCGCCGAACTACAAGATGGGAGCACCGTTTACGGCGAGTCGCACATATCGCTAGCCAATCAGGCCATCGAGCGCGTCTTTCTCGAACCCGCCAGCGTGCAGCCGCTGGAGCAGGTGATTGCGGAGATCGGCGCCGCCGATGCGATCGTGCTCGGTCCGGGATCGCTCTACACGTCGATCCTTCCCAACCTCTTGGTCGAGGGTATCGCTCACGCGATCGCGGCTTCTCACGCCGTGAAGATCTACGTCTGCAACGTGATGACGCAACCCGGCGAAACCACGAATATGACGGCCGCCGATCACGTCCATGCGCTGCTCGCCAACGCGCGCGAGAACGTCTGCGAGTACGTCATCATCAACGACGAGCCGCCCAAGCGTCTCCTTGCCGCATACGCAGAGGAAGGGCAGGGACCGGTAACGCCCGACGCAGCGCGCATCACCGAGATGGGCCTTACGCCGGTGCCCGCAGCCGTTATCAGCGAAACGGAGAACGTGCGCCACGATCCCGAGCGCTTGGCCAACGTCGTGCTGACGGTCATCAATCGCCACGTGGCCGATCGCGCAACCTTCGTCAAGCCGTCGAGCGCGTACCGAAAGACGAGCAAGGCTGCCGCGCCGTAGCGGCTACGGTGCGCTTGCGGCGCGTTCCATGGCGACGTCCAGCGTGAAGACTTTGCCCGGCTGTGCGTTTGCTGTCGCCGAGACGAGCGTGTAGCCGTCGGCCGTCACGGTGTAATCGACCGTTCCGGCGGGAACTTTGTCGATGCTGAAGGCTCCGCTCGCGTCTGTCGTCGCGGTCAGGACGGTGTCGATCGTGACGATGGCCCCCGCCACGGGCTGGTTCGTACCGCGGTCTAGGATGTGCCCGCTCACCGTGCTGTACTGGCCGGGCGGCGGGAGCTGATCGAGGTTGCACGCAGCAAGCGACGTCACCATGAGAAGGCCGAGCGCCGGTCGCAGAAGGATGCGCATCGCTCGCGAGTCTTCGCGACCGGAGGCACGTGCCCTTGCGGCGAAAGGAGTGCGCCGATATGACTTCACGCGAAGCGACGGGACCGATGTACTGCGAGAACGCATTGGCCGCCATCGGCAACACGCCGTTGGTCAAACTCGGCAAAACGCTCGACGGAGCGCAGTGCTTGGTGCTCGCAAAGATCGAGTACATGAATCCCGGTGGGAGCGTGAAAGACCGCCCAGCGCACGCAATGCTCGACGCCGCCGAGCAGGCCGGCCTCCTGAAGCCGGGCGGCACGATCGTCGAGCCGACCAGCGGTAACACCGGCTCGGGCCTCGCCATGGCAGCCGCGATTCGCGGCTATCGCTGCATTCTCGTCATGCCCGACAAGATGTCGAAGGAAAAGGTCGACTTGCTGCGCGCGTACGGCGCCGAGGTCGTCGTCACACCGTCGAACGTCGCAAACGACTCGCCGGAGTCCTATTACAGCGTCGCCAACCGGTTGGCAGTGGAGATTCCCGGCGCCTTTCAGCCGAATCAATTCCACAACCACCACAACCCCGACGCGCATTATCACACGACCGGTCCCGAGATTTGGGAGCAGACGCGCGGCACGGTCACGCACTTCGTCGCGGGCATCGGTACCGGCGGAACGATCTCGGGGACGGCACGCTATCTCAAAGAGCGCAACCCGAACATTCACGTCATCGGCGCCGACCCGGAAGGGTCCATCTACTCGGGCGATACGCCCCGCTCGTACGCCGTCGAAGGCATCGGCCTGAACTACCTTCCCGAGACCGTCGATTTGAAGGTCATCGACGAGATCGTGCGCGTCTCCGATCGCGAATCGTTTCTCATGGCGCGGCGCATCGCCCGCGAAGAAGGTCTTCTCGTCGGCGGGTCGTCGGGAACCGCTGCGGTTGCAGCCGTGAAGCTCGCGAAGACGCTTTCTGAGGACGCTCTCGTCGTCGTCATCTTCCCAGACTCCGGCCGCGGCTACATGTCGAAGATCTTCAACGATGACTGGATGATCGCCAACGGTTTCTTGAGCGAGGGAAAGCGCCGCGCGACCGTCGGCGACATGCTGCGCGGCAAGACGCCGCTGCCGCCGATGATCACCGTCGCGCAAGACGATACCGTCAGCACTGCGCTCGAGCTGCTGCGCAGGTACGAGATCTCGCAGATCCCGGTGATGCACGGTCACGAGGTGATCGGCAGCATCAACGACGTCGCCGTCATGCAAGCCGTCTTCGACCGCGCCGACATCATCCACCAGCCCGTAACCGAGGTCATGGGGCGCCCGTTTCCGGCGCTCGAGCAGAGCGAAGAGATCGATCGCGCGTACAAGCTGCTGACGCTCGCGAATCCCGCAATCGTCGTCACCGACGACGCCGAGCCTATCGGCGTCGTGACGCGCCAGGACGTCATCTCCTTCCTCTCCGATACCTCGGCACTCACGCCCCACCACTGATGCGGTTCTCGACCAAGGCCATTCACGTCGGGCAAGAGGCCGACCCGACCACCGGCGCGACGATCGTGCCGATCTATCAAACCTCGACGTACACGCAAGAGGCCGTAGGAAAGCACAAGGGCTTCGATTACAGCCGTACGGTCAACCCAACGCGCGTCGCGCTCGAGGCACAGCTTGCGGCACTCGAGAGCGCCGCTCACGCAAGCGCGTTCGGCAGCGGCATGGCGGCGACGGCCGCCGTCATGAATCTTCTCGCCGCTGGCGACCACGTCGTCGTGAGCGACGACGTCTACGGAGGAACGTACCGCCTCTTCTCCCGCGTCCTGGAGCGCTATGGGCTCACGTTTACGTACGTGGACTCGAGCGATCCGCACGCCGTGGAGGCGGCGCTCGGCCCGAAGACGCGACTCGTCTGGCTCGAGACACCGACGAACCCACTGCTGAAGCTCGTCGACATTCGCGCCATCTGCGACCTCGCGGGGAACGACATCGTCGTCGCCGTCGACAACACGTTCGCAACGCCGTACTTCCAGCAGCCGCTCGCGCTCGGAGCGCGCGTCGTCGTTCACTCGACGACGAAGTACATCGGCGGACACTCCGACGCCGTCGGCGGCGTCGCCATCACGAACGACGACGCGCTGCACGAGCGCATCAAGTTCCATCAGAACTCCGTCGGCGGCGTTCCTGGGCCGTTCGACGCGTGGCTCGTCATGCGCGGGGCGAAAACCTTGGCGCTGCGCATGCGTCAACACGAGCGCAACGCTCGGGCCATCGCAGAGTTTCTCGAACGGCATCCCATCGTGGAGCGGGTCAACTACCCCGGCTTACCATCGCATCCGCAGCACGCCCTCGCGCAACGGCAGATGACCGGCTTCGGCGGAATGCTCTCGTTCACGATGCGCGTGCCGGAACAACGCGCAATGGACTTCGCAGCCACGCTGCGCTATTTCAGCTTGGCGGAAAGCTTAGGCGGGGTAGAGTCGCTGATCTGCCATCCCGCGCGCATGACGCACGGCTCGATTCCCAAGGAGGAGCGCGAGCGCCGCGGCATCACCGACGGCCTGCTTCGCCTCTCGGTCGGCGTCGAGGACGTCGAAGATTTGCTCGAAGACCTCGAAACGGCCTTAGCGCGACTCTAGGAGCCTGTCGGGTTAATGTGCCATAACCCGACAGGCTCCTAGCCCGTTAGGGCTGGCCGCCGCTCGGATAGCGCACGGCGGTAGCGCCCGCGAGCAGCGTCTTTGCGCTCTGTTCGTCGATGGCGCCGAGCGACGCGACGACGCTGAGCACGATGGCGCGCTGCGAGTCGATCCAGAGGTACGCGAAGATCTTGCGCGTTTGGAAGCCCGCGCCTTGCGTAACCTCGACGAAGAGCGCGGGCATGCCATTTTGCAGGAGCACCGGCTGCTTGCTCTTTACCAGCGTCGCCGGATCGTCGGCGCGCAGCGCGTTCTCGTAGGTGCTGTCGAAACCGTCGAGCGATCCCGTGTACGATTGCATCGTGATCGAAATCGCCTTCGCGTTATACTGCGTGTTTCCAAGCACCCACGTCGCCACCGGCGTCGGATCTTGCGAAAGCGTCTGTAGGGTCGGGTGTTGCATCTGCCCGACCAAACGCGCGTCGGCCGGGGCGGTGTAGTGCATTGCGGGATCGTCGTACTCGTGGGGGTCCGGCGTCGGCGCTGCGACCTGTGCCGCGGCAAGCGCCGGAACGGCGAGCGCGAGGACGATGACGATCAACGAGCGGTATGCGTTCATTCTTTATCCAAGGCGCCGACGAGCGCCGGCAGAGAGATGCCGTAGCGATATCCAACGTTGCGGTGGTCGTCATCGAACTCCTCGTGCCGCACGCTCATTCCCGCCTTTCGCATGCGCGAGGCGAGGATGCGGGCCCCGATATCGAGCCCGTAGTCATCGCGCCGGCCGCAATCAAGGTAACGCAGGCGAAGCCGTCCGAGTGCCGCCAGACGCCCTTCCACGCGTTCCACGGGGTCGAAGCAGAGCCATCGCCCGAAGACGTCCTCGCGCAGCTCCCCCGTCTCGAGATCGAACGGGAGGTCGACCGCGAAGGCTTTGCGCTCGCGCGGTGAGTAGGCAGCCGCGTATCCGATCATCTCCATCGTGTGATACCACGCTTGCGGGCGCTTCGGCTTCGCCTCGAACGCCGCAACGAACGATGCGATGTCCAAGCCGAAGCCTTCCAGCGTGCGCTGCACGTCCGGAAACGACATCATTTGCGCGTAGCGAAAGCATGCGTCGCCGCTGTGCGACGCAAAAGCGGCGAAGATACCTGGGTATTCCATCGTCAAGTGCATCGCGCCGAACCCGCCCGAGGATTTTCCGCAGACGGCGCGGCCACTCTCCTGAGCAATCGTGCGATAGGTTGCGTCGACGCGGTCGACGACGTCTCGCACGACGTACGTCGCGTAGTCGCCGTTGTGGATCGAGTTCACGTATTGCGAGCCGCCCAAACGCGTGAAGCCGTCTACCAGGACGAGAATTGCCGGCGGCATCTCGCCCCCGGTGACGAGCGCGTCCATCCACTGCACGACGTTGCGCTCCCACGGCCGCACGGCGAGCATGCCGACTGCGTCGCCGGTGTATCCATGCAAACAATAGATAACCGGATAGCGCCGCGTATCGTCGTCGTATCCGGGCGGCAGATACACCGGAAGCGGGCGTTCCGCCGGATCGCCGAGCACGTTGTCGCGCAGCGCCGGGCTCGTCACCACGTCGAGGCGGACGTCGCCGCGCACGCGGCAGAGTCGCGCGAGCTGCGAGCGTTCCTGCATCGGCGCTTCATTCGCCGCCAGGTGCGACGTTCACCTTACCGAACGAGGGCCGGAAGTGAAATCGAGCGCTGGGCTGGAGCGCGCGATCGATACGCGCAGCGCCGTTGCGATCAACGTCATCACGATGATCGGCATCGGGCCCTTGATTACGATTCCGCTCGTGCTCGCCACGCTCGGCGGATCGCTGGCGTTGCTCGGGTGGATCGGCGGCGCCGTCGTCGCCCTGTGCGACGGGCTCGTCTGGGCGGAGCTCGCCTCGCGCTTTCCCAACTCCGGCGGCACGTACGTCTACCTGCGCGAGAGCTTCGGGCGCGAACGCCTGGGACGCGTGCTTGCGTTCCTCTTCAACTGGCAGTTTCTGCTCTACGCGCCGTGCCTGCTTGCGAGCGGCTACATCGGATTCGCGGACTACGCAACCTATCTCGTGCCGGGACTCTCCAGCTGGTGGGGGATGCACGCGTGCGCGCTCGGGGTCGGTCTCGTAACGATCGCGCTCCTGCTGCGACGGACCTCGCGGGTGGCGGCGACGTCTCTGCTCCTCGGATTCGTCGCCGTTCTCACCATCTCGCTCGTTGCCGTCGCGGCGCTCACGCACGCAAACTGGCACATGGCGCTGCAGCTTCCGGGGCCGGTCCGCTTCGACACCGGCCTGCTAGCCGGATTCTCGAGCGCCCTCTTCGTGACGCTCTACGATTACGTCGGATACGCCGACGTCGCGCTCGTCGGGGACGAAGTGCGCGAGCCGAACCGGACGATCCCGCGCTCGATCGTGATCTCGGTAGTGCTCGTTGCGGGGTTGTATATCGCGCTGCAGAGCGGCGTGCTCGGGGTGATTCCGTGGCGATCGCTCTTCGGTGCCGACGGCACCCCGACCGCCGCATCGCTGTACGTAGGCTCGCTCGTGGTCGAGCGGACGTGGGGCGTCCTCGCGGCGCGCATCGTGACCGGGCTCGTGCTCGTGACGGCCTTCGCCTCGCTCTACGGCAACCTGCTCGGCTTCTCGCGCATTCCATTCGCCGCGGCACGCGACGGCGCGTTCTTTCCCGCCTTCGCACGGCTCCATCCGCGCAACCACATTCCGCAGGTCGCACTTCTTGCGGTCGGCGGTCTCTCGCTCGTCGCGAGCTTCTTCACGCTCGGCGAAGTCATCGCGTTCTTGACCGCAGGCATAGTGCTCATTCAAAGCATCATGCAGATCGTCGCGCTCGCGCTCGTCCGAAAACGCGGACCGGCACCGTTTCGCATGCCGCTCTACCCGCTGCCGGCGCTCGTCGCGCTCGTCGGATGGGTTTTGGCGTTCGCCTACACCGGCCCGCTTGCGATCGCTATCGGCGTCGGATGGCTCGTCGTCGGCGCCGTGCTCTACCTCGCGCTCGCGCGCGTACAGCGAGCGTGGCCCTTCGCAGCCGCCGCGGCAACGCTCTTGCTTCTCCTTCTGCCGCGGCCGTCGCTCGCCGCTCCCGCCGGCGCGTGGGCGACATGGCACGCATCGCGCATCGTGCAGATGAACGCCTATCCGGTTTTCGAGGTCGACGGCAAGCCGTTCTTTGTCTACGGCGCGGCATTTTTCTACGAGCGCATCCCGCGAGACGAATGGAAGCGCTCGCTCGAGACATATCGCAACGACCTACACGTCAATACCATCGATCTCTACGTCCCGTGGAACTGGCAAGAGCCACGCGCGGGTGAGCTCGATTTCACCGGCCGCACGAACCCACGGCGCGATCTCCTCGGCGTTCTGAAGATCGTCCGCGAGCTCGGATTCAAAATCGTTCTGCGGCCCGGGCCGGTGATTCGCAACGAGTGGCGCAACGGCGGCTACCCGGATCGGCTTCTCGAACGCCCCGCGTACGACATGCCGCTACACGACGTGCTCGAAGGCCGCTATCCGGCAACCGCGACGCTCCAGAACCGGCACGCCGACGCAGCCGCGGACGAGTGGCTGCACAACGCGACGCACCTCCACTACGCGGCAAAATGGTTGCACGACGTGCTCTCGGCCGTTGCGCCGTATTCGCACGACGTCATCGCCATCGCGCTCGACGACGACCAGGGCGCGTACCTCGACAACGATACCTGGCCGGCGCCGCACTGGCACGAGTACGTCGGTTGGCTGAAATCCACCGTGCGGCGTACCGTCGGCCCGCACGTTCCCGTCTTCATCAACACCTACGAGATGAAGGTCACGGCCGACTCTCCCGCCTGGGCGTGGGGCGATTGGTACCAGAGCGACGCATACCGCATCGGCGAGCACGACCGAGAACAGATCGACTTCTCGACGGACCTTCTCGGCACGCAATCGCGCGTGCCGGTGATGATGGCAGAGTTCCAGGCCGGCTGGCTGCAGGCCGCGGACGAGAACGTGCCCCGCCCGGCAGATCCGACGAACACCACGCTTGCGCTCGCCGAGTTCCTGGCAGACGGCGCGCACGGCATCGTGAACTTCCCCGTGCAAGACACGCTCTATCCCGCCGGCTGGGAAGTGCCGTGGGCAAACTGGGCGTACGACTGGGACGCGGCGCTGACGGCATGCATGTACTGCGACTCCTGGCCCTCTTACGACGCTTCTTCAGAGAGATTCGATCCTACAGCGGCGTTCGGCGCGGAGATCGCGCGCTGGGGCACCTTGCTTGCGCAAACACACCCGGTGGTCGACGCGCATATCGTCTGGCCCGTAAGCCTCTTTGCGGCCGGCTCGAGATATTCGACCGCTGATTTTGCCGCCGCGACGCTCGCGATGCTCAAGGAGTGTCGCGAACGGGGTTTGACCTGCGATATTCGCGACGTTCGGTACCAGAGCGACCCCGCCGCCGACGGCACGCCGTACGTCTTGCCCATCGTTATTGACGATCTTCGCGCGCTGGCGCCGGCCGCCCGATCGCGTCTCGCGCTCCTTCGCAGACTCGGCCGGCTCGCTCCGAGCTTGGCGAATCTGAGAAGCCGCGGGTTTTCCGGCGGTCACGACAACGCCGTTCTCCTCGCCGATCCCTCCGCCCAGCACGGCTTCGTCATCGCTTCCAACTGGGGTAAGCGATCGACTTTCGGCGGCCCATATTACGTTCGCCTCGCGGGAACCGTCGTGCGTACGGCGCCCGTCGCAATCGCCGCTCGTTCCATGGCGCTCGTTCCCGTGCGGCTCTCGGCGCCGCGCCCGCCGGAACGGCCTCTCAACGTGCGGGCGGTAGACTACTGCGTGCCGTTCTTTCCGTTCGGAAGCGGCCGCTGGCCACTCCAAAGCGAGTGCGATGCTCGTCCGTCGAACCTCTTTCGCTTCGATCCATTGAGTGACGGCTACGGCGCCGTAGAGCTCTCCGACCGCTCCGCGGCCGCAAAAGGGAGCGCTCTCGGGGCTCTCATTTTCGTACCGCACGCCGGCGCGAGGGTTGCGTGCCTCTGCGACCGCGATGGAACAAACTTTGCGGCGACGATCGGAATGCTGCGGGACGCCGTCGATCCGCAGGCCGTTCCATCAGCGCGCGATTACATCGCCGCTTTCACGCATCCGATTCCAGCGGGAACGTTCAATCGGCCGTATTTCTGCGCCCTGGCTCACGTTGACGAGGACACGGCCGAGTCGACGTGCTCGTACGAAGCGCCGGACATTCCGCTCGGCGGCGCAGACTTCGAGCGAACGCTCAACATCAACTCGGAGTACGGCGAGGTCGACGTCTCCGAACGAATGACTCCGCGCGATCCAAACAGTCCATCGCATCTGAAGAGCATCTCTGGTTTTGCCGTCGTAGCCGGAGATGTCGTCCAGCAAGGCACGTCGTGTTTCGGCGTATACAAGCCCGGGATACGCGAGCTCGCGCGCCTCTGCTGGCGCCCAGACGATCTCGCCACCTACGACGTGCAGCGTACGCGTGGCGCGGCGATCCTCACGCTGCACTTCAAGCGAAACGACGTAGAGATGCGCTTAGGCGTGTTCCCTGCTGGCTCGGAGGCGCAGGCTCGGGCGCTCGTATCAGGTAATACGTGAGGTGCCCTTCGACGAGCTCAGGGTCACACGGGGAAGTGGCGGAACGGTAGACGCAGCCGCCTCAAAAGCGGCCGAGGTAACCCCTCGTGCGGGTTCAAATCCCGCCTTCCCCAAATCTGAAATCGCATAACCACGCGGTTTTTCGTTCCGAGTCGTCTCCTTGTAATTCACATATCCCTGGTGGCGTTTAGCGGTACCCGTCGTTAAGACTCTGTAAAGTCGTTTCGCTGCGAGCGTGGTTCCGTTTCCATGGGGCTTGCCCTGGTCACTCTAGGGTTACCTCGTTCTGCTATGCTCGAACGGTGATTCCCCTAGAAATCCCTACCTCGCCGCTGGTCTCGAGGCCATGACCTCGGCAACTCCTCTGTGATTCGGCTTCGGATTGAATTCATCCGGGGTATCCTTATCCTCGGCATAATCAGTGGTTCAATCCTTGCTGTCGACCATTGGCATTCTGGCGTTGTCGAGGGATGGACAAGTCTCATCTATGCGGTCGGCTGTCTTGCCATTCTTCTCTACTTACGGCGCAGTCGAAACGCCGTGAACGCTGGGACGCTGTTGCTGGTTCTCTCCTACTCTGCCTTTACGTTCGTTTACTTGGTGGCTCCCCTCGACATCACGAGAGTTTCGACGTTCTTTCCGTTGCTGGCTGTAGCACTTTTCCTAAAAGGGAAACGTCTGGGCTTTGCGTGGCTCAGCCTTATTATTACGACCATCATTATTGCACCGGAGATTCCAGGCGTACATGTTGGATATTCCGCGTTCGATGCTATACGGATTTCAATTTATTTATTCGGGCTGTTTCTGACCGTTCTGTACTACGAGCGCTCTAGGGAGCGCGGCCTCCAGGGTGAAGTCGACGCTGCTGCCGTACGCAAGAGTGAAGAACGGATACGAGCACTCTACTCACACCAGTACGGTTTTATGCTGGTTACGTCCGCAGCGGGCGTCGTGCAATCGGCGTCGGAGTCGGTCAGCCGCGAATTGGGATTTGCGCCCACTGAACTGGTGGGGACGAACGCTTTAGATCTTGTCCATCCGGACGATTTTGCGGCCGTCGCCGCAGTCTTTTCCGCACTGACGCGACCGGGCAGCGACTCCGTGAACATGGACATGCGGGTACGGCTCGGAAACGGGCAGTATTCCGACATTGAGGGCAACGGCACGAATTTGCTCGGGGACCGCCTGATTCGCGGAATCGTGCTCAATGGTCACAACATCAGCAAGCGCAAACACCTGGAAGATGACCTTCGACACCTCGCTCAAGTCGACGCGGTGACCGGCCTCCGGAGCCGGCGCTACTTCTTCGAGTTGGCAGAGCGGGAGACGTCGCGCTCCCAGCGGTACGGGCGATCGCTCGCGGTCCTCATGATCGATATCGATCATTTCAAAACGGTCAACGACACCTACGGACATTTCGCCGGCGATGCGGTTTTGCAGAAAGTTGGCGAGGTCGCCACGAAGGTCTCACGCGCTAGCGACATTATCGGTCGCATCGGCGGCGAAGAATTTGCGCTCGTACTTCCGGAAACCAAACGCTCCCAAGCGTTGGCAGCGGCGGAGCGGCTTCGCGTCGCGCTTGCAGAGACCGCGGTGCAGGTACCCGGCGCGCAGGATTTGCACGTTACGGTCTCGATCGGGGTGACGAGCCTCATGCCGACAGATGCTACGTTCGAGGCCATTCTAGCGCGTGCCGATGCCGCTCTTTTTGCGGCGAAAGAGTCGGGGCGCAATCGGATTTGCACGAGCGAAGATATCGTACGCAATTCAAGGATTCTCGACGCGGTGTAAGATCATCGCGGCGGGCGCGCTGTGCAGGACTAACAGGCCGGTATGACGGACGCATAACTTCGCCCGCGCAGAAACTCGAGAGACTCGATCGGTACTGGGCGCCATGACCGTTGTGCTGATCCTTTGCAGCGTGCTGGCTCTCGTGCTTGGCCGATCTCTACGGCGTGCCGATCGAAGGCGCGGCCGCGGCAGGATTCGTACGCGCTGCTCTTACCTCGTAGAATCCACTCATAACTGAGGCAAGTTTGAGCCGATGCTACGGCCCGAAAGCTCCGACAAAAGCGACATTGAAATGCTTCGTAGTCGCGAAGGGTCACGTGGGGTCACCGAGAGAAAGAAGTAGCGGGCGTGGACGCTGTAGAGTGCCTCGAATCCGATGCCTCGAGCGTAGCGCCGCTCAGAGGCGCATCATCGTGATAGTTCCGCGCAATATGACGCCGATCGTCGATCTCCTCGGCGAGCCGGGGACGGGACCGTTTCGCTCGCGGCGTCCGGTCTATGTCGATTTCCTGCCTCCGTGCAATCAGGCGTGCCCTGCCGGTGAGAATATTCAGGCTTGGCTGGCATACGCGCAGGCGGGAAACTATCGCGACGCGTGGCTCGAGTTGGTAAAGGACAATCCGTTGCCTGCGACTGCAGGACGCGTCTGTTTCCATCCCTGCGAATCGCACTGCAACCGTCGCGAGCTCGATACTGCGATCACCATCCACGGGGTCGAGCGCTATCTCGGCGATCTCGCCGCACGCGAAGGCTGGCGTTTCCCCGTCGGCACGCCGACCGGGAAACGCGTTCTCGTCATCGGTGCCGGTCCGTGCGGCCTCTCCGCAGCCTACCATCTCGCGCGCATCGGGCATAGCGTCGAGATCCACGACGCCGGATCGCTGCCGGGAGGCATGCTGCATTTTGGCATCCCCGCGTATCGTTTGCCGCGCGAAGATCTCATGCGTGAGATCCAGCGAATCGAGGCCATGGGCGTGAAGATCGTGCAAGATCACGCCGTTCACGACGTCCTTGCGGAGAAGGCGGCGGGAAACTTCGATGCCGTGCTCGTGGCGATCGGCGCGCAACTCGACCGGCGCGTCGAGATTCCGGCTCGCGATGCGAGCCGCGTGCTGACGGCGCTGCACGTCCTGCGAGGCATCGAAGCGCGACAACCGCCCCAACTGGGGCGGCGCGTCATCGTCTAC
>DAHXOK010000018.1:0-8764 GCA_027364935.1 Vulcanimicrobiota bacterium | reverse complement strand
GGACGTCGCACGCTCGGCGCGGCGCTTGGGAGCCGACGAGCCGCTAATCGTATACCGCCGAGATCGCCGGCACATGAAAGCGCACGACTTCGAGTATCAAGAAGCGTTGACCGAAGGCGTCAAGGTTAAGTGGTTGAGCAGCATCGTCAGCGTCGGCGAAGGCGAGGTCGTTATCGAACAGATGGAGCTGGACGAGTCCGGCTTTCCCCAACCGACCGGGAGGATGGAAACGCTCACCGCCGACACCGTCATCCTCGCGCTGGGCGAACAAGCCGATACGTCGTTCCTACGGTCGCTGCCGAAGATCGCATTGCGCGACGACGGCAGCATCGCCGTCGACGAGCACTTCATGACCGGGGAGCCCGGAATCTTTGCCGGCGGTGACGCGACGCCCGGCGAGCGTTCCGTTACGGTTGCCGCCGGGCACGGAAAAGCGGCCGCGCGATCGATCGATCGTTGGCTGAACGACACCACGACGGCCGCACGTGCCAAGCACCCGGTGGTGACGTACGACATGCTGCGCCTCCCCATGTATAGCGACGTGCAGCAACAGAACGAACGCGCGACGGCGCTGGACGATCGCCTCAGCGGTTTTAAAGAAACGGTCATCGGCTTCACCGAGAACGAAGCGAGATACGAGGCGCAGCGGTGCCTTTCGTGCGGGAACTGCTTCGAATGCGACCAGTGCGTAGCTGCTTGCCCCGAGCAGGCCGTCGTCAAGCTCGGGCCGGGTTTGCGCTTCCGTTACGACTACGCTGCCTGTACCGGCTGTGCCGTCTGCTTTGAGGCCTGCCCGTGCAGCGCGATCGAAATGGTCGCCGAACCAAAGGCAACCGCGTGAATACCCGCAGCGGCGCTATCGACGGCAACGCCGCGGCGGCGCACGTCGCCTATCGCACGAACGAATTCTGTGCGATTTATCCGATCACACCGGCATCTCCGATGGCCGAGCTCGCCGACCAATGGTCGGCTGCGGGGATCAAAAATATCTGGGGAACGGTTCCGAGCGTTCAGGAGATGCAAAGCGAAGGCGGCGCGGCGGGCACGCTCCATGGCGCCCTTCAGTCGGGAGCGCTCGCCACGACGTTCACGGCGTCTCAGGGCTTGCTCTTGATGCTGCCGAACATGTACAAGATCGCAGGCGAGTTGACGTCGACGGTCTTCCACGTTGCAGCGCGTGCGATTGCGAGCCACGCACTCTCCATTTTTGGCGATCACACCGACGTCATGACCGCGCGCGGTACCGGTTTTGCGCTGCTCTGCTCCGGCTGCGTCCAGGAGGCACACGATTTCGCGCTCATCGCGCAAGCGGCAACGCTCGAAGGGCGCGTACCATTCCTGCATTTTTTCGACGGCTTTCGCACCTCGCACGAGATCAACACGATCGAGCTCTTAGCCGACTCCGAGATCCGTGCCATGATTCGCGACGAGTGGATCTGGGCGCATCGCCGGCGCGCACTCGCCCCGGATCATCCCTTCATCCGCGGAACGGCGCACAACCCCGACACGTTCTTCCAAGCGAGCGAAGCGGCCAATCCGATGTACGAACGCTTGCCGTCGATCGTGCAATCCGCGATGGAGCGATTTCAGGGGTTGACCGGGCGCGCGTATTCGCTCGTTCGGTACGACGGCGATCCGCTCGCCGATCGGGTCGTCGTCGCGATGGGCTCGGCGAACGAAACGCTTCGCCAGACGGCCGCGTACCTTCGGAGCCGCGGCGAGCGAGTCGGCGTCGTGCAAGTGCACCTCTATCGCCCCTTCCCGACGCAAGCGCTACTCGACGTAATTCCGGCTGCGTGCACCGCGGTGGCCGTACTCGATCGGACCAAAGAGCCGGGTTCGTGCGGGGAGCCGCTCTATCTCGACGTTGTCGCGGCGCTCGCGCAGGGCGCGTCGCGAGGCCGCGGCGCAATGCCACGAGTCATCGGTGGTCGCTACGGCCTCGCATCCAAGGAGTTCGATCCGGCGATGGCCAGTGCCATCTTTGAAGAGCTCAAGCGCGAGCAGCCCAAGGAGCGCTTCACGATCGGTATCGACGACGACGTTTCACACACGAGCCTCGATTACGATCGTTCGTTCGACCTGGAGTCACCAAACGTCGTACGTGCGGTGTTCTACGGCCTCGGTTCCGACGGGACCGTCGGTGCGAACAAAGAGAGCGTGAAGATCATCGTAGAAGAGGCTGGGCTCTACGCCCAGGCCTATTTCGTGTACGACGCGCACAAGGCCGGCGCCGGGACCGTCTCGCATTTGCGCTTCGGTAACGAAGCGATTCACGCACCGTACCTCATCAAATCGGCAAACTTCGTCGGGTGTCATAAGTTCGACTTTCTCTTTCGCATCGACGTGTTGCGCTGCGCCGCGCAGGGCGCAACGTTCCTGCTGAATGCTCCGTACGGACCGCACGAGGTATGGGGAGAGCTCCCTCGCGCGGTCCAAGAGCAGATCATCGACAAGCGCCTACGCTTTTACGTGGTCGATGCGTCGCGCGTCGCTCGCGAGACGGGGCTGGGCGCTCACACAAACAGGATCTTGCAAACGTGCTTTTTCGCCCTTTCAGACGCGCTGCCGATCGACACGGCGATCGCTCGGATTAAGCAGTCGATCGACGAGCGCTACTCCCGCCAAGGCGAGAAGATTCTCTTCGCCAACCGAGCGGCCGTCGACCGCGCGCTGAGCGAGCTGCACGAGGTTGCGGTTCCCGATGCTCCGACCAGCACGATCGACTTGACGCGGTTGGTACCCGAAACGGCGCCCGCGTTCGTGCGCGCGGTAACGGCCAAGATGCTCGCCGGCCTCGGCGACGAGCTTCCGGTGAGCGCCATGCCGATCGATGGAACCTTTCCCTCCGGCACCGCCGCCTTCGAGAAGCGCAACATCTCCGAACACGTTGCATCGTGGGAACCCGATATCTGCATTCAGTGCGGTTTGTGTAGCTTCGTCTGTCCGCACAGCGTCATTCGCGCAAAGTACTACGACAAGGAGCGGCTTGCCGGCGCGCCGGCATCCTTCAAATCGGCGCCCGCGAACGTACGAGGCTTTCCAGGCGTCAGATTCTCCCTCGAGTTCTCCATCGAGGACTGCACGGGTTGCGGCTGGTGCGTTGAGGTCTGTCCGGCGCTCAGCCCGATCCTCTCCGACGGAAAGGCCGTAAATCTCGCGGAGAAGGGGCCGATCCTCGAAGGCAACCGCGCAAGCAACGCGTTCTTCGAGAATTTGCCGGTCAACGACCGCTCCCTGGTCGATTTCGCAAACGTGCGAGGCGTACAGTTCCTGGAGCCGACGTTCGAGTTTTCGGGAGCGTGCGAGGGATGTGGAGAGACGCCCTATCTCAAGGTACTCTCGCAACTCTTCGGCGATCGCTCGCAGATAGCAAACGCAACGGGCTGCTCCTCCATCTACGGCGCGAACCTTCCGGTCACGCCGTGGGCCACCAACAGCGAGGGTCGAGGCCCGGCCTGGTCCAACTCGCTCTTCGAGGACAACGCCGAGTTCGGCTTGGGATTTCGGCTCGCGGCCGACAAGCATCGCGAACTGGCGGACGTTTTGCTGACCGAGCTAGCACCGCGCGTCGGCGAGCGACTGGTCGACGAGATTCGCAACGCTCGGCAGGTCGAAGAGTCCGAGATTCGCGCCCAGCGAGAGCGCGTCGCGCATCTGAAGGTGGAGTTGCTCAAGCTCGACGACGATCGCGCTCGTCATTTGCTCTCGGTCGCAGATATCTTGATCAAACGCAGCATCTGGATTGTCGGAGGCGACGGATGGGCGTACGACATCGGCTACGGCGGGCTCGATCACGTCCTTGCGAGCGAACGCGACGTCAATATCCTCGTCCTCGATACCGAGGTCTACTCGAACACCGGCGGTCAGGCCTCGAAAGCGACGCCGCTTGGGGCGATTGCGCAGTTTGCCTCGGCGGGCAAGCGGGTTCCCCGCAAGGATCTCGCACTCCAGGCCATCGCGTACGGCAATGTGTACGTGGCACAAATCGCGATGGGCGCTAACCCGCAACAGACCCTACTCGCCCTGCGCGAAGCGGAAGCCTACACGGGGCCCGCCCTCATCTTGGCGTACAGTACGTGCATCGCACATGGCATTGATATGCGATACGGACTGCGTCAGCAAGACCTCGCGGTCGCGAGCGGGTACTGGCCGCTCTTTCGTTTCAACCCGGCGATGCGCGCGGCCGGCGAGAATCCATTTCGGCTCGACTCACCCAGACCGACGATCGGCTTCAAGGATTTCGCGTACAACGAAACCCGGTATAAGGCGCTATCGGTCTCGCGGCCCGCGGAGGCCGAAGCGCTCGCCCAAACGGCGCAAGCCGCTATTCTTCAAAAATATCGGCAGTACGAGGCAATGAATGCCGGCCTCGAGTGAGTCGCTTCGCACGCCACGCACCTGAGGCCCCGATGACCCAGAGCTTTCCCTGGTTGCGCTCCTACGGCACGGTGAGCACCGGGCTCACGTATCCCGAGATCACGCTATACCAAGCCGTGGCCGCAACCGCCGCGCGCGTGCCCGATGCGCTCGCCTGGGACTTTCTCGATACGACCTCGACGTATCGCGCGTTCGTTGCGTCGATCGATGCGTGCGCCAACGCACTTGCCGCGCTCGGCCTTCGTACGGGCGATCGGATCCTCATCTCCATGCCGACATCGCCCCAGGCCGCGATCGCATTCTACGCGGCGAACAAGCTCGGCGCCGTACCCGCGCTCATCCATCCGCTGTCGACCGCTCCTGAAATCGAGCACTACCTCAATGCCAGTCGCGCGCGTATCGCACTCACGCTGGACATCTTTTACGACCGTTTCGCGAGCCTCACACCGAAGCTGCCAATAGAGGTACTGATCCTCACGCGCATTCCCGACTACCTTTCACCGCTCAAGAAGGTCGGCTTCTGGCTCACGAAGGGTCGGAATATTCCAAGCGTGCCCGCCGATGCGCGCGTGCGTTGGTGGGCCGAACTCATGGCCGCTACGCACGCCCCGGTGCGGCGCGGTGAGACGAGCGCGCACGCTCCGGCAGCCATCTTGTTCTCGGGTGGAACGACCGGCATGCCCAAGGGCGTCCTGCTCTCGAACCGCAACTTCATCGCCGAAGGCATGCAGGCCGCCGCGTGGTGCGCAATGGGAGAGGGCCATTCCATCCTCGCGATCATACCGATTTTTCACGGCTTCGGACTGGGCGTGTGCGTAAACGCCGCCTTCATGGTCGGAGCCAAAGCGATCCTCGTCCCAACATTCAGTGCGGCGATCGTGGCGAAACTGCTGCGGACCAAGCGACCGAATCTGCTCGTGGGGGTGCCCACGCTGTACGCCGCGCTGATCGACGACGCGTCGCTGCAAAGGGTCGACCTATCCTGCCTGCGCGCCACCTTCTCCGGCGCCGATACGCTGCCGCGGCCGGTGAAGGAACGCTTCGAGAGACTCGTGGCGGAGCGCGGCGGCCGCGTGAAATTGCTTGAGGGTTACGGCCTTACCGAGGCCGTAACGGCGATCATGGCCATGCCGATCGATGAGTATCGCGAGGGTTCGATCGGGATTCCCTTTCCCGACATGCTTGCCAAGATTTGCCGCGTCGGCACCCAGGAAGCGCTGCCCCCCGGCGAGGAAGGCGAGATCTGCGTCGCCGGTCCGACGGTGATGCTCGGCTACCTCGACGATCCGGACGCGACGCGTCAGGCGCTGCGCATCCATGCTGACGGCCGCACCTGGCTGCACACCGGCGACCTGGGCAAGATGGACGCGGACGGCTTCTTCTACTTCACCGTGCGGCTCAAGCGCGTGATCAAGTCCTCGGGGTTCAACGTGTACCCAGCGCAAGTCGAAGCCGTGCTCTACCGGCACCCGCTCGTGGCCGAGGCGTGCGTCGCCGGCGTCCCCGATGCGATGCAGGTGGAGCGCGTGCACGCATTCGTCGTGCTCAAAGACCCCGCCCAAGGCAACGCCGATACGGAGCGCGCATTGATCGAGTACTGTCGCGCGCAGCTCATCAAATGGTCGTGTCCGCGCGAGATCGAGTTCCGTACGCAGCTGCCGAAGACGCGCGTGGGAAAGATCGACTACACGCTGCTCGTGCAGGAATACGCGGCGCGCCGTGACAACCGGGGGCGCGCACGATGAGAACCGAACCGGTCGTCATGCATGGCGGCGATCGCATCGGCGCGGCGCTCGCGGCGCACGGCGTGCGCTTCCTCTTCACGCTCTGCGGCGGCCACATTTCGCCTATACTTACCGGAGCGAAGGCGCGCGGCATCCGTATCGTCGACGTGCGCGACGAGACGACCGCCGTCTTCGCCGCCGACGCGGTGGCACGGCTAACTGGCGTGCCGGGCGTCGCGGCGGTGACGGCCGGGCCCGGGCTCACCAACGCCATCACCGCGCTCAAGACCGCGCAGCTCGCGCAGTCGCCGATCGTCCTGTTCGGCGGTGCTGCGCCCACCGCGCTACAGGGCCGCGGCGCGCTGCAGGACATCGATCAGCGGTCCCTGACCGAGCCGCACGTCAAGCTGTTCCTGGAAATCCGGCGCGTACGCGATCTGGGCCCGGCGGTGCAAGAGGCGTTTGCCGTGGCGCGCACCGGCGTGCCGGGGCCGGTCTTCGTCGAGTGCCCGGTCGACATTCTGTATGATGAAGCCACCATCCGTACGTGGTACGCCGACGCCGCCGGCAAGGGCACGTCCGTTTCCGACCGGTTCCTGCGCTTCTACCTCACGCGGCACGTGGAGAGAATGTTCGCGGGCAGCGATAGAGCGGCTCCGCCGCACGTGCGCCGAGTTCTACCGCCGACCGCATCCGCCAGCAGCGTGCACGCCGCCGCTCTCGCTCTCGCCGCCGCCGAGCGGCCGCTGTGCGTCATCGGCAGCCAAGCGGTGTCGATCGCGGACGCGGCGCCGCGCATCGCTGCGGCGGTCGCACAGCTAGGCATTCCGGTATACCTCTCGGGCATGGCGCGCGGCTTGCTCGGGCGCGATCACCCTCTACAGATGCGCCATCAACGCCGGCAGGCGTTACGCGAATCCGATTGCGTGCTCCTCGCCGGCGTACCCTGCGATTTCCGCCTCGACTACGGACGCCACGTGCGACGCAGCGCTACGCTCATCACCGCGAATCGCAGCGCGAAGGAGGCACGCATAAACCGGCGGCCGGATATCGCGGCGATTGGCGATGCCGGTCTGTTTTTCGAGCGCCTCGTCGCGCCGCTCGCGCAGACGAGCCGTCGCTGGGCCTCGTGGATTGAAGCGCTGCGCGCGCGCGATGCCGAGCGCGAAGCTGAGATCGAGACGCGAGCCGGGCTCGACGGCCAGTTCGTAAATCCGATTGCGCTCTTGCGCGCGCTCGAGCAGGCAGTAGGCGAGGACGCGGTGATGGTTGCCGACGGCGGCGATTTTGTTGCGACGGCTTCCTACATCATGCACCCGCGCGGCCCGCTCTCCTGGCTCGATCCTGGGGTCTTCGGAACGCTGGGCGCCGGCGCCGGTTTCGCGCTCGGCGCCGCGCTATGCTGCCCGCAGAGCGAGGTCTGGATCATCTATGGCGACGGTGCCTGCGGCTACAGCCTGATCGAGTTCGACACCTTCGCGCGCCACGGCATTGCGGTGATCGTGGTGGTTGGCAACGATGCCGGCTGGACTCAGATCGCGCGCGAACAAGTCAAGATGCTCGGCGACGACGTCGGTACCGTGCTCTCTCGCACGGCGTACCACGAGGCGGCGGCCGCGCTCGGCGCCGAGGGCATCCTCGTAACCGAGATGGCCCAGGTGCCCGCGGCCCGCGCGCGCGCGCGCGCCGCGGCCAGAACCGGAAAGCCGGTGCTGGTCAATGTGTGGCTGGATCGAACCGACTTTCGCGAAGGGTCGATTTCGATGTGACCGTTATCGGCGCAGGTAGGGGAAGGCGGCCACGCAGCGTCCAAACGCGCGCGCGTGCTCTCCTTCCCTCGCGGTTCGCTGCACGGCTCGATCGCCGTTCCCGGAGACAAGTCGATCTCGCATCGCGCCCTCGTCATTCAAGCCTTCGCTCGCGGCGCATTTTCCATTGAGAATCTGAACCCCGGAAGGGACGTTCTCGCGACGCAACGGGCGCTCGGCATCCTTCGACAAGCTCAGGATGACACCGGACAAGCTCAGGATGGGGTGCGCGATATCGATTGCGCGAACTCCGGGTCAACGGCGCGCATGCTGCTCGGCGTCTGCGCGGGCGCGAACGTCCACGCGCGCTTCGACGGTGATGTCTCGCTGCGGCGCCGGCCGATGGAGCCGGTGGCGGCGCAACTGCGCGCCTTCGGAGCGCGGATCGAGACCGCGGAGGGCCGCCTGCCGCTCGAGATCTTCGGATGCGAGCGCGTCCAGACGCGGCGGTTCATCTTGCTCTCACCCTCGGCGCAGGTGAAGTCGGCGCTGCTCTTCGCGGCGCTCTTCGCGGGCGTGCAGATCGACATCACCGCAGATGCCGGCTCGCGCGACCACACCGAGCGCCTCTTGCGCTATCAGGGCGCGCAGATTTCGTGGAACGGCAAGAGCGTCGACTTCGCCGCACCGCCGGCACGCTTCAAGGACGTGCGCGTTGCCGGGGATTTCTCCGCCGCCGCATTCTTCATGACCGCTGCCACCATTGCGCCCGGAAGCGAGCTCACCATTCGCGAGGTGGGCGTTAACCCGACGCGCACGGGCCTCCTCGACGCGCTGCGCCTCATGGGGGCTGCGATCGAGCTGCGCGAACGGCGCGAGATTTCCGGCGAACCCGTCGCCGACGTACACGTG
>DAHXOK010000017.1:32124-32442 GCA_027364935.1 Vulcanimicrobiota bacterium | reverse complement strand
GATCAGCGCTACGCGCACGCTGCGCCTACTTTTCCGAGTGGCCGCTTGGGTCCTAGGTTTGACCGTTCCTTGCGACCCGACTCCGGATGATTCCGGCCCTTTTCTGGGTACTCGGTAGGCCGAGCCGCCGGTTTCGCACGACTTGAAGGTCCGCCCGGGCTTGCTTCCTGCGCGCCGGACGGCCGCTTTGCTAGAGCATCACCCGGCGGAAGTCGGCGAGCGCGTTCGCGACGTAGACGAGAAAGCGCGCGGCGCTCGCTCCGTCGATGACGCGGTGATCGTAGCTGACGCTAATCGGCAGCACGAGGCGCGGAACGA
>DAHXOK010000017.1:16389-32096 GCA_027364935.1 Vulcanimicrobiota bacterium | reverse complement strand
GGGTGAACTGCGTGCCGCCGATGCCGCCGATGGAAGAGATGGTGAAGGTGCCGCCACTCATGTCGGCGAGACCGAGTTTGCCTTCGCGCGCCTTTGCTGCGAGCGCGGAAGACTCGGCCGCGATCTCGAGCAATCCCTTCGCATCCGCGTTTTTGAGAACGGGAACGACGAGTCCATCCTTCGTGTCGGCGGCGAAGCCGATGTTGTAATACTGCTTGTAGACGAGCTCGTCACCGTCGAGCGAGCTGTTGAACTCCGGAAACTCCCTGAGCGCCGCGACGCACGCCCGCACGAGAAAGGCGAGCATCGTGAGCTTCGCACCCTTCTTTTTAGCCTGCTCCGCATTGATCTTTAGGCGAAACTTCTCGAGTCCGGTGACGTCCGCTTCGTCGTAGTTCGTGATGTGCGGAATCTGCAGCCAGTTGCGATGGAGATTTGGGCCCGCGATGCGCCGAATGCGCGAGAGCGGCTGACGCTCGATCCGTCCGTATCGTGCGAAGTCGATCGCCGGCCACGGTGGCAAGTTGAAAAGCGTGTCACCCTGAGCCTGTCGAAGAGCGCCGCCGAGCGCGCCTTTGACGAAGCCCTGCACGTCCTCGCGGGTGATGCGACTGTGTGGTCCCGTTCCGGAAATTGCGTGCAAGTCTACGCCGAGCTCGCGCGCGAAGCGCCGGATCGACGGGCTCGCGTGGATGAGGGCGCCGTCAGTGGGAGGTGGCACTGCTACGGAGGCGCTCGGCGGTGGCTGAGAGGGCGTCTGTTCCTTGCCCTTCGACTTGGTGCTTTCGCGCTGGCTCGGGGTGACGTCATCGGTGGTCGCCGCCGCCGGCGTTTCTTGCGGCGTTTGCGCAGGCGTTGCCGGAGCCGCTGCTGGCACCGGCGCCGCGGCGGGAGCCTCCGCGCTCTCGATCGTCGCAATCACGCTTCCTTGCGAGACGGGGTCGCCGACTTTGACTTTGACCTCCGCGATCGTTCCCTCAGCCGTCGACGGAATCTCCATCGAAGCCTTTTCGCTCTCGAGCGTGATGAGGGAATCGTTGTGCTTGACGCGCTGACCGGGCTTGACGAGCACTTCGATCACCGGCACGTCCTTGAAGGTGCCGATGTCTGGAACGCGCAGCTCGACGATTTTCGCCACGCGCGCTACACCGTAACCGGATTAGGCTTTTCGGGATCGATCTCGTACTTCGCGAGCGCCTGTGCCGGCACGTCGCGCGAGATCGCACCCTCGTCCGCGAGCGAGCTGAGCGCGGCAAGCGCCACGTAGCGGCGGTCGACCTCGAAGAAGGCGCGGAGCTGCGTGCGGTAATCGCTGCGGCCGTATCCGTCGGTACCCAGCGTCGTGTAGTGCCGCGTTCCGGAGCCCGCCGCCGTGACGAAGGGCCGAATCTGCTCGGCAAACGTGCGCACGTAATCGCTGGCTGCGACGCCGGGCCCGGCGCGCCCCTCCAGGCATTGCTCGACGTACGAGCGCTTGCGCGGCTCGTCGGGGTGCAGCATGTTCCAGCGTTGCGCCGCCACGCCGTCGCGCTGCAGGAGGTTGAAGCTCGTCGTGCTCCACACGTCGCTGCGCACGCCCCAGTCCTTCTCGAGCAGATCCGCGCCGGCGAGCACCTCGCGCAAAATCGCGCCGGAGCCGAAGAGCTGCACGCGCGGCTCGCTTCCCGCACCACCGTCGCGCAGCAGGTACATTCCGCGCAAGATGCCTTCGACGGCGTTCTCGGGCATCTCCGGATGATTGTAGTTCTCGTTGAGCAGCGTGATGTAGTAGTAGACGTCTTCCTGCTCGGCGAGCATGCGCCGCAGGCCATCTTGGATGATGACGGCGACTTCGTAGCCGAACGTCGGATCGTAGCTGCGGCAGTTGGGAACGACCGACGCGATGACGTGGCTCTGGCCGTCTTCGTGCTGTAAGCCTTCACCGTTGAGCGTCGTCCGGCCGGACGTTCCGCCGAGGAGGAACCCGCGCGTGCGGCTGTCTCCGGCCGCCCATGCGAGATCCCCGACGCGCTGAAATCCGAACATCGAGTAGAAGATGTAGAACGGGATCATCGGAAGATTATGATTGGAGTACGACGTGCCGGCTGCGATCCACGACGAGATCGCGCCCGCTTCGTTGATGCCTTCCTGGAGAATTTGACCGAGCCGGTCCTCGCGATACCACATGAGCTGCTCGGCATCTTGCGGCTGATAGAGTTGACCGACGGACGAGTAGATTCCGAGCTGCCGGAAGAGGCCTTCCATGCCGAACGTGCGCGACTCGTCCGCGACGATCGGTACGACGCGCGGCCCTACGGTGGGGTCGCGCAAGATCGTGCTGAGGATACGGACGAACGCCATCGTGGTGGAATGCTCTCGTTCGTTGCCACTCTTGACCTGCGCGTCAAAGGCGCTCAACCCCGGAACGGTGAGCGCGACCGACGCCCGCCGCCGCTGCGGCAACGAACCCTGCTCGTGCATGCGCGCGCGCAGGTATTGCATCTCGGCGCTGCCTTCCGGCGGCCGGCAGAACGGAATGCTCTCGATCTGCGCGTCGGTGACCGGAATATCGAAGCGATCCCTAAACGCGCGCAGATCGTCGACGCCCATCTTCTTGGCTTGATGCGCGATGTTCTGGGCTTCGCCGGCGCCGCCCATACCGTAGCCCTTGATCGTCTTGGCCAAGATGACCACGGGCTTACCGCGATGCTCGAACGCCGCCCGGTACGCGGCGTAAATCTTTGCGGGGTCGTGACCGCCGCGTTGAAGCCCCCAGATTCGATCGTCGCTCCAGTCGGCGACGAGCGCGGCCGTCTCGGGATAACGCCCGAAGAACTTCTCGCGCACGAAACGCCCGTTGCGTGACTTGAACGTCTGATAGTCGCCGTCGACGCACTCGTCCATGAGCTGCACGAGCCGTCCGGTCGTGTCGGCCGCAATGAGCGGATCCCAGTTGCTTCCCCAAATGACTTTGATCACGTTCCAGCCGTTGCCGCGGAAGACGCGCTCGAGCTCTTGGATGATCTTGCCGTTGCCGCGAACGGGGCCGTCGAGGCGCTGCAGGTTGCAGTTGACGACCCAGACGAGATTGTCGAGATGCTCGCGCCCTGCGAGCGAGAGCGATCCGAGCGATTCGGGCTCGTCCATCTCTCCGTCGCCGAGGAAGGCCCAGATCTTACGATTGCCGGCCGCGATGAGCCCGCGGTCGTCGAGATAGCGCATGAAACGCGCCTGCGCGATCGACATGATCGCGCCCAGGCCCATCGAGACCGTCGGGTATTGCCAGAACTCGGGCATCAGCCACGGATGCGGATACGAGGAGAGCCCCTTTCCGTCGACTTCGCGGCGAAAGTGCTCGAGGCGCTCTTCGCTGATGCGGCCTTCGAGGAACGCGCGCGCGTAGATACCCGGCGAGGAGTGACCCTGGTAGAAGATCATGTCGCCGCCGAACCCGTCGGCTTCGTTTGGAACCGGCTCGGCCGGCGCGCGGAAAAAATGGTTCTGCCCGACGTCGAACAGCGTCGCCGCGGAAGCAAACGTCGCGACGTGCCCGCCCAGCTCGGAGCTCAGCTTGTTCGCGCGCGCGACCATCGCCAGCGCGTTCCATCGCACGTAGTGGCGCAACCTCGCTTCGATCGCGCGATCTCCCGGGAACGGCGCCTGCTGCGCCGGTGCAATGGTGTTCACGTATGGCGTCTCGACGCCGATCGAGACGTGCGCGCCGCCCTTCCACGCCTCGTCGACGACGCGGTGGATCAGCTCGCGTGCGCGCTCCGGGCCTTCGGCGGCGAGCACGCCGCGCATCGCATCAACCCATTCTTGGGTCTCCTGTGGATCGGCGTCCGGCCGTTGCATCGCCATGAAGGGCCATGCATTCCGCTAGCGGATGGGAACCCTTGCCTCTGGGGCCATCCATTCTATCGAGTGGAACGGTCCATATGGCACCTTGGCGACGCGTGAGGGCTGCGTGAGCTCTAGAGGCGCCGAGACGCCGGATGGGGTAAGCGTCGCCGTACGCGGGAGCTCGCACGCGCGGGCTGAGAGGAGCGTGAATAAGCGCCGACCGCCAGACCTGAACCGGGTAATGCCGGCGTAGGAAGGAGCGAATCCATGGCGATGACGACGCCAAGAGCATCATCCCAAAAGACCTACCTCGAGGGACGCAACGGCATGCGCGTGCCGATGCGTGCCGTCGAACTGACCGACGGAACGACGCACGTGCTGTACGACACCAGCGGTCCGTACACCGATCCGGCGTATGAAGCCGACGTTCGGCAAGGCCTGCCGCTGCTGCGCGAGCAGTGGATTGCGGCACGCGACGATACCGAGCGTCTGGAACGCGGGTCGTCGATCTATCGGCTCGGACGCGAAGCGATGCCCGATCTCGCCGGGATTCGGTTTCCGAATACCCGCGCGCCGCGCCGAGCGAAATCCGGCGCGAACGTGACGCAGATGCATTATGCGCGACGCGGCGAGATCACGCCGGAGATGGAGTTCGTCGCGCTGCGCGAAGGTGTCGAGCCGGAGCGCGTGCGGGTCGAGATTGCTCGCGGGCGCGCGATATTGCCCAGTAACGTCAACCATCCCGAGAGCGAGCCGATGATCATCGGTCGCAACTTCCTCGTCAAGATCAACGCGAACATCGGAAACTCCGCGGTCACGTCGTCGATCGAAGAGGAAGTGGAGAAGATGACGTGGGCGACGCGTTGGGGCGCCGACACGGTCATGGACCTCTCGACCGGGAAGAACATTCACGAAACGCGGGAGTGGATTCTGCGCAACGCGTCGGTGCCGATCGGAACGGTGCCGATCTATCAAGCGCTCGAGAAGGTCGACGGTAAGGCCGAGGAGTTGACGTGGGAGCTCTATCGCGACACGCTCGTCGAGCAGGCCGAACAGGGCGTCGACTACTTTACCATTCACGCCGGCGTGCTGCTGCGATACGTTCCCCTCACCGCGAGCCGCATCACGGGTATCGTCTCGCGCGGCGGATCGATCCTCGCAAAGTGGTGCCTCGCGCATCACGAAGAGAACTTCCTGTACGCGCACTTCGAAGAGATCTGCGAGATCATGAAGGCGTACGACGTGGCTTTCTCGCTGGGAGACGGCTTGCGCCCCGGCTGCACGGCCGATGCCAACGACGCCGCGCAGTTCGCGGAGCTCGAGACGCTCGGCGAGCTGACGAAGATCGCGTGGAAGCACGACGTCCAGACGATGATCGAGGGTCCGGGGCACGTCCCGATGCATCTCATAAAAGAAAACATGGAGAAGCAGCTCGCGATCTGCGACGAGGCCCCGTTCTACACGCTCGGGCCGCTCGTCACCGACGTCGCGCCGGGCTACGATCACATCACGAGCGCGATCGGCGCGGCGATGATCGGCTGGTACGGAACGGCGATGCTCTGCTACGTGACGCCCAAAGAGCATCTCGGCTTGCCGAACAAGAAGGATGTGAAAGACGGCGTCATCGCATATAAAATTGCCGCGCACGCTGCCGATCTGGCAAAAGGGCATCCGCGCGCACACCATTGGGACGACGCGCTCTCGAAGGCCCGCTTCGAGTTTCGCTGGGAGGATCAGTTCGAGCTCTCGCTCGATCCGCAGACCGCCCGCGAGTTTCACGACGAGACGCTCCCCGCCCCGGGCGCAAAGGTCGCGCACTTCTGCTCGATGTGCGGGCCGCACTTCTGCTCGATGAAGATCACGCAGGAGGTTCGCGAGTACGCACAAGCGGGCATGGCGGAGAAATCGCGCGAGTTCGTGGAAAAGGGAGCCGACGTCTACGTGCCGCTACCCTGAACGGCGATGCGTTTGCAAAGGCCGCAGGCGGTGCTCTTCGATCGTGACGGGACACTCGTCGTGGACGTCCCGTACAACGGCGATCCCAATGCCGTCGTACCGGTCGCGGGCGCGCGCTCGTGCCTCGATCGTCTTCGCGCCGCCGAGTTGAAGCTCGGCGTTGTCAGCAATCAAAGCGGCATCGGACGCGGCATGATCACGTACGAGCAGATGGAAGCCGTCAACGCTCGTATCGAAGAGCTGCTCGGCCATTTCGACGGCTGGTTCGTCTGCCCGCACGCGCCCGAAGACGATTGCGCGTGCCGCAAACCCAAGCCGAAGTTGCTACTCGACGCCGCGGATGCGTTTGGCATCGAGCCATCGGCGTGCGTCTATGTCGGCGACAAGGACAGCGATGTTGAGGCCGCGCGCAACGCCGGAATGCGAATGGTACGCGTGGGCCCGGCGCTCGCGCTCGCCCAAGCCTGCGATGAGATAGGAGGCTAGCGCGTCTTCAGCCAGTAGTCGACGTCGGCGCCGTGGGCCTGCGTCCACGCGGGCGCGATCGCGCCGATCAGCGCGCTGTGCGGAATGTGCACCGTGCGAGCAAAGTGGTGCCACGTATCCAGAACGCGCTCCACGTACGTTTGCGTCTCGTAGTAGGGCGGAACTCCGCCGAACTCCGCGACCGCTTCCGGGCCAGCGTTGTATGCGGCAAACATCAGCGCGAAGCGGTTTGCCTTGTGCGCAAAGCGCTGCGCGAGGCCGCTGAGGTAGCGCGCGGCTCCCGCGAGATTCTGCTCGGGGTTGAGCGGGTTCACGTTCAGCGTGGCGGCCGTGGAGGGCATGAGCTGCCCCAGGCCCATCGCACCCGCGCTCGACACGGCGTGCGTGTGCCAGCGGGATTCAACGGTTACCACCGCTGCCAGCATGTTGGCGTCGATGTGCCACCGCGCCGCGTTGACGAGCAGATGGTGCGCGAGCTCGCGGCTCAGCCAGGCCGGCATACGCGGATTGATGCCCCGTAGGACCTTCGCGTAGATCGAGATGACCTTGGGGGTTGCAGGGAGAGTCCTCGTCGCCGCACCGGCAGGCGCCCCAGCAGCGAGGATGCAAGAGACGAACGCCGCTCCTATGAGGAACGCCCCAATGCTGCTACGCATCGTCGCCCCCGTTCGGCTCCCCCTCCGGCCCTCCTCCCCGGCATGACCGCAAGGGGCTGGGGGGTCGCATTCGGCGTCCTTTTCCTGATAATGTGCGGGCTCATCGCGTGGGGACAGTGGTATGCCGTTCACGTCAACGTGCCGCGCTACGAAGCTCGCGCCCGGCGCTGAAACCATGGCATTCTTGCGGCGTAAGGTCTTGAGCGTACTCTGATGGCGCGCGCGCAGGAGTTTGTGCGCGCGCATTGCACCGGCTAAGCAGCAAGGAGAGACTTGGATGCATCGCTTGTTTGCCGTCGCAGTTAGCGCGGCTGCGTTCCTTTGTTCGTCGCCAGCCGCGGCAAACGCCGCGACGACTCCGTCGCCGGCGCCTTCGGCGAGGCCCGCCGTACCGAGCCCGCATGCCAGTCCGACGCCGACTGCCTCACCAACGCCGACTCCGGGGCCGGCGTGGGGTAACGCGATGTGGCGAGAGATGGGACCGGCAGCCGGCGGTGGACGAATCGCGGCCGTCGCCGGAACCGATCAGGATCCCAATCTCTACTACGTCGGCACGGCCGGCGGCGGCGTCTGGAAGAGCGCGAACGCGGGCGAGACGTGGGATCCGGTCTTCGACAAGCAGCCGATCGCGGCGATCGGCGCGGTAACGATCGATCCGAACGACGATAGCACGGTTTGGGTCGGAACGGGCGAGTCCAATCCGCGTAACGACGTGAGCTACGGGGATGGTGTCTACGAGAGCACCGACGGCGGCGCAACCTGGAAGAATATGGGGCTGCGCGACACGAAGCAAATCTCGCGCATTCTCGTCGATCCGCACGATTCTCGCCACGTCATCGTAGGTGCCCTCGGCGATCTCTTCGCGGACTCGCAGGATCGCGGCGTCTACGTGACCTGGGATGGTGGCAAGACCTGGCAGCACACGCTCTACGTCGGTCCGCAGAGCGGCGCATCGGATCTTGCTATGGATATGCAGCATCCGAACGTCGTCTACGCCGGCATCTGGCAGTTCCAGAGACGCCCGTGGACGTTCACGAGCGGTGGTTCGCAAGACGGTCTCTACAAGTCGACGGACGGCGGCCGCACGTGGACGAAACTGACCGGGCACGGTCTGCCGACCGGCGTCACGGGACGGATCGGTCTCGCCGTCGCACCGAGCGACGGGAACCGGGTCTACGCGCTCATCGAGTCGAGCCAGGGGATCCTCTGGCGCTCGGACGACGCCGGCGCTTCGTGGACGATGGTTTCGAACAACACGCTCGTGGACCAGCGGCCGTTCTATTTCTCGCACATCGCGGTCGATCCGAAGAATCCCGATCGCGTGTATGCGGTCTCGATGATGCTCGCGCTCTCTAAAGACGGCGGAAAGACGTTCCATCCCATCGCGCAAGCGGTGCACGTGGATTATCACGCCATTTGGATCGCGCCCGATAACCCACAGCGCATCATCGTCGGCGAAGACGGCGGCTACGCGCTGACGCTCGACGGTGGGCAAGACTGGTCGTCCTCCCTCAACATGCCGATTGCCGAAATCTACCGCGTGGGCCTGGGCAACGACAATCCGTACACCGTCTGCGTGGGCCTGCAGGACAACAACGCCTGGTGCGGCCCGTCGAACTCGCTCGACCCGTCAGGCATTCTCAACAAGCATTGGATCGTGACGGCCGGCGGGGATGGAGAATGGTCTCTCGTCGACCCGAGCGATTCGAACTGGATCTGGTCGGACAGCGAGGACGGCGCGCTGCAGATCTACAACCGCGTGACGCAAGACGGCTGGTACGCCGATCCCTACAACCAGCTCGGCAACGAGAGCTTCGATCTGGCGACGAGCCGGTACCGCTTTAATTGGGAGTCGCCGATCGCGTTTGCTCCGTGGGATCCGCACGTCGCATGGTACGGCGGCAACGTCATCTTCCAGACGACCGATCGAGGAAAGAACTGGACGGTGATCAGTCCCGACCTGACGCGCAACGACAAGACGCATCAACAGCCCTCAGGTGGACCGGTCACGCACGACGTCTCCGGCGCCGAGTACAGCGACACGATACTCGACATCGAGGGCTCGACGCTGCGCCGCGGCGAGATCTGGGTGGGAACCGACGACGGTTACGTGCAGATGACCCTCGACGCAGGGAAGCACTGGCACAACGTCACGCCGCCCGGTGCTCCGACGTACGGCCGCTTCGCGACCGTGGCGCCTTCGACGCTGCGCGATGGAACCGTCTACGCCATCGAAGACAATCACTACATGGGCGACGACGCGCCGTACGCATGGGTGACGCACGATTACGGCCATCACTGGACGTCGATCGCCGGCGGCATCTCGCGCACCGAGTGGGCGCGTTCGATCAGGCCCGACATCAAGAATCCGAACATCGTCTATCTGGGAACCGAGCTCGGAATCTACATCTCTTTCGACGGCGGCACGACCTGGCACTCGTTCCTCAACGACATGCCGCACGTGTCGGTGCACGACATTCGCATGCAGCCGCAGTTCGACGACTTGGTGCTCGCGACGCACGGGCGTTCCGTCTACGTGATGGATGACATGCGCCCGATCCAAGAGCTGCAGACCGCTATGGCGCGTGGGACCGATCTCTTCGAGCCGCGCACGGCGTACGAGTACACGCTGCACGAGAACGACGAAGGGACGTACACGCGATATGCGGCCGACAACCCGCCGTACGGCGTAATAATTTCGTTCTATCAATCGGCGCCGCAGAAAGGCGCACCGAAGATCGAGATCCTCGATGCGCGCGGCCACGCCATCCGTACGATCTCCGGCACGCACGAAGTCGGGGGCAAGCAGATACCGTACATTACGAACAACGTCGGACTGAATCGCTACGTCTGGGACTTCACGATCGACGGTCCCGTCAAATACAACGGAGCCCCGAAGATGTTCCAAGGCCCCGACTCGATTGTCGGCGTTCCTCCGGGAACCTACGCCGTGCGCATGACGCTCGGAGGTCGCACGTACCTGCGTCACTTCGCGGTCATGCCGGATCCGCGGTCGCTTTTCACGCAGGCGGAGTACGAGCAGACGTACGCGCTCGGCCGCCATATTCAGGCGCTCTTTTCCAACGTCGACGTGATGCTGAACGATCTCGATACGGTGAAGAACGCGTTGGCGGACGACTTGACGAAGGCGAAAAAGGCCAACAACGCGCCGCTCGCGGCACAGATCGCGGCGGCGCAACGTGCCCACGACGCGATCTTCGACGAGTTGACCGCGAACTATCAGAACGCGGAAGATAGCATTCAGCGGCCCGGCAAGCTGCGCGAGGACCTCGAAACCGCGTTCTTTACGGCGCTCGGCCTCGTCACGCAGCCGACCGAGGTGTACGTCCATCGGGTCGAAGGGGAATACGCGCACGGCCTGTCGGGCTACAACGCTTACGTGCGATCGCTCGCCACGCTCAGCGCATCGCTGAAAGCTGCCGGTCTCCCGGTGGTGCCGGCAAGCGTCACGGAGATCCATTGATGCATCCGGCTCGAATCGCCGCGCTTGTCCTCACGACCGTGCTCGCCGCAACGGCCTCGGCTGCGGCGCAAGCGCCCTACGCGCATCTCGCATGGCGCTCGGTCGGGCCCGCCGGAGGCGGAGGCCGCGTCGCGGCGGTCGCCGGCACCGCGAGCGATCCCAACCTCTACTACATCGGCTCCGCGGGCGGGGGCGTCTGGAAGACGATCAACGGCGGAGCTACCTGGATGCCGGTCTTCGAGAAAGAGCCCGTCGCCGCCATCGGCGCCGTGACGATCGATCCGACGAACGAGAACGTGGTTTGGGTCGGCACGGGTGAAGCGAATCCACGCAACGACGCCACCTTCGGCGACGGCGTCTATAAGACAACGGACGGCGGCAAGACCTGGACGAACGTCGGGCTGCGCGACACGTGGAGCATTTCGCGAATCCTCGTCGATCCACGAAATCCGCAGCACGTGGTCGTCGGCGCCTTTGGCGACCCGTTTCGCGACAGCGAGGCGCGCGGCGTCTACGTAACGCAGGACGGCGGCAAGACGTGGAGCCAGACGCTCTACGTCGGCCCGCAGAGCGGAGCCGCCGAGCTTGCGATGGATCCGAACGATTCGTCGGTGATCTACGCGAGCATATGGCAGTTCCGCCGTCTGCCGTGGACCTTCCACTCCGGCGGCCCGAACGACGGTATTTGGCGATCGACGGACGGAGGAGAGACGTGGACGCGCTTGGTCGGGCACGGCTTGCCGGCCGGCTTGACGGGCCGAAGCGCCGTTGCAATTGCGCCGAGCGACAGCAAACGCGTCTACGCGATCATCGAAGCCAAGGGCGGTATCCTGTGGCGCAGCGACGATGGCGGCGAGAACTGGACCGTGGTTTCGAACGACACCTTGGTCGATCAGCGCCCCTTCTACTTTACGCATCTGGCTGTCGATCCGCGGGACGAAAACCGCGTCTACGCGGTTTCGATGATGCTCGCGCTGTCGAAGGACGGCGGCAAGAAGTTCGCGGCAATCGCGCAAGGCGTCCACGTCGATTACCATGCGATTTGGATTGCGCCGAACGATCCCAATCGCATCATCGTCGGCGAGGACGGAGGATACGCGATTACGCTCGACGGCGGAGCGCACTGGGCGTTTTCGCGCAACATTCCGATCGGCGAGGTGTATCACGTCGGTCTCTCGCTCCATCAGAATCCGTACTGGGTCTGCGCGCCACTGCAGGACAATAACGGCTTCTGCGCGCCGGAGAACTCACAGAGTCCGGGAGGAATCGCGAACGCGGATTGGCAGGACGTCGTCGGCGGCGACGGCGAGTGGGCGGTGCCGGACCCGAGCGATCCGTCGCACGTGCTTGCCGATTTGGAAACGGGGCGCATCGTGGATTACGACACGCACACGCGTACGAGTCGCTTCGTCGTTCCGTACTACGATTTCTCGCGGAACGGTTTCGCGCTGTATGACGCACGCTACCGTTTCAATTGGGACTCGCCGATTGCATTTGCTCCATGGAACGGGCACGTTGCGTGGCTGGGCGCGAACGTCGTCTTCCAGACGACGGATCGCGGCGTCCACTGGACGCCGATCAGCCCCGATCTCACGTTGAACGACAAGGCGCACCAGCAGCCTGCCGGCGGGCCGATCACGCTCGACGTGTCGAGCGCCGAATACTCCGACACGCTGCTCGACATCGAAGGCTCGCCCGCGCGACGCGGCGAGATCTGGACCGGTGCGGACGACGGTGTCATCGCGGTTACGACCGACGGCGGCGCGCGTTGGTCCAAGCACACGATCGCCGGCGTGCCTCCGTTCTGTCGCGTCGAGACGGTAGCGCCGTCGCCGTTTTCGGCAAGTACGGCGTATGCGAACGAAGATTGCCATCGTTCCGGCAACTACCGCCCCTATCTCTTCGTCACGCACGATTATGGCCGTACGTGGACGGAGATCGCGAACGGCTTGCCGGACGGCGTGTGGGCGCGCACCATCCGTCCCGACGACCGAAATCCCGATCTGCTCTTCGCGGGAACCGAGACGGGGCTCTGGATCTCGTACGATGCCGGAGCTCGTTGGGCGCCGTTCAATCTCAACGTCCCGACGGTCTCCGTTCGCGACATTCGCGAGCAGCCGGAGTTCAACGATCTCGCCATCGCGACGCACGGGCGCGACCTTTGGATTCTCGACGACATCGGCTCGCTGCAGGGGTTACCGCAGGCGGAGCGCGCCGGCGCCATGCTCTTCGCGCCGCGCACGGCGTACGAATACGCCTTCCAGTCGAGCGGCGACGAAGGAGCCTACGCGGACTTCCGCGGGGCGAATCCGCCTTCCGGAGCGATCGTCGACTTCTATCAAGCGACGCCTGCGCTTCACGCGCCGTCGATGGAGATTCTCGACAGCGCCGGACGCGTGGTCCGGCACATTGCGCCGCAACGCAAACCGGTGAAAGCCGGACCGTTCAACCCATACGCGGGCCCCGGAGCGGGACCCGGCGTTACGAACGATGCCGGTATCAATCGCGTCGTGTGGAACTTCCGCGAGGACGGACCGCCACTATGCACCGTCTGCGCGAAGGAGTTTCGTGGCTCGCCCGTCGGACCTTTAGTACTGCCTGGCCGGTACGTAGCGCGCATCACGCTCGACGGCCGAACGTATTCGCAGTCGTTCGTCGTGCGCGCCGATCCGCATCAGCCGTATACGTTCGCGCAACTACGCGCCGGATACGCGTTCGCTCGCAGGTACAGCGCGATCTCCGGCACGATCGACACGGCGATCGATCGCCTCGCGGCGCAACGGCGGTCGCTGGAGGCCGCGGAAAGGATATTGGCCGCAAAGAACCCAGTTCTTGCGGCGCGCGTCACGGCCGCGTTGCACGAAGACGACAGGATTTTCCACGCGTTCACTGCGGATTATCATAACGACGAAGACTCCATCCAACGCCCCGGGGCGCTCAAGGAGGACGTTCCCCGGGCGGGATTCGGACCGTCGCAGCCGCCGCCGACACCGGCGCTGCTCTCGTACGCGCGGCGTTTCGACGTCGAGTACCGTGCGGACGTGGCTCGTTACGATGCGTACGCGCGATCCCTGCAGTCGTTGAGCGCGTCGCTGCGTAGCGCGGGAGCGCAGCCGATCGCGGCTGCGACGCCGGTATCGCCGTGATCTAGCGATCGCCCGCAGCGGCTCACGAAGCGAAAAATCGGCGCAGGAACGCGTCGTGCCGGTACGATCCGCTGCGGCCGAAGTGCACGATGGCGAGCTCCTGTGACGGAACGATGTACAGCGCTTGCCCGCCCGCGCCGCTCGCGTAGACGAGATCGTCCGGCGCTCCTTTGACGCCAAGCCACCAGCACAATCCGTAGCGCGGATTCGCGCGCGAGCCCTGGAAGCACGCGGCAAGATCGTCGCGGTGCGCGAGTACCCAGCGTCCGTACGCGAGCCAGTCACGCGCCGTCAGGTGCGCTCCGGTCGGGAGAGGATGCGTTCCGTCCGCAAGCGAGCGCCACGCGCCGATCGCGACGCCGGCTGGATCCAACACCTGCCGGCACAAATAGTCGAACGGCGTCAGACCGCGTGGCTCGAGTTTACGAGCGAGCACCGCACCGAACACTTGCAAGGCGATTCCCCCGTACGCAAATCGCGTGCCGGGCGCGTTCTTCAACTCCTTCGCGAGTGCCGCAGCGTAGGTGGGGACCGCCCTGCCCAGACCGCCGAAACCGAACCCGGCCGTCAGTTGCAAGAGCATTCGGACCGTTACCGCGGACTTGCGCTCGTCGTACTTCCATGCGTCGAAGGTCCGGGAGACCGGCTCGTCCAGTCGGAGAAGTCCGTCCTGCTGCGCGATCGATGCAGCTACGCCCCAAAAGCTTTTCGCGCCGCTGTAGAGCGGATGCGGATTTGCGGCGTCGTATCCGCCATCGTACGTCTCTAGCTCGATCTGCTCGCCGCGCGCGACCACGAGCGCGTGTAGGCCGTGCGCGCGCGCGTAGGCGAGTGCCTCCACGGCGCAGGCTCTTCCTTGAGCCGAGCGGTATTCCCGCCCTATGCACGTTCTCTTAACCGGAGCAGGTGGTTTTGTGGGGCACCACGTGCTCGAGCACTTCCTCGTTAACACAGACGCGTATCTGACGTTGACCGACTCGTTCAGACATCGTGGAACGTCGGAGCGCATCATGGAGGTGCTCGAAGGGCGGCCAGGCTCGCGCGGGCGCGTCTCCGTCTTGACGCACGATCTCACGACACCCTGGAGCCAATACGGGATCAGTGCGATTCGCGAGCATGGCGACGTGGACGTCATGCTCCAGGTTGCGTCGGAGAGCCACGTCGACCGCTCGATCGCAGAGCCGGTGCCATTCGTTCGCAATAACGTCGACGTGGCGTTGAACGCGCTGGAGCTGGCGCGGGTCCTGGAGCCGAAGCTCTTCGTGCTGCTCAGCACCGACGAAGTATACGGGCCGGTCCCCCTCGGCCGGCCATCGATCGAATGGGACCCGATTCTCCCGAGCAACCCCTACAGCGCGTCGAAGGCGGCGCAAGAAGCGATTGCGATCTCGTATTGGCGCACCTACGACGTGCCGGTGGTCGTCGTCAACGGCATGAACCTCATCGGCGAGCGCCAGCATCCCGAGAAGTTCATCCCGAAGGTTATTGCAAGCGCGATCGACGGCCGGCCCGTTCCGGTCCATTGCTCGAGCCCCGTCGTACGCGAGCTCGGTAGCGCGCCGTTGCGCGCCGAAGACGCAAAGCGCGTCGATCGGGCGCAGATCGGCCGACGCTGTTACCTGCACGCGCGAAATCTTGCCGACGCGATGCTCTTCTTGATTCGCGACGCGCGGATCGACGGAGCGCCGCTCGAATCGATGGCGCGCTACGATTCCGGCGGTCACGGCGCGGGCGCATTCCCGCAGCGGTTCCACGTCATCGGAGAGCAGGAAGTCGACAATCTCACGATGGCCGAGCGTATTGCCGCGTTTGCGGGCAAGCCGCTCGTCTGGGAGGCCGTCGACTTTCACTCGACGCGACCCGGTCACGATTTGCGCTACGCGATGGACGGGCGCCGTCTGCGAGAGCTCGGCTGGAAACCGCCGGTGCCGCTGTGGAATTCGCTCTCGCGCGTCGTACGGTGGACGCTCGAGCATCCGCGTTGGATGGCGCACTGATCGGATGCCGCTCGACGTCAGCGTCGTGATCCCGGCTCACAACAATTGGTGGCTCACGCGCCGTTGCCTTGAAGCCGTGAGCGAACTCCGATCCTTTTCGGCCGTGCGCTTCGAGACCATCGTCGTCGACGATGCATCGAGCGACGAGACGCCGCGGGAG
>DAHXOK010000017.1:0-16371 GCA_027364935.1 Vulcanimicrobiota bacterium | reverse complement strand
ACGATTGGGTACGCCACGTGCGGCTCGAGACGAACGCCAACTTCGGAGGCGCCACCACCGCCGGTGCGCGCGTCGCGCAAGCGCCGATCGTACTCTTCTTGAACAACGATGCGTGGCCGCTGGGCGACGCTCTGGCGCCACTAGCCGAAGCGTTCTCGCGTTCTGAAGTGGCGATTGCCGGCGCGGCGCTCTTCTACGAAGACGGCGTGACGCAGGGCGCGGGATGCGTGCTGCTTCCGAACGCGCATTGGTTTCTCTCGTATCGGAATCTTCCGGCGACGCTCGACGCCGTGCGAACGGCGCGCGACGCGGTGGTCGTTCCGGGAGCGGCAATTGCGGTACGCAAAGACTGGTTTCTCGCTGGCGGCGGATTCGATCCGGTCTACCGTAACGGATTCGAGGACACGGATCTCTGCATGCGAGCGCATGCCGAGGGGTTGGTCACGAGATACGCTGCCGAGTCCCACTTCGCGCACTACGAGGCCGCGACCATCGGCAGATTTGCCTGGGAGCAGGCAAACGAGATTGCCTTCTACCGGCGGTGGTCTGGGGCGCTCGCATCCATTGCGCGGACGCAGCGTGGCGAGGTGAGCGCGATCGTCGTTCACCGCGGCCCGAGCGATCCCGTCGGCGACGCCGTATTGGAGGACGTTCTCGCGGCCGTCCGCTCCTACGGACATCCGGTCGTCGACGCCATCGCGCCGTGGCAACGCTTCGACCGGCGTTTTCGCATTGCGGCGAGCATCGCATGGAACTGCGACGGCGCGCCGTTCGCGCCGTGCGTCGAAGTCGCATCCGAGGGCGGCCGCGCCTATCTGAAAACGCACGGGGCGATCGCGCTACGCGTACCGTGGATGCCGTGTGCGGATCCGCGTCGGGCCGGCACGCCGCGTCCTGCCGGCGACGATCCCTACGGGTTTGCAGCGCTTCTGGATGCGTACGCCGGCATGGCCGGCGAGGAGGCCGCGCAAGACGCGCTCCGCCGCGGCGCACCCCGACGCAGCGCAATGCGCGTCATCGATCTCGCGCGCGTCGCTCGCTTCGGCCTCGAGCGCAGCGGCCGGGCGGTCTCGAACGCTCCGATTCGAATACCCGCATGAGCGCGGAACGACGCGCGGACGCGCAATCGTACCGCGAGGCCATGCGGCGCATGGCTGCGAGCGTCGCGGTGATTACGGCAGCGCACGAAGGCCGGATCCACGGGATGACGGCCACGGCGATGACGAGCGTCAGCATGGATCCGCCGACGCTCCTCGTCGTCGTGAACAGAACGACGAGGACCTACCCGTTCATTCGTAAGAGCGGGCGCTTCGCGGTCAACGTGCTCGCCCGGGGTCAAGAGGAGATCGCGCGTCGCTTTGCAGCCGGGGTCGAGAATCAGTTCGAGGGCGTCGCGCACGAATTCCATGCCGCAGAGGTTCCGATCATCGCGGATACATCGGCGACGTTCGTCTGCATCGCGACCGAGGCGTTCGACGTCGCGACGCACACGATTTTCATCGGCACCGTGGAGGAAGCGCACCACACGGAGCATCCGCCGCTCGTCTATCACGACGGCAGCTACCGCACGCTCACGAGCTAGCGCAGCGAAACGTTGCGTAGACGTACGGATAATCGGCGCGGAACCAGTTGCGGAGACTGCGACGTACCAAGCGCGCGTGCGTGACCGGAGAAGCGCCTTTCAAGACGTAGTGTTCTGCGTCGAAGAAATCGACGGAGTATTGTGGATAGGATGCCATCGGGCGAAAGCCCGGCAGCGGGCCGAACGGCGTGCTCGTCCATTCCCATCCGTTTCCGACGAGATCGTTGACGCCCCACGCGCTCGCGCCCGCAGGATACGAACCGACGGAGACCGGGTCGAATCGTGCGAACCCGAAGTTCCCGCGAGCGGCGTCGGGCGGCGCGGCGCCCCACGGATACTCGCGCTCCTCGCCTTCGGGCGTACCGAAAGCAGCCCGATGGTACTCGGCTTCGGTCGGCAAACGCATGCCCTTCCACCGCGCGTACGCGTCGGCTTGCCGCTGCGTGACGAAGACGGGCCACGAAGCGGGAAGTGGTAGGCGCTCGAAGAGCGTCGCGAGTAGCCACTGCTCGCCGTCGCGCCGCCAGAACGGCGGCACGTCGCCTCCCGCTTCTACGAAGGCGAGGTAATCGCCATTCGTGACGTTGTCGGCTTCGATTTCGAACGCGTCGACGCGAACCGCCGTCTCGTCGAACTCGTTGTCCCAGCCAAACGCGATCGCCTCGCGCCGCGCGCCGAGCGTCGCCGTTCCCGCCGAAATCGCTACCCGCCGATACGGTGGTCGCGGGCCGTCGCGGTGCTCGCTCGGAAGAGCGCGTTTGCGCTCGCGCGGCAGCTGGTGAACGATGTACAGCAACGTCTCGTGGTGCATCTGCTCGTGTTCGATGATGTTGTACGCGCTTTCGGCACGAACCAGACGCGGGTTGTCGCGGTCGTCGAGGCGTGCGTGACCGAGCGCATCCCGCACGCGCTTGTCGCACGCGCTCGCGAAGGCGCGAACGACATCGCGGCGCGGCCATTCGGTCGGCGCGGCAGCAGCGGCTTCGGAGAGATTGCCGGGGTCGATGCCGCGCTGGAAGAGGCGCTCCAGCTCCTCGTCGACCGGTGCGCAGCCGAGCGCTCGCCGCACGAGCGTCGAGAAGCTGAATCCCGGGATGTGTCCTTCGTAAAAGACGAACGGATGGCGCAACGGGATCGGGCGGTCGTAGTACGCTTGAGGTTCGAGCAAACTGAAAATCAGCTCCGTGCGCCGCCGGTTCTCCTCGTAGGCGTCCTGCAGCGTCACGCGCTCCCGCGCAAGCCCCGAAATCATTGCCCCCGCCCCTTCGCACCCTGTCAGGGAGAGACATTCCTCGGTTCCGGCGAAAGCGGGCGCTCATGACCGCTGGCGCGGCTGCATCCCTGAGCCGACTCACCATCGACCAAGAGGAGGCCGCTTCTGCGAGCGGCAGCTTCGGGGAAGACGTTCGCGCGGGGCTCTCGTCGTCACCGAAGCGCTTACCCGCGCGCCACTTGTACGACGCCGTCGGATCCGCGCTGTACGAAGCCATCACGCTGCTCCCGGAGTACTATCTCACGCGGGCCGAGTGCGCGATTCTCGAGCGGTACGCCGGCGTAATCCTGGAGCGCGTCGGGGACGCCGAGATCGTCGAGCTGGGACCGGGAAATGGGAGCAAGTCGCGCATCGTTCTCGAAGCGGCGCTTCGTCGGCAGCAGATCGTCCATTATCACCCGATCGACATCTCCGCATCGGCGTTGCAGGTGCTGGCCGAGCGCCTCGTTGCCGAGTACGATCGTCTCGTCGTCTCCGCGCACTGCGGCGATTACCGGCGCGCATTGCTCGCGCGCAGGCCGCGAGACGACACGCGCGTGATGGTCATGTTTCTCGGCTCGAGCATCGGAAACTACGAGCGTAACGAAGCGGTCGGGCTTCTGCAGAGCATCGCTATGGCGCTTCGTCCCGGGGACGCGCTGCTGCTGGGCGTCGATTTGAAGAAGTCGCGTCAAGAGCTGGAGCTGGCCTACGACGATCCGTGCGGGGTCACGGCGGCATTCAACCGCAACGTCCTCGCCCGCATCAATCGCGAACTTGGCGGCTCGTTCGACCTGCAGAGATTTCGCTTCCTCGTCGCCTACGACGAGCGGCGCGCCTGCGTTGACTCGTTTCAGGAGTCGGTGGTCGACCAACGCGTTGCCATCGCGGCGCTCGGCATGCACGTCGATTTCGCGCGGGGCGAGCGCATTCACACGGAGTCGTCGTATAAGTACGATGCGGACGAGATCCGCGCGATCGCGCGAGACGGCGGTTTCAGCGTCGATGCGGCCTGGACCGACGCAGCGCAGCGCTTCAGCGTCAATCTGCTCGTGCGCCGCTAAGCCAAGCGCGAACCTGGTACCCAAGGCGAGGACTCGCCTACCGAAGTAAGCGAGTCCGCCTTGGCGTTGCTATGCCGGCGCTAATGGATGCGGTTGCGTGGCGGTCCGTACGGCGATCCGTACTGACGACCACCGCCGCGACCGTACTGACGACCACCGCCGCGACCGTACTGACGGCCACCGCCGCGGTTCCAGCGGTCGTTGCGTTGCATAAACCAATGGGAGCGGTAGTAGTTGACGGTATCGGGCGAAACGTACCAGCGACGGTTGTCGCGTACGTAGTAGGAGCGTCCGCTGTTGTCGTAGGCGATTGCGCCGACGATGACGGCTGCGGCTGCGGCGATCGCCATGGTCGAGGACGTGTCCGCCGAAGCTGGACGCGGCATCGCGAAGAGCGCGGCGGCGAGGACGCCACTCGCGAGGACGACCTTGCCGGTTACGGATTTGATGCGACTGACGAGCATGCTGGTTCTCCGTTCTTTTCCGACCCGAAAATCGGGCCGCAATCAAAGAAACGAACGGTGGCTTCGGTTCGGTGTACCGCATGATTAAGTGACCATTGAGGGCTGCTGTGAGACCGCTGAGCGTAGCCGCCTGGGTTCAAATCGTGTAAAGCCGACATCTCGCAGGGTGGAATTGGCCGAATATATGACGGCATGGAGCAACACGCTGCAGCTGCAATTGAAGCGTGCATGGATAGCATCGCGCGCGACGTTGCGGCCGGGCCGGTCGCGGTCGTTGCGGCGAATGCCGTCTTGGCTTCGCGCGTGGGTCACCACGACGCGGCCGATGCCTGGTTCAATCTTGCCATCGAGCGCGCGGCGGACGTGGAGTCCAAAGCGGCGCTCGTCTACCGCTCGTCGCTTGCCCTGCTGCGGCGTGGGCGGGTCGAATGCATACCCCGGCTGGAGCGCTTCGCCGATCAAGGGTCGTCTCTCTCGGCCGCTCTCAACGCCACGCTCGCCACGGCCTACGTGCTTGCCGACCGTATGCCGGATGCGTATCGTCGCGCGTACCGCGCTCGCGACATCCTCGCCGGCGAGGCGCCGTGCGCGCAACGCGCCCGGACGTTGTATCAGATCGGGTACGTCGCATTGCGCGCGGGCGAGCTTACGGACGCCAAAACGTTCGCCCACGAGGCGATCGAGTCGGCGCGGGGCTGCGAAGATTACGATATCGCCGCTCGCGGCTACAGCCTCCTTTACGAGCTCGCGTACTACGTGGAGTGCGATCCACGCAGCGCCCTACGCTACGTGGAGCTCGCGGAGTCGTTCGCCGCGAAATCGGGCGACGCGCACATCCGTACGTGGGCGATCATGGGAGCGCTCTATATCGAAATGGAGGCCGGTAATCTCAGCCGAGCGCGCGATCGCGAGCGGGCCCTGAGCGCTATCGATGTCGTACAGAGCGCCCAAGCAACGGACGAAGCGCTCGTACCCGCGCAAGCGCTGCGCTACGCGTGGAACGGCGACTTCGCGCGGGCATACCGGATCGTCGCCGAAAGCGGCGAGTCGCAGATTTCGGCCGATCGGCGAGCTTTGCGATTCGCCGAGGCGGCGCTCTACGCCGCAGCTGCAGGTCTCGTAGAGGCCGCGCGCGCCGCGATCGAATCGGCGGACTGGGCGCTTACGCAGTCGTCGTCGAAAACGAAGGAGCATATCGTAGCGCTCGCGTACCTCGCGCTCGCCGCTGCGTCCGCGACCGGCGTCGACGAGGCCGCAGGGCGGCTGCAGAAGCTCTCGGCGATGCGCGCGGAGGTTCCCGTCGCGATGGACGCGCTGATCGGCGCCGTCGAAGCCGTCTTCGGAAGCTGGACGTCAGCGAGAAACCACGACGCACTGCTCGACGCCTTTGCGGCGCTGCGCGCGCAGTACCTAGGCGGTATCTCCATGCTGCTCGAAGCGCTTCCGGCTCTCGCGTAAAGCTTCGGTCAAATCGCGCTCGGCTCGGGACTTTCGGCCTACAGGTTCGATTGAAGAGCGCCCGCGTTCCGCGCTAGACTTTGTGGCATGGATGGCTCGCTCGGACGGCCCAATACGTCGCTGTTCAACGAACGTCGGGCCTTCGTCCGCGACGCGATTCTTGAGGGAGCCCCGGAAGCGAAGAACTCGGTATTCGCGCGCGCCTTTGCAGAGTGCTTCGTCGATCGGGTAGCGGAGGCGCTCGAAGATGGAGCGTGGACGCAGTTCTTGACCTGGGTCGATGCCACGTATCGCGGGCATGCGGAATCGATACCTGCGCGCGCGCTCTTCACCGTCGCTCCCAAAGCCGTATCCGATGCGCTCGACACCATCGGAACGCCGGCGGACGTGCTCGACACGTTCCGGTCGGTCACACAGGAAATTGCCGTCATCGCGGGCGGTATTCTCAACTCGGACGGGGCGGCAGATATTGGGATACTCGAAGAGATCGACGTCGCGTTGGCGAGCGTCGTCGGCGAGCTTCGCGCACTCGACCCATTGACGGCGGATCACGCGCAGGCGGTGTCGGCATGGTGCGGGCGCGTCGCCGAGCGGATGGGCTTGACGAAACCCGAGGCAACAAAGGTAACGCGAGGCGGGCTCGTTCACGATTTTGGCAAGACCACGATTCCAAGAGAGATTCTCACGGCGGCTCGCTCGCTGCGCGACGAGGAATGGGACCTCATGCGCCAGCACGTGCTCGCCGGCGAGCGCGCAATTAGCGATACGCCGTCGCTGCGGCAGTTCTGTTCTATCGTCCGCTCGCATCACGAACGTTTCGACGGGTTGGGTTATCCCGACGGGTTGGAGTCCCATCGCATTCCCATCACCGTTCGCATCGTCTCGGTGGCGGATTCGTTCAACGCGATGATCGCCCACCGTCCGTACCGTCCCGCGATGAACCCGGCGCACGCACTTGCCGAGCTCAAACGCTGCAAAGGATCGCAGTTTGACCCAGGCGTCGTCGACGCCATGATCGACGTCGTCACGGCTGGGCGCTCATGAAAGTTCTCCACGTCGCGGCCGCAGGGCGAGTGCGGCCGAAGTCAGCGATAGTTACTAACGAGTGAATGCCTAGGTTCCCTAGGCCTGTCGGCCACGACGCACACGACGATCACCCCGGCGTACCTCTGTACGGCGGTTCCCGGATACAACTGCCCCGCCGGTCTGGGCACGCCGAACGGAATCGGCGCTTTCTGACGAGGCGCTAGCACTTTGCGGGGTTCGTAGGGAATGAACCTCGCGTGAACGATTTCCGGTATGCTGCGGTCGACAGCCCCCGGGCGGCGCTTGCGGCCATCGCCGACGACGCGGGAGCGAAGTTCATCGCGGGCGGCACCGCGATTCTCGATCTCATGAAGGATCGCGTCGAGAATCCGACCTTGCTCGTCGACATCAACGCGCTTGCGCTGCGCGCAGTCGAGCAACGCGACGATGGGCTGCATATCGGCGCCCTCGCTCGCATGAGCGACGTCGCGGCACATCCGCTGGTGCGCGACGGCTTCCCCGTAATCGCGATTGCCCTCGAGCAAGCGGCCTCGCCGCAGCTTCGCGACATGGCGTCAATCGGTGGCAACCTGCTCCAGCGCACGCGCTGCCCATACTTTCGCGACCCTGCGGCCCCGTGTAACAAGCGCGCGCCGGGTACCGGCTGTGGCGCCTTAGCCGGCGAGCGCCGGCGCCAAGCCGTCTTGGGGACGAGTGACTCCTGCATCGCGACGCACGCATCCGACCTCGCCGTTGCGCTGGTCGCGTTGGACGCGAGCGTTCAAGTCGCCGGCCTGCACGGCAATCGCGCGATTGCGTTGCGTGATTTCTACCGGGAACCCGGCGATACGCCGAACGTCGAAACGGCGCTCGAGCCGGGCGAGCTCATCACCGAGGTCGCGGTACCGGCGCTTGCGTATGCACGGCGTTCGACGTACGTGAAGGTGCGCGATCGCGCGCAATACGATTTTGCGCTTGCGTCTGCTGCCGTCGCGCTCGATCTCGAGGGCGGCACGATTCGCGAGGCGCGCGTTGCGCTCGGCGGCGTGGCCACCATACCGTGGCATGCGCCCGCTGCGGAGCGCGCGCTCGCAGGCGCGCTGGCCGCACGAGAGCACTTCGAACGCGCCGCCGAAGCTGCGCTAGCCGGCGCCTGCGGTTGCGGTCAGAACGACTACAAGATTCTGCTTGCAAAGCGCACGCTCGTCCGAGCGCTCGAAATCGCCGCCGGCTAGCGGTGCGGCCAAGGTACGATGCCCCACGTTCGACTCTTGTACCGCACGTACTCGGGATAGCGAGCGAGCAGGAGTCGTTCCTCGTACCGCGTCTTGATCGCGAGAAATGCGATTGCGACCGCTCCCGCGATTCCGACGGCGACCGTTGGCTCGCGTAGAAAGAGCCCTGCGATCGCCGAGAGGATCGCCGTGTACATGGGATGCCTGAACCACGCGTAGACCCCGCTCGTCACGAGCGTGGCGTCCGCGCGTGGTTGAGGCGCTATCTGAAGGGCTCGACCGATCTGGACCAGGGCGGCGAGGAGAAGCGCAAGCCCCGCCGCGCATAGCACGTCGCCGGCGATCGTAAGCGCAGCATTGCTCGGCAAGAGCCAAACCTTCGGGCCGAAGAACATGGCGCCGGCGAAAATGCATAGGAGAAGCGTCTGGACGAACGCGTACGCCACGTTCTTCCGATATCCGTTCTCTTTCATCGAAGATTCAGAGGTCTGATGCATCGCTATTCGCGAGATCGTCTGATGAAACCACCCAGGGTCAGCTCCGCGTTGCGTCGCCTCACTCGCCGCCGGGGTTCGTGGCGAGCGTCGTAGCTCGCGGTCGCGTGGTGGTCGTTATAGGGTATGGGTATTTGCCCAGACGGCGGAGAGCCGAAGTTAGGCGGCGGCGCCTGATCCGAGGCCTGCGCGAGCGCTTTGGGTCTCGGTCGCGGTTACCACGCGTAAAGCTTCTGTAAAGCGCGGTAACGATGGCTCGCGTATCAGCGTAATGACTCGATATACTAAGTGCAAGCAAAGCACCCTAGAAATGAGGATGCTTATAACGACGCACTTTTAGGGGCACCATGAATACACGAAATGCCGAGAGAGGTCAGATCCTACCCTTCGTAGCGCTTGCCTTCGCGCTTCTGATGGGGTTTGCTGCATTCGCGATCGATCTGGGCTATCTGCGCTATCAGCAGAGACTACAACAAACTGCCGCCGATAGCGCCGCGCTCGCGGCCGACTGGGCCCTCTACGGAGTCTCGAACCCCACGAATAGCACTTGCGGCAGCGAGTCCGGCGCCGGAGCGCCAGCAAGTGTTTGCGCCGCCGGACAGAATGCCGCCAGAAATAACAGCTTCAGCAGCGCGTTCAACAGCGCGATGAGTTGTTCCAGTACCGCGCCGGTCTGCGTCACGATCAACTATCCACCGCAATCCGGAGCGTACCAAGGAAACACGAACGCCGTCGAAGCGATCGTGCACGTTTCATACCCAGGATTCTTCGCACAGTTCCTTGGCAGTTCGACGAATTGGGTGTCGACGCGTGCCGTCGCCGTTATCGAAACGAGCAGTGCCTCACCGTGCATCGTCGTTACGGAACGCGACCTGACAGTCAACGCGGGCGCGCGAGTGACGTCTCCGTGCGGCATTTCGGTCGCCGGGAATGTGAATGCCAGCAGCGCCGACCTCATCGACGCCCCAAGCGTTACTGCTAGCGGTAGCGTGAGCTGCAGCCAGCCGTCGCCGTGCCCCGCCAGCACGATCGTGACTAGCGGAGTTCCGCCATTTCCCGATCCCTGCGCGACAGTTCCCGGCTGCGCGGCACTTACTGCTGCATATCCTCTCAACAGTACTCCAACCGCGAGTCCGTACTATTCCGGAGACTGCACGACGCCCTCGAAGAACGCGACGTCGCTCTCGCCTGGCTTTTATTGCAGTTTTAGTCCAAGCGGCGATGTGAATCTTTCTCCAGGTTTATACGTTTTTTCCGGAGACTTTACGGCGAACAACCTCACGTGCACCGGCTGCGTGAGCGGAACAACCGGCGTTACCATCGTGCTCGGCGGAAAAGTGAAGCTCAACGGCGCTACGACGAGTCTCAATGCGCCTCCGCCGTGGCAAGGAGCAGGACCCGCGACGGTCAGCGCGTCCATGGGGGCACCTGGCGTTCTATTTTATCAAACGAGCACGACAACCAGCCCCGAGAACTTCTCGGGGCAAAGCCTGCTCGGCATGGTGTATGCGCCGAACGCACACATCAACCTGAATGCAGCCAGCTCATTAACCGTTTCCTTCATCGTTGCAGCTGACATCGTCGCGAACGGCAGCACGCTAACCGTTTCTGCCCCGGCTTCGAGCGGCGGCTATACGCAAGTGCCCACCCTTGCGGAGTAGGCTTTACGCGGAGGCTAAAGCCACGACATCGCATCTGCGTCTCTTCCGCAATGACAGCGGCGGTGCCCTCGTAGAGTTTGCGCTGGTAATACCCCTGCTCTTGCTTCTCGTTATAGGCGTCATCGACTTAGGACAAAAGATGACCTACAGCGTGACCATTGGTAACGCTGTGCGGGCAGGTGCGCAAGTCGGAGCTGCGGACGGTGAGGCCGGCGCGTATGCGAAGCCGTTTCCAGGCTACGCCAATAGTACCGTCGATTATGCGGCGAGCCAAGCGGCTTGCAACGACGCCGGATTCACGTGCGTCGCTGCCGGAGGCACGCCTTCGCTGGACCAACTGGCAGTCACGACAACGCAATTCTGCACGTATTCAGGCGGTCCGTCTAATACGTCGTGCCCGAGCGGCGCGAATCGAGCGATGTTTATCCAGGTGACGGCTAGAGGCACGTTTACGCCCCTTATCCGCTATCCTTTTCTTCCGGACAACGTGCCAATTTCGGCGACGGCTATCGTCCAGGTCGGCCAATGAGGCATCATTCAGAGCGTGGGAGCGCGCTCGTTGAGACAGCCATTGTCCTCAACCTCTTTCTCGTATTGTTGCTGGGTATTATGGACTTCAGCCGCGCGCTCTACACCTATCATTTAGTTGACAATGCTGCGCGTATCGGTGCGAGGTTCGCCATCGTGCACGGATCGAATTGCAACCACACCGGAAGCCGAACGGATCCATGGCCTTGTAACGCCGACCAAGCCGAGATTCAGAATTACATCCAACAACAGTCAGTTGTCATGGGATTAGGTGCCGTAGCAGTAACGCCAAACTGGCCAGGAGGGAATCCCGGATGCACCGCATCTAGTCCCTATAGAGGTCAGGGATGTCTCGTGCAGGTTACGGTGACGTACACGTTTAATCCATGGTTTCCCATCGTTTCGGCGCTTAGCATTCCGATGTCAAGCACATCGCAGATGGTCATTTCTCAGTGATCGGTCCCATTGCGCTTCGTTGCGTTTATCAAGTCATCGATCTCGGGTAATACAAAACCCGCAAAGCCTTACGCCATGCGGGTTTTCAAATGGTGGAGATGGGGGGACTCGAACCCCCGACCCTTTACATGCGAACGGGCCTGATGCGCGCGGACTACATCGCAGAAATATGGAGAAAATGCGGTAGAATAAGGCGAAAGCGATAAGCGATCGTTCGTCACCGTTCGCGAGAGTACGTCAAAGTTCGCCCCATTGGGAGTCAATAGGGAGTCAAAATCGCGCGGCTAAACGGCACGAAGAGTCGAGCCACAGCAGCGTTTGTATTTCTTGGCGCTGCCGCAAGGGCACGGCGCGTTGCGCGAAACCTTCGGCTCGTCTCGGCGTTGCGCGGCGTCTTCGAATTCCATTTGCATCGACGGTTCGCCTCGGTAGGCCTCCCATAAGCGCGCAGTCATGACTCCTAGCGAGCGTCCGATATTCTCACGAAGGGTCTGGTCCCTCAGCCAGCCACGTTTGCTCGGATCTTCTGAACATTGGGAAATCATGGCAAGCGGCGACAAGATGTCCTTGCGTTTGAAACTGGAGAGGAGTGCTGTCCACTCGTCCGGACTGAGGTCCATCGCGTCGAGGAAGCCGAGGTGCCAATCGACGAGCGTGTTGCCTTGCGCGTCACGTCTAGCGATTTCGAGGGTCGCGTCGCCGAATCGGTGGCGCCGTTGCAGCAACTGCTCTGCAACCTCGTTGTACGCATTCATGACACGCTGTGAGTTTGCGTTCAGAGCTTCGACCGACGCGTGCTTGGGCGAAAGGAAGCGCTGCAGCCAACGTGTCGGCATGACCGTCGGACCCGCAACGATCGCCGAAAAGAACCCGTGGGCGTACGCAGAGTCCGCTTCTCGGTGGCGCCCTGCTGTTCGAGGAGAAATGCGGGTATGGCGATCGCGTGAGCGCCCCGAAGACCGCGTTTTCGGCTTTTCGAGCAGCTGGTTAAGCTTGTCGAAAATCGAGTAGACCCCGGCTTGCCGCTTCCGATTGGATTCGTGATTCGCATCAGCCGCCGTGGAATCGCGCAGCATTTCCAGGGCGCTCTCGGGGACCGAGACGACGATGCCGCGTTTGCTCGCCGCTGCCGAGTAGATGATCTGCATCGATTCCGAGTCGTAGGGGATCATGTCGCCTGAAATCCAAGACCGATACTCCTCCACGGTAAGGGCCACGTCGCGCGTTTGCTCGCATTCGCTGCCTCGCTTGGCGAACGCACTAAGGTCGTAGGAGCCGCCCAGAAAACCGGCGATCCGTCCGCTGTCCGCGCATGCCGTGCACTCCCAAAAAACAAATGGTTCGGGGAGATCGGCCTTCCGAACGGCGATCGAGCCTAGGCATCGCCGATTCCTCGGGCGTCGTTGGCACGGGAGCCCTGTGATGGACTCCCAGTGGAGCGTTGCCGTGGCCGCTTGAACGACGTTGCCAAGAAAATGTCGTAGCCGTGCCGCCTGAGCCGGGAGCTCCGCTTCGGTGCACGGGAGGTCGAAGTCGCGCATGTCGGTGATGTGGCTTCCTGGCATGGGCCGGCCATTCAGTATGGCAACCCGTGGAGCATGCCGGCCGCTGCCTTTGGCGAGGAGGCAACTAGTCGGTCGCCGGTGATTACCTCGAGCGACCGGCTTTGCAACTTATCACTCTCAGTGCTATAGTTCTAAGTGCTAGTCTCCTCATCGATACGCCCGTTTGGACTGGAGACCCTAACTGAGGATATTCAAACTCAAGTCCTTCAGCCGGTTCTGCGGGAAATCGAAGGTTGACGACGCGTCGCTGCGAGAGGCGGTCCAAGCGATCCAAGACGGGCATGAAGATGCAAATCTCGGCGGAGGTGTTTACAAACAGCGTGTCGCGAGGGCGGGCGAAGGAAAGTCCGGCGGCTTCCGGACGATTGTGCTCTTCAAATCAGGCGCGCGATCGGTTTTTGCGTACGGCTTCGCGAAGAACCAGCGCGACAACATCTCGCCGGCAGAGCTCGCGGCATTCAAGAAGCTCGCCGACAAATATTTGAACCTCGATGACGCTTTCATCGATCGGCTACTCGCAGAAGGCAAGCTGACGGAGATTGAAGACGATGCGGAAACAGAATTTGATGACGAAGAAAATGACGAAGAACACGAAGACTAGGAAGAACCTTGAAGAGGCCGAGGCAGGGCTGCAGTACCGTAGTCCAATCATGGCAGCCATTCACGAGGCTGCTGAGGATCTCTATTCAGTTGGTGCGATCAACAGGCGAACCATGCGCGAGTTCGATAAGTCTTGTCTCACACCCGTCCAGCCATTAGATGCCGATGCGATTCGTAGTCTTCGTCTACGTGAAGGAGCCAGTCAAAGCGTTTTTGCGCGTTACCTCAACGTGACGACGAGCCTGGTGAGCCAATGGGAGCGAGGTAAAAAGAAGCCACAGGGCGCATCCCTAAAACTCTTGCAGCTAGTCGCAAAGAAGGGACTCGACTTCGTCGCCTGATCCAGGCCTCGGATCCCTTGCGCTTCGCGTCCAGCATCCGAATAGCGCGGCCTCTTGCGCGTAACTCCATTGTGTGCCATTAGGGAGTCAACGCCTCAATCGCGCGACCCAGCAACTAATCTTTAAAAAGCATTACGGGCGCTGGCGTTTTGGAGCGGCTGGTCGGGCGGTTTTCGAAGTCCTGACCCCTTATGCCCGAGATAAGCACTTCCGATCTCGGCGCCGCGGTTATCGTCGCTAACACAGCAAAAAGCCCTTATAGTATCGGTGTTTTTGGAGTTGGTGGAGATGTGGGGACTCGAACCCCAGACCCCTTACATGCGAAGCAAGTGCTCTACCAGCTGAGCTACATCCCCACGAGCGGACGAAGGATTATACGCTGGGTTCTGAGCACCTCTCAAAGATGAAGCTTGGGGGGCGGGCGGGCATTCTCGCAGTATTGGTAACGGCAGTCGTCTCGAGCACGGCAGCAGCTCTCGGAGGAGCGGCGCCGGTACAGGTGGCGGCGATCAATCCACGCTGCAACCACAACGTCGCGGTGCGGCTCGAAAACCACGTGCGGGCCGACGATCGCCACGCGCCGGGTTCGCGTTTGAACGATCTGAACAACCGGCAGCAAGAGCTCGACGCGATTCTCCAGGAAGCTCAGCTCGAGCACGACATCCTGCAGAACATGTGCACGGTCGCAGAGCGGCCGGCGGTGCAGGACCAACTCGCCGGAGTCATCGCGTGGGCGTACGCGCTCGAGGCCGACATCGCACCGAAACGCTACGCGCTGCTGCACTGTCCGCAGACCGCGTCGACGGCGCCCGCCGGGTTGCTGGCGCTCGGGTGGTATGCGCTCGCGTCGACGTTCGACGATCCCGATCGCCTGCCGACCGACCCGGCTCCGACGCCGGCGCCGCTCGTCAAGGAAGTCATGCCCAAGGTGCAGACGCGCGCCTCGGCGGCCGGGCTAACGCTGCCCGCGCTTTCCGACTCAACGCAATACTGGCGCGACACGGAGACCGAGAAGGTCGTCGTGTGCGTGCCGCCTTCCCCGTAGGAGCAGGTTTTTGCAAACGGTTCGCAAAAACTCTCCGTACGATGACGGAGCGAGCAGAATACGTCACGCGGCCACGTGAGGAGATCGCGAACGTCCTGCGCCACGAACGCCGTTTCCTCACGGCCTCCGACATCCACGCGAGACTGAAGCGGGCGCGCGCACGCGTCGCGCTCTCCACCGTCTATCGGACGCTGGAACGCCTTCGCTCGAAGGGTGAAGTAACCGAGCGCGTCGACGCGGCCGGCGAGGCGAGCTACATGCACTGCGAGCCCGAGCGCCACCACCATCACGCGATCTGCCGCACGTGCGGCAAGGTGGAGGACGTCGATTGCACCGCGATCGATCGCTTCGCGCAGGCGCTCCGCAAGACGCGCGGCTTTAGGCTCGACGATCATGCGATGGAGTTCTTCGGACGGTGCCGGGCATGCAGATAACGCGCGCGCTTTTTCCGGCAATCGTCTTCGCGCTCGTCGCATGTGCGAGCGGCGGCGGTACCGCGTTGCGAAGCAACGCGAGCGCGCCGCTGCATGGCCCGATTCAGGTCGTGACGACGATTTCCACGCTCAACTCGTTCGTACGGGGCGTTGGAGGCAAGCGCGTGACCGTGCAGAGCATCGTACCGGTCGGCTCGTCGCCGGAGACGTACCAGCCCACCCCGCAGAGCATCGAGATGCTGGCCGGCGCGCGGCTGCTCGTGGAGAACGGAGCTGGACTCGAAACGTGGATGCAAGGCTTGCTGGAGAACGCGCCCACCGGCGCCGTCGTGGTCGATTGCGCTCGCGGCCTCCCCGTCAAAGGCAGCAATCCGCATCTCTGGATGGACCCAGTGTATGCGAAGCACTACGTCGCACGCATTCGCGACGCTCTCGTCAAGCTCGATCCGGCGCATCGCGGCGAGTACGATCGCAATGCCGCCGCCTACGACCGCCGCCTCGATGCCCTCGTCGCATGGATCCGCGCGCAAATTGCGCCGATTCCTCCCTCGCGACGGCTCCTCATCGTCTTTCACAACGCGTGGGAGTATTACGACGATCGCTTCGGGATCACGACGCTCGGCGTCATCGAAGTAGCGCCCGGGCAAGAGCCGAATCCGCGCGACTTCGGCCATACGGTCGATCTCGCGAAACGGTACCGGGTCGGTGCGATCTTCGGCGAGCCCGAGTATAGCCCAAAGCTCGCGATGACGCTTGCACGCGATGCGGGGATCCCCGTCATCGCCAACCTGTACGACGACTCCGTCGGCACGAACCCCGACGTCGCCGATTACATTTCCATGCTGCGCTACGACACGCGCGCGATCGTGACGTCGATGCGATGAACGCTGTCGTCGAAGCACGCGACCTCGTCGTGCGCTACGACGATTTCGTCGCGCTCGACCGGCTCACGTTCGACGTGTCGACGGGAGAAGTGCTCGGCATCGTCGGACCAAACGGCTCGGGAAAATCGACGCTGCTCAAGAGCATCGCCGGCCTCGTGCCGATCGCCCGCGGTACGCTGCGCGTGCTCGGCAGCGAGCCGCATCGCGTGCGTGTCGGCAGCATCGCGTACGTGCCGCAAGTCGAGACCGTCGACTGGTCGTTTCCGGCGAACGTGTGGGACG
>DAHXOK010000016.1 GCA_027364935.1 Vulcanimicrobiota bacterium | reverse complement strand
GTTGAGGCTTCGCGCGACGAGCGAACGCCACGCTCGCGCGAAGAGTGGGAAGGCGCACCAGAGAACGACCGGCGTCGCCAACGCCGCCTCGAGCCAAGGAATCGGCTTCGTCATCGCGAGCGTGACCACGGGAGCCGAGAGTACGACGCTCACCCAGAAGCGCCGCGTCATGTCGGCGAGCTCGCCGCCCTCCTCGATATCGGCGCTCGGCTGAGCCGGTTCGAGTGCCATTCCGCACGACGGGCACTCCCCGGGGCCGGCAGCCTGGACCTCGGGATGCATGGGGCAAGTCCACGTTGTCATAGTGGGGGCATTCTCCGGTGGTTCACACGTACTTGCACGGTCATCGCCTCGATTCGATACGCGCCGAGTGAGAAGAACTTCGGAATGTCCTTCGCGGTGGCTTCGCGCCCGGGACGTAGCATGATTGCGTCATGATGGTGCAAGCGAGCCCGGCCGGGGCCGATGCGCTCACGGGATCGGAGTACGTTCGCCCGTTCCGTGGTATCTCGAATGCCGACGTTGCTAGCGTGGGCGGCAAGAACGCGTCACTCGGTGAGATGTATCGTGCCTTGACGCCGCTCGGCGTACGTACGCCGAACGGTTTCGCGGTGACGGCTAACGCGTACCGCTACGTGTTAGAGCGCGGCGGCGTTTGGGCCAAGGTGCACGCGGCACTCGATGGACTCGATCCGGCGAAGGTCGCGGACCTCGCGGTACGCGCGCGACGCGCTCACGATGCGGTTGCGTCGGCGCCCCTGCCGCAGGATCTTGCCGAGCAAATTTGCAGCGCCTATCGAGAGCTCCAAAAACAATACGGTCCCGACCTCTCCGTCGCGGTTCGCAGCTCTGCGACAGCCGAAGACTTGCCGACGGCTAGCTTTGCGGGACAGCACGAGAGTTATCTCAACGTTCGCGGCGAGGCGATGCTGCTGGAGGCGTATCGTTCGTGCATTGCGAGCCTTTTCTTGGAGCGCGCCGTCCACTATCGCATCGATCAAGGATTCGACCACTTTAAGGTCGGGCTTTCGGTCGGCATCATGAAGATGGTTCGTTCCGATCTCGCTTCGAGCGGTGTCGCCTTCACGCTCGATACCGAGAGCGGCTTTCGCGACGTCGTCTTCATCACGGGTTCGTATGGTTTGGGAGAAACGAGCGTCCAGGGCGCCGTCGACCCCGACGAGTTCTACGTCTTCAAGCCGACGCTCTCGCAAGGGTACCGCACGGTCCTTCGTCGCAGGCTCGGCGCGAAGGAGCGTAGGCTCGTCTTTGGCGGCGGGGCGACCCTGCAATCGACGACGCAGATGCTCGCGACGGCGGAGATCGATCGGGGACGCTTCTGCTTGAAGGACGACGAGATCGTCGCACTGGCAGAGTCGTGCGTTGCGGTCGAGCGGCATTACAGCGAGCTCGCAGGGCGTCCGCTCCCGATGGATGTCGAATGGGCGAAGGACGGCGTCGACGGAGGAATCTATCTCGTGCAGGCGCGGCCGGAGACGGTGGCGTCGCGCCGGGAGCTGAGCACGGTCGACGAGTACCGCATCGCCACCGACGCCAAACCGATCGTCACCGGCCGCGCCGTCGGTTCGACGATTGCATTCGGCCCGGCGCGCGTTGTCGAGGGGAGCGCGGATCTCAACGGCTTTCGCCCGGGCGAAGTGCTCGTCGCGCAGACGACGACGCCGGACTGGGAGCCGGTAATGAAGATTGCGAGCGCAATCGTGACCGATCGCGGCGGGCGCACGTGTCACGCTGCGATCGTCGCGCGCGAGCTCGGCATTCCGGCAGTCGTCGGCACGGGAGCGGCAACGGCCGTTCTGCGCACCGGCGCCGAGGTGACCGTGTCGTGCGCGCACGGCGAAGAGGGAAACGTGTACGCCGGCCGCCTTCCCTTCGAGGTCGAGCACGTGGACGTCGGCACGCTGTCGCGCCCAAAAACCAAAATCATGCTGACGCTAGGTGACCCGGGCTCCGCGTTCGCGCGCAGCATGCTTCCAAACGACGGCGTCGGGCTCGTTCGCATAGAGTTCATCGTCTCCGACGAAGTGCGCGTTCATCCGATGGCGCTGGCGCATCCCGAGCGCGTCACCGATCCGCAAATTACACGAACGATCGAAACGCTTGCGGAAAACGACGCTTCGCCGGCCGAGTACTTCATTCGCACGCTCTCTGAGGGCGTTGGGACGATTGCGGCGGCGTTCTATCCGAAGCCAGTGGTCGTTCGCATGTCTGATTTCAAGAGCAATGAGTACGCGCAGCTCTTCGGCGGAAACGCGTTCGAACCGCAGGAGGCCAACCCCATGCTCGGCCTGCGTGGCGCATCGCGGTACACGCATCCGATCTATGCCGATGCGTTCGCGCTCGAATGCGCCGCGATGAAGCGCGTGCGCGATGCGATGGGCCTGCGAAACGTTATTCTGATGATTCCCTTCTGCCGCCGCGTCGACGAGGCAGAGCGGGTCATCGCGCGCATGGCCGAGCTCGGGCTTCGGCGCAAAGAGAACGCCTTGCAGATCTACGTCATGTGCGAGATCCCGAACAACGTCATTCGGATCGACGCTTTCGCACGCCACTTCGACGGTTTCTCGATTGGGTCGAACGATTTGACGCAGCTCGTGCTCGGTATCGATCGCGATTCCGAGCTCGTCGCAGCGGAGTTCGACGAACGCGATCCTGGCGTGCTCGAGATGGTGCGCCAGACGATCGTAGGGGCCAAGCGCAACGGGCGCGCCGTCGGCATATGTGGCCAGGCGCCGTCGGATTATCCCGCGCTTGCGACCTACCTGGCGGATCTCGGCATCGACTCGATCAGTCTCAACCCAGATAGCGTACTGAAAACGCTCCGGCAGATGACCGCGGACGTGCCGCGATGAACCAGCAACGGATTCTCGTCCCGGTGGATGGCTCGGAGTACGCGCTGAATGCGGTCGACGTCGCGTCGGGGTTGGCGCGCGCGTTGTCGGCGGAGCTGTTACTCTGCCACGTGATCGACAGCGGCCGGGCGGCGCGGCTCAGTTTTGGCGAGCCGGCGTTGCTCGACGGAAGCTACGAGGCGCTACGCGCCGACGGGGAGCGGTATCTTGCCGATGCGACGGCGCGCGCGAAACGTGCTGCCCAGAATGCGACGTCGATCCTTGCGTACGGCGATCCGTCTCGAGAAATCCAAACGATTGCAGCGCAAAAAGATGCGACGATGATCGTGATGGGGACGCACGGCCGAACGGGCCTTCGGCGCCTGCTGATGGGAAGCGTCGCCGAAGTGGTGATGCGGGCCGCGTCGGTGCCCGTGGTCGCCGTTCCCCCGAAGCGCGACGTGGCGCGAGAACGAACGAGCGCGTGAGCGCGATCGCGACGGTCACGCTCAATCCGTCGCTCGCGACGATGAGATGTTTGCGGTGGCGGTCGAGCTGCGCGCGCGCGGCGCGCTCGCGTCGTAATCTCGCAGGGAGAGCGCAATCTTGCAGCCTCGACGACGTAGAACGCCTTGCTCGTCAGGTGGTTGTGCGGCCTCTGCGGTACTGGTCCGGCACGAACGGTTCACAGCCGCCGAGCGCGTCGGCAGCATCCCACGCCCAGCGCGGGTGACGCAGAAACCCTCGGGCGAGCGCGACCATGTCTGCGTCTCCGTCGGCGACGATCTGTTCGGCGTGCTTCGGATCGGTAATCATGCCGACGGCGATCGTTGGCATTTCGGTCGCGCGTTTGATGCGTGCGGCAAAGGAAACCTGATAACCCCGGCCGACCGCGACGCGCTGTTGCGGTGAGAGCCCTCCGCTCGAGACGTCGACGAAGTCGCAGCCGAGCTTCTTGAGGCGCTCGACGAACGCGATCGATTGCTCGACGTCCCAGCCGCCCTCGACCCAATCGGTCGCGGAGATGCGCACGCCGAGCGGTTTTCTTTGCGGCCAGGCATGGCGCACGGCGGCGAAGAGCGCGAGCGGAAAGCGCATGCGGTTTTCGAGCGACCCGCCGTACCGATCGGAACGCCGGTTCGCAAGCGGCGAGAGAAACTCGTGCGCGAGGTAGCCGTGCGCAAAATGTAGCTCGACGATGTCGATGCCGAGGCGTTCGGCCCGCCGCGCCGCAGCGACGAAGTCGTTGCTGACCTTCTCCATTCCCATCTCGTCGAGTTCGTGCGGCACGTGCCACCCGACGTCGAACGGAAGGGGCGAGGGCGCGACGATGGCGTACGCGCGAGCCGCCGGTGCCGGCCCGCCGCCCTCCCAAGGCGGAAGCGTCGCACCCTTTCGACCGGCGTGCGCGAGCTGCACGCCAACTTTGCTGCGCGTCCAGCGACGCAGAAATTGCACGACGCGCTCCATTCCTTTCTCGTTCTCGTCGCTGTAGAGGCCGAGGTCGCAGTCGGTGATGCGAGCCTCTGGGCTGACGTGCGTCGCTTCGAAGAACGCGACGCCGGGGCCGCACATAGCGACGTGCCCGAGATTGACGACGTGCCAGTCGTTCGCGCTTCCGTTCACGCTGGAATACTGGCACATCGGCGAAACGACGATGCGGTTCTCGAGCGTCAGCGCGCGCAAACCTATCGGAGAGAAGAGCTCAGGCATAGAGATCGCGGCGCGTCGGCGGGATATCGACGCTGCCGTCGGCTCGCGGGCGCGCGAGCAGCTGCGATCGGCTGAGCGCGATACCGAGCGCACGTGCGCCGAACGTTTGCGCGGCGCGAATAACCAAGGCACCCCAACCGCAGCCGATGTCCAGCAGACGCTCGTCGGGCGCGAGGCGAAGCCCCGCCGCGAATGCCCTGCCCGCCGAAAGATCGAAGGGGGCGCGCAATGCCGTGCGCAGCGCTCCAGGATGGGAAACGACGAGCGTGAAGCGCTCGCGAGTACCCTGGACGCGGGTTCCGTTCCAGAGCCGTACGCCCATCGTGGCCCCGTAGGCGTCGCCGAAGAGCGCGACGAGCGTATTCTGGACGATGCGTGCGGCCTCCATCGCGTTCCTAGTAGGATGGACCCTCGGAGGCGCTCCTCCCTGCCCGCCGAAAATCGAACGTCCGATGCGTACTCGAGTCGGGAAGATTCGTATGCAGGCACTCCTCGTGAGCGCCGCGCCTCTCCTTTTTCTCGTGCTTCTGGCCGTCTTTGCCGCACTGCTCGTCTCGGACGCGCAAACGATCTCCGCTTCGTCGCGGCAAGCGACGAGGGTCCTCGGCGGGACCAATGCCATTGCAGCGATTTTCATCGTCTGTCTCTGTGGAATCGTCGTGACGCTTCTCGCGATGACGCGCTTCGGCATGCGCATCGTGCACCGCCTCGAGCTCTTGGCGAGCAACGTACGCCGGCTCGGGGCGGGCGAAACCGTGCAGGCGATCGATGGAAACGACGAGATCGCAACGCTCGATCGGCTCTCGCAAGAGATCACCCACCGACTGCGCGAGGCGTTGCAGCAAAAGGAAGAGTTGCTCGACGCGTACGAGCGCGAACACCACGTCGCGTCGACGCTGCAGCAGGCGCTGCTCCCGCACGATCTGCCGGTGCTCCCCGGCGTGCGCATCGACGCTGCCTACGTTCCGGCCGCCAAGAGCGCCGAGATCGGCGGCGACTGGTACGACGTATTTGCAATTTCCGAGCGATCGCTCGCCATTGGCGTGGGCGACGTCGCCGGGCACGACCTGCAGGCGGCGACGGTCATGGGAGCCGCGCGTCAGGCGATACGTATCGCCGCTCGCGAGGATCCGGACCCCGCGAGCGTCCTGCGCCGCGCCAATCGCGCGATCTGCGCCGACGATCAACAGCGCATCGTGACCGCGTTCTTCGGCGTCTTGGATCTCGCGGACGGCAAGCTGCGGTACGCGGTCGCCGGGCATCCACCGCCCTTCGTGATAACGCCGGAGCGGGAGACGAGTACGCTCAAGGGCAGCGGCATCGCACTGGGCGTCAATCGGCGTTCCGATTTCGCCGCGTACGAAGTGAACCTCGGACTCGGGAACGCCTTGGTGCTCTACACCGACGGTATGGTCGAGGCCGAGCGCGATTACGACAAAGGCATGGCTGCCCTGGAAGCCGCGATCCGCGTCGAAGCATTCAGTCCGGGAGGAAACATCGCCGAGCAAATCCAGCGGCGCATCTTTGCGGGCGTGCGGCCGCGCGACGACTCGGCCGTGCTGTTCGTCGCTATTACCGATCTACAGAGCGCGCCGGCGTCGACGCTTCGCCAGACGTGGAAGCTCGACGCAAAGAACGAGAGCGCGGCCCATCGAGTCAAACGTGCGGTGCTCTGGCATCTCGGCGAAATCGCCGCTCCGACGTCGGATTTCGCGGCCGTCGAAGCGATCGTCGGAGAGCTCGTGTCGAACGTGGCGCGGCATACGCCCGGCGATGCGGAGGTGACGCTGGAGTGCGACGATCGCTCGGTTGCGCTGCACGTGAGCGATCGCGGCAAGGCGTTCCGCAGTACGGGCGAGCACGTTCCCGACGTCCTGGCGGAGAGCGGTCGCGGACTCTTCCTCGTGCGGGCGCTCTCAGAGCGGCTCGACGTGGTGCACACGAGCGCGGGGAACCGCGTCTCCGTGCTTCTTCCCGTCACGCTGGGGTCACCGCTTTCCAGCACCGCGGCGTGATCCGGCCAGTCGCCGCGATACTGCTCGTTGCGGCGGCGTTTGGAATCTCCGGGGCCAACGTCGCTCGAGGCCGCTACGCGATGGGCGATTTCAAGGCGTTCTACTGCTCGGCGCGCGTCGTGCTACAGCACGGCGACCCGTACGCGGCTGCACCGATGGCGCGCTGCGAGAAGCAGCCGGCAGCGTCGCCCCTCTACGTGACGCAACCCGGAGAGGTGGTTCCGGCGCCGCTGCCCGGATATGCGATCGCGCTGTTCGTGCCCTTCGCGCTGATGCCGTTCGACATTGCCGCCGTGGTCTGGATCGTCGTTCTCGCGGCGGCGTTCTCCCTCGCGGCGTTTCTCTTCGCGAAGACCGGAGCCGCAGATGCATGGGCGATCGCCGTTGCACTCGCCCTGCCGATCGTCGCCGTCTGCTTTCCCGTCGGCGAACTTCCGCCGATTGCGCTCCTGGGAATCGGCCTTGCTGCTTGGAGCGCGCGATACGGTCGGCCGTGGACGCTTGCCGCCGGCGTCGCGCTCTCTCTGCTCGAGCCGCAGATCGGCGCCGCCGTGCTGCTCGCGGCGGTCGCGCTCGGCCGGCGCTTCGCGATCCCGGCGATCGCGGCTGCGTCGATCCTCGGCCTCATCTCTCTGGCTCTGCTCGGCGTCTCGGGCAACGTCGCGTACTTCCGCGTCGTTTTACCCGCGCATCTCCTCTCCGAACTCCCTAGCGTCTTGCAGTATAGCCTGTCGTGGATGCTCTACCGGGTCGGCGTCACCGCCGGTGCGGCGATCTTCGCGGGAAGAGTCTGCTGGATGGTGATGCTCGGCATCACGATCTGGTACGCGCGCAGCGCCGCCGCGCGCGTACGTCCCGAGACGGCGTTCCTCGCCGCGCCCGTTTTTGCCGTCGTCGGCGGCCCGTTTCTCCATCTCGATCAGATCGCGCTTGCCGTCCCGGCCGCCGCGTGGCTCGCGACGAACGCATCTCGTCCTTTGTGGTTGCGCACGGCTGCGCTCGTCGCGCTCGCGGTGCCGGCCCTTTACGTCTTTTCAATCATCCGGCTCTTCGCGCTCGCACCGCTCGTTGGAGCGTGGCTCGCAGCGGTGTCGTACGGCTCGGCGATTGCCGGCATTCGCGCTGCGCTGGTGACGATCGTCGTCTTGTCGCTAATCGGCTGCGTCGCAATTCTCACGGGAACCGGGAGCATGCACATGCCTCCCGTTCAGACGTTACCGGCGACGTTGCCGCAGGCGGCGTGGGCACAGTACATCGGCAAGCACTTCATCATGACGTCATGGAGCATCTGGCTGGTGAAAGCGCCGATCTGGCTAGCAATCGTTGCGACCGCCGCAGGACTCGTCTCGCTCGCGCGCGCGCCCGAGCCGGCGGCAGCATGAGCGTGCGCGCCGCCGCGGCGCTGGCGATCGTCGTCGCCGCGCTCGGCTGTTGGGCACCGATCGTCGTCCACGGTCGTTTTGCGATGGACGACTTCAAAGCGTTTTACTGTTCTGGCCGCGTTCTGCTGGCGCGCGCCGACCCATACGACGCGCTGCCGATGGCACGGTGCGAAGCGTCCCCTGCGCCGGCGCCACTCTTCGTGGCACGGCGCGGCTTCGTGTTGCCAGCCCCGCTCCCGGGGTATGCTATCGCCGCCTTTGCCACGCTCGCCTGGCTTCCGTTCGGTACTGCCGCAGCATTGTGGATCGTCGCCATGTTCCTTGCTACGGCCGCGGCAGTTCTTTTGTTGGAACGCCTCGGCGTTGGGGAGCGGTGGAGCATTCTGGTTGCACTCGGCGTCGTGCTGGTGACGCTCTCGTGGTCGGTCGGCGAGCTACCGCCGTTCGCCTTGCGCGGCATCGCACTCGCTGCGACTGGCGCGCGCGACCGGCGCCCGGCTCTGGTCGGTGCGGGCGTCGCCCTCTCGATGCTCGAGCCGCAAGTCGGCATCGCGGTCGCCGTCGCCGCTGCGGGGCTCTCTTTGCGGTATGCGATCGCATCCGGTGCGGCGCTCGCCGTTCTTGCGGTCGTTTCCGTATCGGCTCTCGGCGTCGTCGAGAATATTGCCTACGTGCGCGAGATTCTTCCGGCGCACATGCTCTCCGAGCTGCCGGCGTACTTTCAGTACGGCCTTCCGTGGGCGCTCGATCGCCTGGGCGTCTCTGCCGGTCCGGCACTGCTCGCCGGCCGCCTTTTCTGGATCGCAATGCTCGGCGTAGCGTTTTGGTTCTCGCGCACGGCGCTGCCGCGAGAGAAACCCGAAGCGGCGTTGCTTGCAGCGCCGGTGTTCGCACTGGCGGGCAGCCCGTTTCTCCACCTCGACCACATCGCGCTCGCCGTTCCCGGAGCGCTATGGCTTGCGTGGCAGCGCCCGTCGTGGCTACGCACTGCGGCGGTCGTCGCGCTCGCGCTACCGCTCTTTCAGGTTTTTTTGGCGAGAGGAACGCTCGTGCTCGTGCCCATCGTCGCGTTGTGGCTGGGAACGGTCTACGGCCGATCGCTTTTCCACGGGCTCGTCACCGCTCTGGGTGCGATCGCCGTAAGCGCACTCGCCGCGGTCGCATTCCTCGTTACCGGCTTTGGGTTCTCCACGACGCCGATGTTCGGGCTTCCGTCAACGATCGCACAGACGCCGTGGGCCAGCTTCGTGGCGACGCATTACGTGCTCTCCTCGTGGGGCGTGTGGTTCGCGAAATCGCCGATATGGTTTGGGATCCTTGCGACGGCGGCTGGCTTTGCCGCGTTAGGCGCGACGGTGCGAAGCGCCGTACGGAGCGGCGGTCGCGCGGATGTCGCGGCCGAGCATGGCGGCGGCGAGATCCCAGCTGGTTAGGAGTTCGTACCATTCGAGCCACTGGCGGTACACGTCGTCAGGCGTAACGCCGAAGCGCTCGGCGATCTGCACGCAGAAGATCTTCGTCGGGTATCCGGCGGTTTCGCGCGAGTGCCAGAGCCACGTTTTCCAAAAGGTGATCGACGCGCGCTGCGCGTCGCCTGCGATCTCGAGCGAAAGATCGAGGCGCGTGCTCTTGTTGTCCCGAGTTTGGAGCATCGCAACCTGCTTTCCGATGCGAAGAGCGCACTACTCGCTATCTGCGAGCGCGCGGTTCAACGCCTCATTCGGGGATTTCCCCTACAGAATTTTCATCAAACGCAGGAGATTCCTTCTCGGGGCGTTGGGGCGGCGCGGTCCGCGATACGAAGGCTTCCACGAGCCGCTCGATGCCCCGCTGGTCGTTCGAGCTGAATCTTTTGAGGCGAGCGCTGTCGACGTCGAAGACGCCGTACGCAACGTTATCCACAACCAGCGGTACTACCATCTCCGAACGAGCGTCGGCGTCGCACGCGATGTGATCGGCGAACTGCGAAACGTCGTCGACGACTACGATTTGCCGACTCGAGAACGCGGCTCCGCAGACACCCCTTCCTTTGGGCAGACGCGCGCAGGCGGGGCGGCCCTGAAAAGGTCCTAGTACCAACTCGTCGGTCGGGCCTGCGTAGTAGAAGCCGGCCCAACTGAGGTCCGGTATCTCGCCGAAGAGCAAGGCGGCAAAGTTTGCGGCGTTCGCGATGGGATCGCTCTCCTCGCTCAGCAGCTCCCTGACTTGCTTCTCGAGCAATCTGTAGTCCGTCACGACTCTGGCAATTTCGCAGGCGACGGACGCACGCCTTGCGCCGGGCCCGACTTCGCGCCTAATGCGGACGAGGCGAAAGGACTTCAAGGCGCCCGCATTTCAAGACAGTTTCAATGCGAATTTGGGGCTACGTCCTGCTGAGCCTTGGGGCGCTTCTTCTGATCTTGTTCTTGATGGCGCAACTCGGCGGCGCGCACGCGGGCATATTGCCGTTCCTCATCTCGGTTTTTCTCATCGGAATGGGATGGAACTTCGTCAAGTCTGGGAGAGCGATCGTGCAAATGCAGGTGCCGCCCGGCGAGCACGCGGAGCCGGCGACGGCAGAGATGCCGCTGTTCCCGGAGATAGCGATGGTCGTAGCGCGGCAGAGCGCGCGGGATTGGCGACGCGTGCTGTATATCGCCGGCGGCTTCATAGTTGTTTTCGCAGTAATCGGTGTGCTGCTCGACATATTCGACACGACCCCGGGGGAGGGTACCGCAATGTTGGGCGCCTTCGGGGGCATCGGCGTGTTGACCGCCGTGATAATTGCCGGAATCTCATGGGTGGTGATGCGAGTGCCAGTGAAGCGCGACCTACGCGCTGCACACTACCTGCGAACGACGGGGCCCGTGCAGGTCGTGGCGATTCCATTTTCGACCGGCGCGACGTTACGACTGGCTGACCGCGCCTTCCTCATGAACGGCGCCGCTGTGATTCGCGCTCTCGGTAGCATCAATCAGGGAACCGTGGATTACTCTGCGCGCGGACACGTGATCTTGGCCGCATGGGATAGTCAGGGCCGTAAGGTCTACGGCGCACCCGGCTATGCCGTAGAACTCGGCGCGTAACAAGCAGGTTGTCAGGAATACGCGGCGACGGAAAGCACTCTTACCGGCCGATCTTCGAGAATTCCATCCTGAGCGTACCATCCGCGCTTTCGAAAACCGTTAACGTACGAGACCGTGACGCACGCGCACAGTTCGCTTCGCAATCGTTATGTACCCTGACATAGAACCTCCTCTCATAAGGTTCTGCTCTGGCAGCACAACGACATTTCCCAAACCTTCCCAACGGCTTAGCAGCACCGTCGCACAGTTCGACGCGCTGAAGTGGCTCTTCTGTGCAACTCGATCGCAAGTAACGCGTCCAGGGATACGTTCATTGAGGCCGTGCGAGAGAGTTTCCCGGAAATAAGGTGCTTGGTTTCGATTCCCTCGCTCGGCGGTAAACCTTCGAATAGAGGACATGATGTTACGGAAAAGAACGAGCGTCAAAACGCGCGGCTGTAAGCGAAAATACGGGAGGAGATCCTGATGGCGAATCTGCTGTGGACGATCGTCGGCGTGATTTTAGTGTTATGGCTCGCCGGCTTCTTGCTGCACTTCGGAGGCGGCCTGATTCACCTGCTCTTGGTGGTGGCGCTCGTCATCCTCGTCATTAACCTGTTGACTGGTCGAGGAACGCGGGTCTGACCTTAGGCCGCCCCTCGCGGCTCATACGCTTCTTCCGAGTACTCGGCCCCGGGCTCATCACCGGAGCCGCTGATGACGACCCGTCCGGGATCTCCACGTATTCGGTTGCCGGAGCTTCAACCGGCTACTCGCTCCTGTGGCTCACGCTGATCTCGACGCCGATGATGGCCGTCGTGCAGGGCATGTGCGCGCGCATCGCCCTCGTGACGGGCGAGGGCCTCGCCGCGGCGATGCGCAAGCGCCTCGTCCTACCGGTAGCCTACTCGCTGGCGACGCTCGTGATCATCGCAAATACGTTCAACGTCGGGGCAGATATCGGGGGAATGTCCGCGGCGGCTCATCTCGTCATTCCGTTGCCGCCGGATGCGTGGACACTACTCTTTGGCCTTGGACTCATCACGGCACAGGTGTGGCTTTCATACCGCGTCCTCGCGCGCATATTTAAATGGCTGACGCTGTCGCTCTTCGCGTACGTGATCACCGCCTTCGTCGTGCATGCTCCATGGTCGCGCGTGCTCGCGCATTTGGTTGCGCCGCACATGCGCTTGGACTCCGGCGTTCTCGCGACGATGGTTGGCGTGCTTGGGACAACGATCACGCCGTACCTGTTCTTCTGGCAAGCCTCCCTCATGGTCGAGGAGGAGAAGAACGAAGGGAAGACCACGATCGCCGCTCGACGAGGAACCAATGCGCAGGCGATTCGCGACTGTCATACGGACATCAACGCGGGGATGATCTTCTCGAATGTCGTTGCATTCTTCATCATCGTGACGACCGCAACGACGCTCGGCGCCCACGGCATACACAACATTCAGACCGCAGAGCAGGCGGCGCGAGCGCTCCAGCCGATCGCAGGGCGATTCGCCGCGATGCTCTTCACCTTGGGCATGGTCGGAACCGGAATCTTGGCCGTGCCCGTCCTGGCCGGTTCCTCGGCGTACGTTGCGGCCGAAACGTTTAAGTTCCGCCAAGGTTTAAACGAGCCACCCGCGCGAGCTCGTCAGTTCTACGCCATGATTGTGGGTGGAATCATCATCGGGATCTTCATCGACTTGTTGCGGATCAATGCGATCAGCGCGCTCTTCTGGTCGGCGGTCCTCAACGGCATCGCAGCGGTGCCGCTCATCGCCGTAATCGTCTGGCTCGCATCAGACCGGAGGATGGGCGAGTGGCGCAGTTCGACGCTCGCGATCGTATGGGGCTGGGCGACGGTTGTGCTCATGGGTGGAGCTGCCGTCGGAATGTTCTATTTCATGGCAAAGGGCTCCTAACGAGGCGCAGCCCATAGGCCAGCTCACCACGGGTCAGGTACGAAGCTCCAACAAGAACTGATTCCGGCGCCCAACGGAATCAAGAATCCTAGCACAATGAACGCCATCCGTGCTCAAACTCCGTATAACGTGGAAACGATGAAGCAAGGCCATCGCATCGTCGCACGGTATTGCTACCAGTCTGCTAGAGCCGCGCGGCGCGGGAGCGGTTAATCGCTCCGCGGATCTCCCGCACTATGCCCAGGATCGCGGCGACCGTTGCGCCGACGCCGACGAGCGCCTCGTCGGGGATCGCGGCAATCGGCACAATCAGGAAGACGACGCCCGCAATGAGCCCAACGACCGAGAGGAACGCGACAACCTTCCGCATCAACGTCCCTCTCGTTCAGCGGCGAGACCTTGCCGCTGCTTCGCCCCGTCTCGCCTCCCGCAAGACTTCCGCGCGTACCTCATGCGGCCGACTACGTACTGCTATGCGACATCTTGACCGATGGCAGTGGCAGGCGCGCTTCGCACGCTTTCCAATCGAGATTGGCAAAGAATGCCTCGATGTACTTGTCCTTGTCGGCAGGCTTGTAGTCCTTGATGAACGCATGCTCCCAAACATCGAGGACCACGATAGGGACGGACCCTGCAATGTGGCCGTTTTCGTGATCGTTGATCCAGTGATTGGTGATTTCCAAAGTCGTCGTGTCGTAATACGCGATCGCCCAGCCCACGCCGCGCATGCCGGCGACGGCCAAGAAATCGTTTTTCCACTCGTCGAAACCGCCATACGCTTCACCCAGGGCTTTGCTTAACCTGCTCGAACCGACGGGTTCGGAACGTTTGGTCATGTTGTCGAAGTACAGCTCGTGCAGGCGCATGCCGTTGTACTCGAAACCGAGGCCGCGCACCAGATCGGCATAGGTCGGGTCGGTGCCCGCCGCGTTGCCACGCTCCCGGATCTCAGCCAGACGCTCGTTCAGAAGATTCGTGTTCTTGACGTAGCCTTCGTACAAACCGAAGTGCATCTCGAGTGTGGCATCCGAAATGCCGTGCAGGCCTGCGAGATCCCATTTCTTCGGCACGAACACTCTTGGTATAGAATAGACTTTCATGGTCTTTCTTCCCCGCTTTCAGGGTGAGTTAAGCACCCGGCCGCGCTGCGGGCGCTCAAGCGGCCTCCATTAGGTGGGGCTCCAGCGCGGGTACCGCCCGCTGTCGGCTTGCATGCCTGCAAGGATGGCGCATAGGCGTCGTCGCGCGCGCCGTGGACGCCTCCGCGTCCGAGGGTTATCCAGGTCGCACTTTCGACGCTGCACGATCTCGCGAACCTGCCGGACCCCGTGCGCGGAGAGGCCGACGCCTAGAAATTATCGCCGAGGACTCGGTGTATAGACCTCGATGCCCTGCCCATTGCAGAGGACCTGTCCCGACCGGACAACGCAGATTCACCCGTGCGTCGGACGATCCGCAGAGTCGCGTTTAGCGGTCCGGTGACGTACTCGTCTTATTCGTTTCGACGGGCTCCAAAAAAGGGGGCCGCTACCCGCGGTCCCCTCGTCGCATGACTGCGTGGGATCGCGATGCTTTTACCGCGCACGGCAACCGAATGGCAACCGCGCCGTTTCCTACGCTGTCACGAAGGCAAGCGGGTGCGACGGAAACCCGCATAAAACCTAGATTCTCGATACGTGCGCCCGTAGCTCAAACTGGATAGAGCAGGGGACTCCTAAGCCCAAGGCTGGCGGTTCGATTCCGCCCGGGCGCATGAAGGAAGCCGGGGCCGCCGACAACGCCGCCCGCCCGACCCGCCTGCCCATAGTGCCGCGCATCTCTGTGGCATACTCGCGGCAGGCCTTCGCTTCCATGACCCGCCGGTTCGCCGCCGGTACCCTCCCCGGGTAAGGTGGTTTTTGGCGCGACGGTACCTTCCCCGGTAAGATCTCGCTTGGCGCGATTCGGCGCCTTGCGTACCGGGGGCCGCCGTGGTAGCATGGGACGTTGAGCGGACCGCGGGGTCCGTTTTTGATGTCCTGCGACGGGGCCGAGGGAAGTGGCAAAAAAGGAGAATCGCGTGATCGTAGTGCTGGCCTGCACGGAGTGCAAGCGCCGGAATTACAACACGCAGAAGAACAAGCAGAAGACGACGGAGCGGCTCGAACTGAGCAAGTACTGCCGTTTCTGTCGTTGCCATCGTGCCCATCGTGAGACGAGGTAGCGGCAAAGCCGTTCCGAGAGTAGCGTAGGGCGGTAGCTCAATTGGTAGAGCGTTCGCCTCCAAAGCGAGGGGTTGCGGGTTCGAGTCCTGCCCGCCCTGCCAGAAGACGCGCGAGAGACTTGGGGAATACATGAGCGAACAGAAGAAGAGCGCTATGGGGCGCAGTCTTGCGACCGCGAATCGCCGAGCGTCAGCACTCGGCGGTGCAGACTTCTTTCGCGGCGTCATCGCCGAGTTGCGTCGCGTCACGTGGCCTACGCGCGAAGAGTGGATCTCCGCGACGATCTTGACGCTGGCGCTCGTGATCGGGATCGGGCTCTTCCCCTGGGCGCTCGACCAGACATTTGGGTACATCTTCTCCTGGATTCATCCGAGCCTGGGAGGGGGATCGTAAATGGAACACATGCTGCCCGAACAGGCGCCTTTTGGCGACATCCTCGCGCTGACCGCCGAGCCGGATCTCGAGCCCGCGCCGCAGCGCGAGCCGGAACTCGATCTAGAGCCCCAGCTCGATCCGGAGCTCGAGCGAGAGCAGGAAGCCGAGTCGCCGGTACAAGCCGCACCAAAGGATGGGCGCAACTGGTTCGTCGTGCACACATACTCGGGCTACGAGAACAAAGTCAAGGCGAATCTCGAGCGCCGCATCCATTCGATGGGCATGCAGGACAAAATCTTTCGCGTGCTCGTCCCGATGGAAGACGAAGTCGAATTCAAAGACGGCAAGCGCAAGATCACGCCTAAGAAGGTCTTTCCGGGATACGTTTTGGTCGAGATGATCATGGACGATCAATCGTGGTTCGTCGTACGCAACACGCAAGGTGTGACCGGTTTTGTCGGGAGCCCCGGACCCGGCGAGAAGCCTGTCGCGCTGCAGGATAAAGAAGTTAAGACGATTCTGAAGCAGATGGGCATCGAAGCACCCAAGCTCAAGATCGACTTCAAGAAAGGCGATCGCGTGAAGGTGACGTCCGGTCCGTTCTTCGATTTCACGGGCATCGTGGACGAGATCCAGCAGGAGAAGGAGCGCTTGCGCGCGCTCATCTCGATTTTTGGCCGCGAGACGCCCGTCGAGCTAGAGTTCTTCCAGGTAGAGAAGGTCTAAACATATGGCAAAAAAAGTCGTAGGAAAAATTGGCTTGCAAATTCCGGCCGGCAAGGCGACGCCCGCGCCGCCGATCGGTCCGGCGCTCGGCCCGTACAGCTTGAACATCATGGATTTCTGCAAGCAGTACAACGAGCGTACCGCGTCGCAGGCGGGGATGATCATCCCGGTCGAGATTACGGTCTTCGAGGACCGAACGTTCACCTTCATTACGAAGACGCCGCCGGCATCGTTTCTCATCAAACAGGCGCTGAAGATCGAGTCCGGGAGCAAAGAGCCCAATCGTAATAAAGTGGGCAAACTGACGCGTGCGCAGCTCGAGGAGATTGCGAAGGTCAAGATGCCCGATCTCAATGCGAACGGAATCGATGCGGCAAGAAACATCATTGCGGGAACCGCGCGTTCGATGGGCGTCGAGGTGGAGGGATAGATGCAGCAGCACGGTAAGCGCATGCGCGCGCTCCTGACGAACTTCGATCGCGAGCAGCAGTTTGCGCCGAGCGAAGCGGTCGCTCTCGTGAAGAAGCATGCGAATGCGAAATTCAACGAGACCGTCGAAGCGCACATCCGCCTCGGGATCGATCCGAAGAAGAGCGATCAGACCGTTCGCGGCACGGTGCTCTTGCCGCACGGCACCGGGCAGACCGTACGCGTCATCGCGTTCGCGAAGGGCGACAAGGCCAAGGAAGCGCGCGAAGCCGGCGCCGACGAGGTTGGCGATCAAGACTTGATCGACAGAGTTAAGGGCGGGTTCGGGCCTTCGACGTTGCGGTGGCGACGCCGGACATGATGGCGCAGGTCGGCAAAGAGCTCGGCCGCACGCTCGCGACGAAGATGCCGAACCCGAAAGCGGGAACCGTTTCGCCGAACATCGGCGCCGCGATTCGCGAGATCAAGGCTGGAAAAGTCGAGTTCCGCGTCGACAAGGCCGGCATCATTCATACGATCGTCGGCAAAGCGAGCTTCGACGAGAATCAGCTGTTGGACAACGTCAGCACCTTGCTCGATGCTATTCTCCGGGCCAAGCCTCCCTCGGCAAAGGGGACCTACATGCGCAGCGTGACGTTGACCTCGACGATGGGTCCGGGCGTCAAAGTGGATCCGAACCGCGTCAAAGCAACCGCGTAGCGATCCCGCAGCGAGAATCGTCGGCGTCGTTGCCTCCCCGAGGCCAAGTGTGTTACTCTAGCCCAGGCTCCGAAGACCGCAGGTGGCCGTGAGGCCGTAAACTCGAGCCGAGAACCTGCCGAGGAAGCGCAAGAGCACGAGGCGCCGTTACGGCCCTTCGACCCGCGCGCCCCTCGTGTCGGAGGGGCGTTTTTCATTCGTACGAGGAGTCGAAGGCGATGTCGACCGCACGTAAAGAGGCAGCGATCACCGACCTGCGCGAGAAGCTCGCGGGGGCGAAACATCTCATACTGACCGATTACACGGGCCTCACCGTTGCGGAGATCACGCGGCTACGCGGCGAGTTGCGCAAGGACGGTAACGCGTATGCGGTGGTCAAAAACACGCTCTTTCGCATCGCAGCGGGCGACGAGATAGCGGCGGCACTCGAATCGTTCCTCGCTGGACCGACCGGCGTCGTCTTCGCAGGCGACGACCCCGTCGCGCCCGCAAAAGCGCTGAAAACGTTCGCCGACACGGTGAAGAACGTCAACGTGAAGGCCGCTTTCATCGACGGGCGGTTGGTGGATGCGAAGCAGATCGCGATCCTTGCGTCGCTGCCCTCGAAACACGAGCTCTTCGCAAGACTCGTCGGCTCGCTTGCGAGCCCGATGCGTGGGCTCGTCACGGTTCTTTGCGGGAACCAAAGCGGACTTGTCCGCGTGCTCAGCGCCGTTCGCGAGCGAAAGCTCGCGGCGGCATCGTAACTCAAACTTCGATAACGAGGAAGGTCATGGCACTCTCAGATCTCATCGAACAAATCGACAAACTCACGGTCCTCGAACTTGCGGATCTCGTCAAGCAGCTCGAGGAAAAATACGGCGTTTCGGCCGCCGCCCCAGTGGCGATGGTCGCGGCCGGTGCGGCAGCCGCGGCGGCACCTGCAGCCGAGAAGACCGAGTTCGACGTCGTGCTCGCCGAGGCGGGCCCGGAGAAGATCAAGGTCATCAAGGCGGTGCGCGAGCTCACGAATCTCGGCCTCACGGAAGCAAAGGCGTTCGTCGAGAGCGCTCCCAAAGCCGTGAAGGAAGGCGTTGCCAAAGACGAAGCCGAGAGCATCAAGAAGAAGCTCGAAGAGGCTGGCGCCAAAGTCGAAATACGATAGAGGTTCCTCGGCCTAAACGAAGGTAGGGCCCTGTATCGATTATGAACGACCATACGACGCAGCAAATGCTGCCGATAACGCTGGCGATATACGCCGCCGTGGCGGTGCTGCTCATTCGACGCTATTCACGTCCTATGCGCATCAGCATCTCGCGGATGTGGATCGGACCGGTGATCTTTCTTGCGATGACGGCGCTCGCAATCTGGGGCGAGCAGCAGCAGATGCCCGCGCCGGCGCCGTTGATCAGCCTCGCGCTCGCGGCGGGCGCTGTGCTCGGAATTCCCCTGGGGATGTTGCGCGGTAAGCACACGACGGTAAAAGCGACCGAGCGCCCCGGCGTCATGTATTTGGGCCCGTCGTGGATCGTCGCCGTGATCTGGCTCGGGGCATACGGCGTTCGCGCGGGCCTGCGCATCGCATTCATGGGTACCGCCTACGCGGCACCGCTCGGCGACGGGCTGCTCGCGCTGGCGATCGCAATGCTCGTTACGTCGTATTACGTCATCTACAAGAAGTATCGAGCGCTCGAGCACGAAGCCGGTCAGATCTAAGAAGGGAATCGATATGCAACAACGGCGCCCGATTTACGCACTCTGGATCGTTCTCGGTGTCGTGGTCGTGATCGTCCTCTGGGCTTTTGCGACGTACAACGCACTCGTGTCGATGGATCAGGCAGTCCAGGCCCAATGGGCGCAGGTACAAACGCAGTATCAGCGTCGCGCCGATCTCATCCCGAACCTGGTCGCCACGGTTCGCGGCGCGGCGAACTTCGAGAAATCCACCTACATCGCGGTTGCTCAGGCGCGCTCGCAGGTGGGTCAGATATCGCCACAGGTCGTGCAGAATGCGCTGCGCAATCCGCAGGCCTTCGCGCAGTACCAGCGAGCGCAAGACACGCTGGGCACGGCACTGACGCATTTGCTGGCGGTTAGCGAAAACTATCCGCAGCTGCAGGCGAGCCAGAACTTCTTAACGCTGCAAGCGCAGCTTGAAGGTACCGAGAACCGCATCGCCGTCGAACGGCGTCGATATAACCAAGTGGCGCAGGCCTTCGACACGCGAATCAGCACCGCGCCGACGGTCTTCATCGTGGGTCTCTTCGGCTCCCGATTCGCCGCGAAGCCGTACTTCCAGGCGTCTGCGGGTTCGCAAAGCGCACCGCAAGTCAACTTCCCGTGACGCGGCTCGCGCACGCGCGCATCGAGCGTGCGATCCGGTCCGCCGAAGCCGGAACTTCGGGGCGCATTGGCGTGCGCATCGTGCCCGACGAGGACCTCGACGCGTTCGCTCGCGCAAAAGCGGAGTTCGAACGCGCCGGTTTCCATGGCGCGCGAGAGGGCAACGCAGCGCTCGTGCTCGTCGCGCCGCGTGCCAGAAAGTATGCGGTTTTAGGCGACCGTACCTTGCACGAGCGGGTCGGCGAGACGTTTTGGCGTGACGTCGTCGACGGGATGCGCCCATACTTCGCGCGCAACAAAAGCACCGACGCCGTCGTGTACGCGATCGAGCGCATCGGCAAAGAGTTGCACGCGCACTTTCCGGCCGGCGCTTGATGATCGCCGCCCTGCTCCTCGCCGCCGCGACCGCCGCGGCCCCGCCGACGCCGACGACGTACGTCACCGATACGCAAGGTGTGCTCTCGGCCCAGACGATCTCGCGCGTCGACGCCGAGCTTCGCGAGTACGAACGCACGACCGGCCATCAAGTCATCGTGTACGTCGGCAGCACGACTGGAGGCGAGCCGCTCGAGCAGTGGACGGTACAGACAGCGCAGAGTTGGGGAATCGGGCGCAGGCATCACGACGACGGCGCGGTGCTCTTTATCATGATGCAGGATCGCAAGATTCGCATCGAGGTCGGATACGGCTTGGAGCCGTACCTGACCGACGCGCAATCGTTTTGGATCGTCGAGAACGTCATCTCGCCGAGGCTGCGCGCCGGCGACGTGGACGGCGCCGTGCAGAACGGCGTGGACCATATCCTTACCACGATCACGCCGTCGTTTGCGGCGCAGATCGGCCACGCGGTATCGGCACCGGAAGCCAACGCGAGCGGTGAGAGCGGTCAGGGCGGGCCGTGGCTTGCGCTCGTTATCTTCCTCGGCTTCTTCTGGGTCGTGCTGCTGATGTTGTTCGTCGCCGGCATTCGCTATCTCGTAACGCTCGCGACGCACGGGCCGGCTGCAGCCGCCAAGGCGTGGCACGACACGTGGATCTCCTCGCGCACGTCGCACGGAAATATGTGGTACTGGGGCGGCCCCTTGATGGGCGGCTTCGGTGGCGGTGGCGGCGGATTCGGCGGCGGGTTCTCTGCTGGAGGCGGCGGTTTCGGTGGCGGCGGCGCCTCCGGCGGCTGGTGAAGCTAGTGCGCGAGGAATCCGACCAGTAGCAAGGCGACGATGTTGAGGACCTTGATCATCGGATTGATGGCGGGCCCGGCAGTATCTTTGTACGGGTCGCCGACGGTGTCGCCGGTCACTGCGGCTTGGTGCGCGACGGATCCCTTCCCCCCGAAGTGGCCGTCTTCGATGTACTTCTTCGCGTTGTCCCACGCGCCGCCGCCGGTCGTCATCGAGATCGCGACGAACAGCCCCGTGACGATCGAGCCAATGAGAATGCCGCCCATCATTTGAGCGCCGGAGCTGCCGGGCAGCACGTGCAGAACGGTGAGAACGACGACGAGCACGGGAACGCCGACCGGAATGAGCGCCGGAAGAATCATCTCGCGTAGAGCGGCGCGCGTGACGATATCGACGGTCGTGCCGTAATCGGGTTTAGCGGTCCCTTCCATGATGCCGGGAATCTCGCGGAACTGGCGGCGCACCTCTTCGACAACGCCGCCGCCGGCGCGGCCGACGGCCTCCAAAGCCAGCGACGCAAAGAGATACGGCAGCAAGCCGCCGATGAAGAGGCCGGTCAAAACGTACGGATAACTGATGACGAACATTCCGGAAATCGTACCCGAGCAAGCCGCGAGCGCCGCAGCGTGGCAGCTGTGTTGCACGAGCTCCTGAATGAACGAGTTGAAGAGCACGATAGCTGCGAGCGCTGCTGAGCCGATCGCGTACCCCTTGGTTACCGCTTTGGTCGTGTTGCCGACCGCGTCGAGCGGATCGGTGCGGCCGCGAACTTCCTCCGGCATGTCGGCCATCTCCGCAATGCCGCCGGCGTTGTCGGTGATCGGCCCGAAAGAGTCTATCGCGACAACGATGCCTGCGAGGGAGAGCATTGCCATCACCGCGATGGCGACGCCGTAGACGCCGGCTAGGCCGTAGCTGACGAGGATCCCGACGACGATGATCAGCGCCGGAATCGCCGTGCCCTGCATAGATACTGCGAGGCCGGCAATGATGTTCGTCGCGTGACCCGTCGTGGATGCTTGTGCGATGCGGCGAACCGGTTTGAACTGCGTGCCCGTGAAGTACTCGGTGACGAACGTGAGCGCGCCGGTCACGAGCACGCCGACGACCGCACAGGTGAAGATTGCGGCCGGCGAGATGGTTCCGAGGCCGAAGACGACGCGGGTGATGAAATAGAATCCGATCAGCGCGAGAACGCCGGCGACGATCATTCCGCCGTACAAGCTGCTCATGATGCGCGCCTTTTCGACTTTTCCCGTGCCCACGAACAGCGATCCGACGATCGAGGCGACGATCGAGATTGCGCCGAGCAGCAGCGGGAACGTGGTCGCACCGGGCAGCGTCGTGCCGAAGAGAAGGTGCCCGAGCAGCATCGCCGCGACCGTCGTCACGCAGTACGTCTCGAAGAGATCGGCAGCCATGCCGGCGCAATCGCCGACGTTGTCGCCGACGTTGTCTGCGATGACGGCCGGATTGCGCGGATCGTCCTCGGGAATTCCCGCCTCGACCTTTCCGACGAGATCGGCGCCGATATCCGCCGCCTTCGTATAGATGCCGCCGCCCAAGCGCGCGAAGACCGATATCAGGGAACAACCGAAGGCGAGGCCGACCATTGCCGCAAGCGACGTCGCCGTGTCGCCGTGGTTGACGTCGAGTAAGATCGCATAGTAGCCGGAGACCGCGAGTAAGCCGAGGCCGACGACGAGCATACCGGTGACGGACCCGCCACGAAATGCAACGTTCAGGGCTTGCTTCAGGCCGGTACGGGCAGCTTCCGCGGTGCGAACGTTCGCTCGAACCGAAACGAGCATCCCGACGAAACCGGCTGCGCCGGAGAGAACTGCCCCGACCAAGAAACCGACGGCGGCCTGCCATCCGAGCGTTGGGACGAAGAAGATGATGACCGCGAGTATCACGGCGACGATTGCCACGGTTCGGTACTGGCGTTGCAAGAAGGCCATCGCGCCCTCCTGAATCGCCGACGCGATCTCGCGCATCCGTTCGTTGCCCGCCGGCTGGGCAATCACCCAGTAGATGAGCGCAACGCCGTAGGCCAGAGCCAGAACGCCACCGGCCAGCCCTGCAATGATTGCTTGTTCAGGAGTCACCCGGCGGTGCCTACGATGAGCCGGAGAGCGAGTCCTTTCGCAGAAGAACCGTGCGAATGGAAGCGGCGGAGTTGGTGATCGTTGGCTGCGGGCCCGCCGGTGCGACCGCGGCGCGCGAAGCCGCGCGCGCCGGTCTGCACGCCGTCGTGCTCGAAAAGGACTCGATCGTCGGGGCGAAGCGCGTCTGCGCCGCCGGGCTGCGCCCGGGCTTCTGCGCCGAGTTCGACCTTCCGCGCGAGATCGTGCACTACGATACGCCGCGCCTGGCGCTCTTCGACATTCACGGCAACGAGCACGCGTTGCTCTTCGGCCCCGGCCACACAACGACGCGTGAAGAGCTCGACGGCACGATCGCACGCCTCGCGCAGCGCGAGGGCGCCGAGATTCGGACGCAATCGCTCTTTCGCGAGCTTCGGCCCGATGGGGACGGCGCGATCGTCGAATATGCCGATGCGCGGGACGGAGCGCGCAAGTACATTACCGCGCGCAACGTCTTCCTCGCGCAGGGTGCGACGGCGGTACTCGATCGCACGCCGCTCGCATACGATCGCTGGCGCGACGGGCTGATGACGACGCTCCAGTATCGCGTCTACCTCGATACGCCCGCCGCTACGATTGCGTATCAGACGCTCGAGATGCACTACTATCTCGGGCTCGAGGGACGTCAGATCGTCGGTTGGATGTTCCCGAAGCGCGATCACCTTGCAATCGGGCTCGGCGTCATCGGAAAGATGGAGGGAGCGAAACTTCGCGCCGAGCTCGACGCGTTCACGCAAAGAGTGCGCGAACGCCTCTATCGCGACGTGCGAATACGGCGCGTGAAAGTCGAGGGGCATCTCCTGTACATGGGCGAGCCGCGCCCGGTGCTGGCGGCCGGCGTCGCTATGGTGGGCGGAACCGCTGCCGGCCTCGTCGATGCGACCAACGGTGAAGGCATCTACGAAGCGGCAAGCAGCGGAAGGTTTGCGGCAGAATCCGTCCTCGCGCATCGTAACGAGCCGCATCGCGCGGCGAGCCGATACCAGCGTGCGGTGAAGGAACGCTTCGTGCGGCGGCTGCAGCGTCGCGTGAAGCTGATGCGCTTCCTCGAGCGGCGACCGGAGCGCTTCGGCCTGCTCTTCGAACAGCTCTCGTCCACGCCACGTCTGCCAGAGATCCTTCACGGCGAAAAGTACGGGCGCACGCTGCGCGACCGCGTCTTTCTCTCGGTGCAGATGACGCGCTTTCTACTGCGTGCGGCGCGATGATCGCAGTCGCGAGCGACGATTTCCGCGCGCTTCGCGATCGTATCCGCTCCCGCTTCGGTCTCTACTTCGACGATTCGAAAGAGTCCCTATTGCAAAGCCGGCTGCAGGCGCGGATGGTGACCTGCCGCGCACAAACCTTGGGACAATATCGGGCGTATCTCGACGAAGGGCCGGCTGGCGAAGCCGAATGGGACGAACTCGCGTCGCTGCTCTCGAACAACGAGACCTACTTCCTTCGCGAACGCGCGCAACTCGGCGTCCTCACGGGGACGGTGCTCGACCACTGCCAGCGGCGGGGCACTGCGCTGCGGATCTGGTCGGCGGCGTGTTCGACTGGAGAGGAGCCGTACTCCCTGGCAATGAGTTTGCTCGAGTCAGGCCGAATTCAGCCGGACGAGTGCTCGATACTCGCGACGGACTTGTCGCCCCGCGTCTTAGAGCGGGCTCGAGCAGGGTTGTATCGGGAGCTCGCGTTTCGAGCGACGCCTCCCGCCTTGATTGAAAAGTACTTTCGCCCGCGTGAAAACGGGTTCTCTATTGAGGAGCCGGTCAAGTCTATGGTGTGCTTCTCCCGGGTGAACTTGCTGGATCCGCAAGCGACGGCTCGCGTCGGCCTGCAGGACGCGATTTTCTGTCGCAACGTGCTGATCTACTTCGACCGAGCGACGCAGCTCGAGGTCGCACGCCGCTTCGCGACGCTGCTCCCTCCCGGCGGCTTCCTCTTCTTGGGACATGCGGAATCGCTGATGCACGCGACCGATCTCTACCACCCTGTCGTCACGAGCGAGACCGTGTACTATCGCCGTACGTCGCATGCCGCACCGCATTAAGGTCCTCGTTGCCGACGATTCGGCATTCATGCGGCGCGCGATCGTCGCCATGCTGGAAGCGCACGACGATATCGGCGTCGTCGCGACCGCGCGTAACGGCGAGGAAGCGGTAGCAAAAACGCTCGCATTGCTTCCCGACGTCGTGACGATGGACGTCGCCATGCCCGAGGTAGACGGCCTGGAGGCAGTGCGGCGCATCGTCGCGCAAGCGCACGTGCCGATTATCATGGTGAGCGCGCATACGCGTGCCGGTGCGGAAACCACGTTCAAGGCGCTCGAGCTCGGAGCGGTCGATTTCGTCGCGAAGCCGGACGCCGCGTACGCGAACATCGAGAACGTGGCGCTGGATCTTGTCGAGAAGGTTCGCGGCTGCGCCGGGCGCGCTCAGGTGCGGGTCCCTGCGCCGATCAAGCGCGTCACGCTCCCTGGCGCCGAAGGAAGGCGCAGTGCATACGCATGCGTGGCGATCGGCGCCTCGACGGGCGGTCCCGTAGCCCTCTCGCACGTGATCCCAGCACTTCCCGGAGATTTCCCCGCGGCGGTTCTGGTGGTCCAGCACATGCCGGTTGGCTTCACGCCCGCGCTCGCGAAGCGCTTGGACGGTCTGTCGAAACTGCGGGTACGCGAGGGGTGCGAGGGGATGGTGCTCGAGCCCGGCGGCGTCACGATCGTCCCCGCAGGCAGACAGCTCGCCCTGCAGCGTAACGGCGAGCGCGTGAGCCTTCGGCTGTGCGACGACGAGGACTCGCTACATGTCCCCAGCGTCGACGCGCTCGCGTCCGAGGTCGCGCAGGCATACGGCGCCGCGAGCATCGGCGTCGTGCTCACCGGCATGGGGCGTGACGGGACGGACGGCTTGCAGCGCCTCAAAGAGCGGGGCGGGTACGTCATCGGGCAGGATGAAGCGACCTGCGTCGTCTACGGTATGCCTCGAGCGGCGGCGCTTGCCGGCTTTGTCGACCGCGTCGCCCCGCTATCGGAGATACCGGAGATACTCTGCGGATTGTGCATTACGTAATCGGAGGCGTCGAACTTTCTCGGGAAGAGATCGTCCATAAGTATCTCCATCTCGTGAAGTACGTCGCGGGGCGTATCTCCGTCAACTTGCCGCCGAACGTCGAGCTGAACGATCTCGTCAATGACGGCGTGCTTGGCTTGCTCGACGCAATCGAAAAGTACGACGACGACCGGGGCGTGAAGTTCGAAACCTACGCGATCACGCGCATCAACGGCGCGATACTCGACTCCTTGCGTTCGCTCGACTGGGTTCCTCGCGCCGTGCGCCAGCGCGGGCGCGAACTCGAGCGCGCGCATCAGGAGCTGGAAGCATCCCTCGGCCGAGCGCCCACCGACGACGAGCTTGCCGAGCGCATGGGAATCGACCTCAAGGAGCTTGCGCGCATCGTGCAACGGGTGCGGGGCAGCTCGGTGCTGTCGCTCGAAGAGGTCTTGCCGACGGAAAAAGGCCACGAGATCCCGCTTGCAGATACGCTGCGCGACGATACTGGGGACATCGTTAGCGAGATCGAACAGCGCGAAGTCCGCGAGGAGCTGAGCGCGGCCGTCGACGACCTATCGTCTCAAGAGCGGCGCGTGATTCGTCTCTACTACTTCGAAGGCAAGACGCTCAAGGAGATCAAGGGCGTGCTCGGCGTCTCGGAGTCGCGCGTCTCGCAGATCCACGCACAAGCCGTCATTCATTTGCGCAAGCGCTTGCAAGAGCTTCGCCAGGAACTCGGCTACAGACCCGAGGACCCGAACGCAAAGCGCAAGTACGCACGCAAACAAGCCTCTTCGTAGGCCTCCGACTTCTCGACGAGCTCGTCGGCGTCGTCCCGGTCCTGTCGCGAAGGATTATCGTAAGGCTCTCCACTGCGCGGCGAGAGCGTCGTATTGCACGCGGTATGCCGCGGCCTGATCCATCTCGGGCTGCGTGGCCGGCTGGAACGACTGCGCGATGCGCCCGTACAGATCCATGACCTTCTCGCGCAGCCCCGCCGGACCGCCGAGATCTTCGACGTTGCGCGGATCGTACGTGAGCCGCGCGCGGAACGCGAGCAGACGCGCGCGCTGCGCGGGCGACGCGTGCTTCAGCCGCTGGTCGAGGCCGTTGAGCATCGTGTCGATGCCGCCGATCTCGTCGAGGATCTGCCGTAGCACGTCGTGATGGGCCTGAATCTGCGCGATCGACAGGTCTTCGCGCGGATCGTCTTTTACCGTAACCTGCTGCTCGCGCATCATCCCGTCCGCACGTACGCGCACGGTGTACGTACCGGGCACGACGTCGACTCCTTCGTCCGGTCCTTGGTTGTCTTTGAAGGTTCCGTGCCACTTCGCCGGTCCGTCTTCGGCGAGATCCCAGGCGACCCGATTGAGGCCGCGGTTCCCCGGCGCGTCCTTGCCGCTGAGGTGTCGCACGACGTGTCCGTTCGCATCGAGAATCTCGATCGTCGCGTGGCGCGTCTTACGCGGTAGCGAGTAGGTGATGAGCGCGCCGTAATCGACGTTCGCCCCGACGAACTGATTGGTGGGCTGACCTTTGAATGCGTTGATTGGCGGCATCGGAGACCAGCGGTAGGTCGTGCGCATTGGGAAGAGCGTGAAGCGCGCCGGGTTGGCGGGGTGCTGGAGCGGCGCGATGTCGTCGAGTATCCATACGCCGCGCCCGTGCGCCGCGACGATCAAGTCGTTCGCCGTCGGCTGCACGTGGAGGTCGTAAATCGCCGTCGCGGGCATGTTCAGGCGTAGCGACTGCCAATGGCCGCCGCCGTCCCAGGATGCCCAGACGCCGCGCTGCGTGCCGGCGTAGAGGAGCCGCGGGTCGACCGGATCTTGGCGGATGACGCGCGCGTAGAGATCGTGCGGCATGTTGCCGTCGATCGAGCGCCAATTCGCGCCGTAATCGGTCGTCTCGTAGAGATGCGGCCCGTTGTCCCCGAGCATGTGGTTGTCGACGGCTGCGAACGCGGCGCCGGCGTCGAAGGCTCCCGGCGACACGGTGGCAACGCGTCCCCAGTGGGGGAAGATCGGCGGCGTGACGTTCGTCCACGTCGCGCCCGCGTCGCGCGTCAGTTGCACGAGCCCGTCGTCGGTTCCGACCCAGTAGAGGGATGGATCGAGCGCCGAGATCTCGATGTCGAGGATGGTATCGGCAGTCTCCGCGCCCGACATGTCTGCGTCGATCGGCCCGCCCGGAACGCCCTGATGCGCCCGATCGTTGCGCGTGAGATCCGGGCTGATAACGCTCCAATGCGCGCCGCGATCGGTACTCTGGAAGACGACGTTACCACCGACGAGTGCGGCACCGCTTTGCGTGAACGCAAGCGGTGCGTCCCAGTTGAAGCGATAGCGTAGCATCCGCGCCGGCATGCTGCCGTTGCTCTCCGCGTCGGGAGAGACGTCGCTCACTTGATGCGTGTGCGTATCGTACAGATACACTTGTCCGGTGTCGTTTGCGGTGGACGTCGACCAGATGTCGTGATGGTCGAGTGGATCGAACATCGCCCACATGCCGTCGCCCGGCGCGAACTGAAACCAATCGCGGTTGAGCACGCCGATGCCGCTCGGGCTATTCGCCCAACCGCACCACGAGTTGTCGTCCTGCAAGCCGATGCAGACGTGATAGTTTGGTATCTCGTTATCGAAGCTCACGTGATACGGCTGCGCGAACGGAAGATCGTACGGCTGCAGCCAACGAGCGCCGCCGTCTTTGGAGAGAATCGCACCTTCATCGCTGCCGACGGCCACGCGCGTGCCGTCGTGCGACCACCAAACCTGATGGAAGTCCCACCCGGCGTTTTCGGAGATCGCGTGGAAGGTCTTGCCGCCATTCGTCGTCATCGAGAGGATGAGTCCTACGCTGATGAGGCGGTCGTTGTTTGCCGGATCGACGGCGATGCGCGAGAAGTAGAAGCGCCTCGCTCCGACGAGCGGGCTCGACGGCATGAGATGCCACGTCGCGCCGCCGTCATCCGAGCGCCACAAAACGCCCGCACGAGACTGCATGTCGGCGTAGATGCGGCCGTGGGTTCCCGCAGCCAGGCCGATGCGTCCGACGGGACCGCCCGGGAGCCCGCGTCCGACGAGTTTGTGCCACGTCATGCCGTTGTCGTCGGAGCGGAATATACCGCCACCGAGTCCGCCGCTGATCATCGTCCACGGCATGCGTCGCAGGTAGTACATACCGGCGAAGAGCGTGTTCGGGCTGTCGGGCGCGCGCACGAGATCGGAAGCGCCGACGCCCGCGTTGACGTACAGCGTGCGCGTCCAATGCGCGCCGCCATCCGTCGTGACGTAGATGCCTCGCGTCGTGTTGTCGCGGAATATCTGCCCGAGTACCGCGACGACGACGTGGCGAGGATTGCGCGGGTCGATAGAAATTGCTGAGATCGAACCGGCATCGTCGAGCCCCATCTGCCGCCAGGTCTTTCCGCCGTTGCTCGAATGCCAGATTCCATCGCCCTGCTCGACGTCGTTGCGGGGATTCGCCTCGCCCGTGCCTACCCAGACGTCGCTCGGATCGTTCGGTGCAAGGGCGATAGCACCGATCGGCGCCACCGGCTCGCTGTCGAACACCGGCACCCAGCTCGCGCCGCCGTCGATGCTCTTGAAGACGCCTCCGCCCGCGCCGCCCGCATAGTAGATCTTGGGGTTGACGTCGCTTCCGACGACGGTCGTCGTACGGCCGCCGGCAATGGCGGGTCCGATGCCGCGGTACTTCAAGCCGCCGAAGTCCATCGCGGCTTGTGCGGGGAGAGCGTACGCCATCGCGGTGAGGAGAAGCGCCGCAAAGGCGCGCAAGAAGATCTTCGTCATACCTGTCGCATACGCAATTCGGCTGGAATTGCCCTACAAATGCAGTCGCTCCGATCCGCGAGGTGAAATCCGCTATCGGTCCAAGAGCGCAGCGACGATGAGTCTGCTCTCCCGCCTGAAAACCACGCTAGCGCGCGCGCGCGACGGCTTCGCGGCCGTTCGCGCATTGGGTCGCGAAGCCAGGCCTTTGGACTCTTCGTTTTGGGAGTATCTGGAGGATACGCTGGTGGCAGCCGACTTCGGCGTGCCCACGACCGAGAAGATCGTACGTGGCCTCAAGACGGTGGCGACGCAAGAAGCTTGGTCGACGGGAGACCAGGCCGTCGCGCGCTTTCGCAAAGACGTGGAACGCTTTCTTACGGTCTCAAACGCCGAGCTCAATCTGGACGGTACGCCCGCGGTGGTTCTCGTTGTCGGCGTCAACGGCAGCGGCAAGACGACGACGATCGGTAAGCTGGCACAGCGCTTGCGCGATCGGCGCAAGCGGGTGATGCTCGTTGCCGGCGACACCTTTCGTGCGGCCGCCGCCGAGCAGCTCGCGATCTTGGCGGAGCGCACCGGCAGCGAGCTCGTCCGAGGCGCCGAAGGCGCGGATCCCGCAGCGGTCGCATTCGACGGCATCAAAGCCGGCAAAGCCCGGGGTGTGGACGTGATCCTCGTCGATACGGCCGGCCGGCTGCAAACCAAATCGAATCTCATGGAAGAGTTGAAGAAAATCCGTCGCGTCATCGAGCGCGAGCTCGGCGCGCCGCCGACGGAGACGTTGCTCGTGCTCGACGGTACGGCCGGGCAGAACGCGATCTCGCAGGCACGACTCTTTCACGAAGCGACGCCGCTCACGGGCGCCGTCGTCACGAAGCTCGACTCGACCGCGAAGGGCGGCGTGCTCGTCGCGATCGTCGAGGAGCTCGAGATCCCGATCAAGCTGGTCGGGGTCGGAGAGGGCCCGGAAGACCTCCGGCTCTTCGAGCCCCGGGCCTTCATCGAGGCGCTCTTCGATGAGAGCCCGGTATCCTAGACCAGAGCCCGGTATCCTAATAAAGGAGCACCGGTGAAGGGCGAACAGGAGTTCGATCCTCGAAGGGCAAATCCGCCGCCTCAGACGTGGTGCCAATAAAGAGAGAGCCACACAGTTGGCACCGCAGCCGGATAGCGTGATGTACGGACAAACATCACGCAGAGAAATGGAGTAAAAAATGGCGCAAGACGAACGGCAAGTCGCTCTTGCCAACGCGCTCGCGCAGATCGAGCGGCAGTTCGGCAAAGGCTCGATCATGCGCATGGGAGATTTTCAAGAACGCCTGGCCGTCGAGGTGATTTCTACGGGTTCGATCGCACTCGACCTCGCCCTCGGCATCGGCGGCCTCCCGCGCGGACGCATCGTCGAAATCTACGGCCCGGAATCGAGCGGCAAGACGACGCTCGCGCTCCACGCGATCGCCGAGGCGCAGAAGAAGGGCGGCACCGCAGCCTTCGTCGATGTCGAGCACGCACTCGATCCGAACTACGCCGCTGCGCTCGGCGTCGATCTCGACGGATTGCTCGTTTCGCAGCCCGACACCGGCGAGCAGGCGCTGGAGATCGCCGAGATGCTCACGCGCAGCAACGCGGTCGACGTGGTTGTTATCGACTCCGTTGCTGCGCTCGTGACGAAGGCGGAGCTCGAGGGCGACATGGGCGACGCGCACGTCGGCCTGCAGGCCCGGCTCATGTCGCAGGCGTTGCGTAAGCTCACCGCCGCGATTTCCCGCAGCAAGACGGTGATGATCTTCATCAACCAGCTGCGCGAGAAGGTGGGCGTCATGTTCGGCAGTCCCGAGACGACCTCTGGCGGCCGCGCGCTGAAGTTCTACGCGTCGGTGCGGCTCGACGTACGCAAGCTCGAACAGATCAAAGTCGGGCAAGATGTCGTCGGCTCGCGCACGCGGGTGAAAGTCGTGAAGAATAAGATCGCGCCTCCATTCCGGCAGGCCGAGTTCGACATCACCTACGGCCGAGGAATTTCGAAGATGGGATCGATCCTCGATGTTGCGCTCGATCAGAACGTCGTCGGCAAGAGCGGCTCGTGGTACACGTACGGAGATCAGCGGATCGGACAAGGCCGCGAGAACGCCAAGGCGTTCCTCGAAGAGAACGCGGCTCTCGCAACCGAGATCGAAGCGAAGATTCGCGAGCAACTCGGTAAGAGCGTCTCGCGCAACGGCCACGCCACCGTCACCGCCGGTATCACCGAAGAGTAAACGTTCGTGGCGAATGCCCTTGCTGCGGCGCTGCGCGTACTCGCGCGGTACCGACTCACCGAGGCGCAGCTCTGGCAGCGCCTCGAGCGCAAAGGCTACGACGACGAGGCGATTCGCAACGCCGTCGCGCGCTGCAGGAGCGACGGACTGCTCGACGATCGCCTCTTCGCGCGTCTCTACGTGGAGGGGCGTCGCAAGGCGTGTGGCAACGTGCGACTCGTGGGTGAGCTCGTCCGCAAGGGCATCGACCGCGACGCCGCCGCGAGCGCGGTGCAGGCCATGGAGAGCGACGAGCGCGCGCGTTGCGAGAACGCACTTGCGGCACATCTGCGCAAACGCCCGACCGTGAGCTACCCTTCGGCCGCGCGGGGTCTCGAGCGCCTGGGCTTTCCGGCGTCGCTCATCTACCTCGTATTACGCGACCACGCCGCGCGCCACGGACCGCTCCTCGACGCCGGCCTCGAGACTCTCGCGTAACCCAGCTCGCGTCTCTGTGCCCGCAGTGATGGGTACCGTACCATAGCGTGCCCCCTTCGCAGGTCGTGGTCGCCGAGGACGATGCATCGATCCGCGAGCTCGTCGCGCACCATCTGGAGCGCGAGGGCTTCGCCGTCGTTACCGTCGAGGATGGCTACGCGGCCTTGCGCGCGGGGCGCGAGTCTGCGGACGTGCTTCTGCTCGACCTCGGCCTTCCTGGCCTCGACGGCTT
>DAHXOK010000161.1 GCA_027364935.1 Vulcanimicrobiota bacterium | reverse complement strand
CCACGCTGACCAACGCAGCCTGCACCCACGACATCACCCACGACTGGGTACCGCAGCATCAGAGTTGGGACAATGGTGCGATGGATGGCTTTGTCACTTCGCGCCTGGCCATCAACGCCAATGATGCGGTGCTTGCGATGGGCTACTACACGCGCGCCGATCTGCCGTTCTACTACGCCGCGGCTGACGCCTTTACTCTCTGCGACAACTATTTCTGCTCCGTGATGGGTCCCACCGATCCCAATCGCCTCTATACCATGGCAGCATCCATTGACCCAGACGGAAAGAATGGTGGACCGTTGCTTCAAACGCTGGTCACGAATCGGTCGTCGTTCTTTGGCAAACTTACCTATACGACCATGCCTGAGCAGCTCCAGGCACGCGGCATTTCGTGGAAAGTCTACTCGTCGCCCGACCAGAGCATTCTGAACGGCAGTTTCTCTGACAATGTTCTCTCTTACTTCAAAAACTTCCAGGACCCCGCATCTTCGCTCCATCAG
>DAHXOK010000160.1 GCA_027364935.1 Vulcanimicrobiota bacterium | reverse complement strand
CTCGAGGTCAAGGCGAAGGGACGCTCCTTGGAGGCGATCAGCAAGCCGATCGGGCTGCAGACCAAGACTGCGCGCATGATCCGCGACGGACGCGAGCTCGACATCGCGATCGCGCAGCTCGTGGTGGGCGACACGGTCGTCGTGCGCCCAGGCGAAAAGGTGCCCGTCGACGGCGTCGTGATCGAAGGCGAGAGCCACGTCGACGAGTCGATGGTCACCGGCGAGCCGATCCCTGCCCGAAAGAACGCCGGCGACCGCGTCGTCGGCGCGACGGCGAACGGCACCGGAGCGTTCGTGATGCGCGCGGAGAAGGTCGGCTCGGACATGCTTCTCTCGCGCATCGTCGCGATGGTCGCCGAAGCCCAGCGGAGCCGCGCCCCCATCCAGAGGCTCGCCGACGTGGTCGCGGGGTACTTCGTCCCGGCCGTCGTTTCGACCGCCGTCGTCACGTTCGTCGTCTGGGCGCTCGTCGGCCCGGAGCCGAGGATGGCGCACGCGCTC
>DAHXOK010000015.1:14891-34277 GCA_027364935.1 Vulcanimicrobiota bacterium | reverse complement strand
TCGACGTGGTGGTTGAAATCCAAGAACGCGACCGGCTCGCCATTCACAAGAGCGTTGGCGACGTGGTCGACGCGCTGTTGCGCGGATACCAGCCTCAACCCGAGATTCGCCGCCGGGAGCCGAGCGGTGAGGTCACGGTCGTCCAGGAGGCCGACACGGAATCGATGCCCGTGCTTTCGGAATCGTTTGCGCCGCCCGCGCGCGGCGAGAGCGAGCGAACGGTCGCGATCTTTCCCTACGGCGTTTCGCGCAGCAAGATCGAACGCGCGATTCACAACCTTCGCGTCAACGCCGGGATTTCGCGCACGTGGGACGAGGCCGACGTCGTGATCACGCTCAAGGCGCTCGAGCGCAAACAGCAACCGAAGCTCAAACAGATCGCGGCCGATAACGTGCCGATCTATTCGATCAAGACGAACACGACCACGCAGATCCAGAGCGCGCTGCGCGACGTGTTCAACCTCGGATCGGTCGACCGGGAAGAGTTGGCGCTGCGCGAGGCCGAGGAGGGCATCTACCAGGTGCTCCTGACGAGTCAAGCCGTCGAGCTTTCTCCGCAGACGTCGTACGTACGGCGGATGCAACATCAACTGGCGGAGAAATATCGTCTGCAGTCGCGCAGCACGGGCTTGGAGCCGAATAGGCGCGTCCGCATTTTCAAGACGGGTTAAGCTCCTCCGGGCGTATGCTTATAACGCTGGAAGGCATTGAGGGGAGCGGCAAGAGCACGCTGTTGAGCGGCCTCGTGCAGCGCGTAGAGGCGGGTGGCGCGCGGCCGCTCGTCACGTACGAGCCTGGCGGAACGCCGGCGGGCGACGCGGTGCGCGAGCTCTTACTGGGCAGCGATCTGGAGATCGCGCCTCTCACCGAGGCGCTCCTAATGAACGCAGCGCGGGCGCAGCTCGTGACCAGCCAAATTCGTCCGGCTTTGGCCGCAGGGCGCGTCGTGCTCTGCGATCGGTACTTCGATTCTACGCTCGCGTATCAAGGATATGGACGCGGGCTCGATATTCCGACGTTGCGGTTCCTCTGTCTCGCGGCGACCTCTGGCCTCGATCCCGATCTCACGCTCCTGCTGGACCTTCCGGTGGAGCGCGCTCGCGCGCGCTTGCGAGAGCGCGCTCCAGATCGCATCGAGCGAGAGGACGCGGCATTTTTCGAACGCGCGCGTCGTGGGTACCTCGAGATGGCAAAGGCGGGCGGCCGCTGGCACGTGTTGGACGCGACGCGCTCAGCGGGGGATCTGCTCGACGATGCGTGGACGATCCTTCGCGCGCGGGTTGAAGCACCCGCGTGACCGGCGAGCTCCACTTCGACGTCGTCGGCGCGCACGGACCGCGCGCGTATTTCGAACGGGTAACGCAAGAGTCTATCGCACACGCATACATCTTTAGCGGTCCCGACGGCGTCGGGAAGAAGACGTTTGCGCGTCGCCTCGCGCAGTCGCTGCTCTGCGCCGCGCCCAAGCCCGGCGTCCTCGGCTACGATCGCGTTTGTCCGTCTTGCCGGCTCTTCAATGCCCAAGCGTATCACCCGGATTTTCTCGAGCATGACGGTACGTTGAAAATTGGCGAGCGCGATACGCCGGCACGTTTCGGCGACGAGACGCTCACGGCGCGCGATCTCGTGCGCCAATTATCGATGGAATCGTACGTGGGCGGGATGCGCGTCTTGCTTCTCGGCGACCTGGATTTCGCGACGCACCATGCGGCGAACGCGCTGTTGAAGTTTTTCGAGGAACCGCCGGAGGGCGTCGTACTCCTCGTGACCACGTCCTCCCCCGGCAAGCTGCTTCCGACGATTCGCTCGCGCGCTATGGAGATTCGTTTCGGCTTGCTGTCACGCGGCGAGGTAGCCGAGATTCTGCGCCGCAAAGGATACGGCGTTGCGGAGGCGGAGGCGGCTGCGCGCTTGAGTCAGGGCCGCGTTACGCAGGCGACGGCAGCGCTCGAAACGCAGGAGGCATCGGTTCGTACTCAGGCGGCGCGCTGGTTCTTCGAAGTGGTTGCGGGAGGAACGCCGCAAGAGGGCTGGGCCTCACGCGAGACGTTGGTCTCGGGACTCGAAGTTCTCAAGGGCCTCGTCCGTGACTGGGTTGCGGTCCACGAGGCGAAGCTCGTGCCGCTCTACGCCGATTACGACGACCGTCTTCGTTCGTTGCCGCCACTCTCCGGCGAAGCGCTCGGAGCGATTCTCGGCCGCATCGACGACGCACAGCGTCTCGCGCGGACGAACGTCAGCCCGTCGATGGCGAGCGAGATCGTGCGTATGGCGCTCTGCGGCGCCGCTGCGTCCGCGCCGGAGTAACACGCTACGGGCGAAACGCGAGGTTCGCGTACTGCTTCGCAAACGGAAAGGCGAGATAACCGAGCGCGATCGCGTCGAAGAGCGCCTGTACGAGCACTTGCTCGGTATGGCTCAACAGAACCCGCTGCCCGATAATGCCGACGAGATAGGGGGGCAGGATTTCGAAGATTCCGATGAAGACGACGGCGAGAATCGCAGCGCCGAGCAGGTCGGCGCGAACCGCGCGGAACGAGCCGCCGAGCGCGAGGTTCCCCTGCAATCCCCCGATTGCCGCCGCCGGGATCGTGTAGATCAGAAAGAACGCGGCGACGAGCGTCAGGACGATCTGACCCGTGAGGCCGAACAGCGTGCCGATGTACTCCGCGATCATGACGAGAAACCAGAAGCCGACGGCTGCGATGATGATGCCTCCGGCCTTGTGGCGCGCCTCTTCCCACGCGGCGTCGAAGGTTCCGTGAAGGCCGCGCTCTAGCGCATCGGCCTGAATGATGGCCACGCCGAATGCAAAGCTGTAGAAGACTCTGGCGGCGAAGTCAAAGAGACCTGCGCCCACGCCTCCGAGCGGCGCGGTGACGTAGGCCGCGAGCGCTCCAAGCGCGAGTGCCCCGACCGCGCCCAGGAGCGGCGCCACGAAGACGGAGGGCTGGCGCGCGAGCAGCGGTATCGCACGCGGGTAGATTGCAAGGTCGGGTGCTCTCACCGCCCTCCTTCGAGTGCGTGGCGGCACGAGCAATCTGCCGAGCGCGGGATGCGCTCGACGATGCGCGCGATGGCCGATTTCGTCCGCTCGTTGTTGCGCTTGAATACCTCCATGACCTCATGGTGCGACACGGGCGGCATCCCTTCGAGGCCGACGTCGTAATCCGTGATGAGCGAGATGTTCACGTAGCAGATCCCGAGCTCGCGCGCCAGGTAGGCCTCGGGGTACTGCGTCATGTTGATGACCTCCCACCCGAGGCTCTGAAACCATTGCGATTCCGAGCGCGTCGAAAAGCGCGGTCCCTGCACGACGACGATCGTGCCGCGCTCGTGCGTTTCGATACCGAGCGAACGAAGCGCCTCGACGGCGATCGGACGCAGCGTCGGGCAGTACGGGTCGGCAAAGCTGACATGCGTCGTCACCGGACCGTCGAAGAACGTGTCGTTACGACCGCTCGTGCGATCGACGAGCTGATCCGCGACGACCATCGACCCTGGCTTCACCTCGCGTGCCAGCGATCCGCATGCGGTCGGCCCGATGATGTGCGTTACGCCGAGCATCTTCATCGCGTATAAATTCGCGCGATAGTTGATGACGTGCGGCGGGTAGCGGTGGTCCTTGCCGTGTCGCGGAAGAAACGCGACGCGACGCCCCGCGATCTCGCCGAGCGCGACGCGATCGCTGGGTGGCCCGAACGGCGTCTCGATCCACGCCTCGCGCGCGTCTTCGATGAGCGAATAGAACCCCGAACCTCCGAAAACGCCGATGTCGGCGCGCTCCGTTGTCTCCATATCGCGGGGCGGATTCGAGGTAACGCTGCTTTCCCCTCGAACGCTCGTGCATGCGTCGTTTGTGCTGCGCGTTGCTCGTTGCGGTCGTTGCCGGCTGCACGCGCGTCGCACCGACGCCTGTCGGCGGCCGACATGCATGGACCATTCCCCACACGCTGCGCATTGCGGACATTTCCGATCCGGATCATCTCAATCCGTACCTGTCCGAGATGGACCTCGTCTACGATCTCTCGTCGCTCATGTACTCCTATCTCGTGATCTCCGACGACCGCGGGCGGCTCGTCGGCGATCTCGCCGAGAACGTGCCGACGCCCTTCAACGGCGGCGTCTCTTCCGACGGCCTAACGGTGACGTATCATCTTCGGCGGGGCGTGCTCTGGCAGGACGGCGTGCCGTTCACCGCGCGTGACGTGGTGGCGTCGTGGCGAGCGGTCGTCGATCCACATAACGACACGCTCTTTCGCGAAGGGTACGATCGCGTGGCAGCGATAACCGCACCAAACCCGTACACCGTCGTCGTGCACTTGCGGCAACGGGATCCTGCCTTCGTCTCGCAGTTCTTCGCGCCTCTGCAGGAAGGTGGCAAGCCCGTTCTTCCCGCGCACATCATCGACCGCGATGCCGATTTCAATCGCAGCTCGCTCGACACGCATCCCATCGGCACGGGGCCGTTTACGTTCGTGAGCTGGCAGCGTGGAACGAGCATCGTTCTCGAACGCTTCGACCGGTACTTCAAGGGCAAGCCGAAACTCGAGCGCATCGAGCTGCGCGTCATTCCGGACGATCAAACGATCGCGACCGAGGTCCGCGTGCATCGCGTCGATCTCGTCGTTTCGCCAGCCGGGGCGTTGTTTGAGGAGTATCGTTCCTTCCCCAACGTGGTGACGGAGCTGCGGCCTTGGAACGCGCAGGAAGTCTTGGCGCTCAACGAGCGCAAGCTCGGGCTCGGCGACGTGACGGTTCGACGCGCCATCGCGTCGGCGATCGATTACGACGCGCTCGCTCGCAAGATCGCGCACGGCATCGGCGAGCCGGCGTACAATACGCTGCCGCCGACGGCGCTCGGGTACGAGCGTCTGCCTCCCTACCGCTACGATCCCGCGCGCGCGAACCGACTCCTCGACGCAGCCGGGTGGGCGCGCGGCAGCGACGGCATTCGTTCCCGCCACGGCGTGCGTCTCGCGTTCACCCTTGCGGTGATCGCCGGATCGACGAGCCTCGCGGACATTGGAATTGAGCTGCAGCAAGACTTCAAAGCTGCAGGCATCGCCCTTCGAATGAAGAGCTATCCCTACGACACGATATTCTCCCCGGACGGCCCACTCTTCTCGGGCACGTACGACATGGCGATTTACTCCACGACGCTGCAGTGGGATCCGGACGTGCACGTCTACGTTGGGTGCGATCAGTGGTATCCGCGCGGGCAGAACACCTTCGGATACTGTAACCGCGCGGTCGACGCGCTGGAGCGCAAGGGGCTGCAAACCGACGACCCGCTGATGCGTGCGGCGATCTATCGCCGCGCAAGCGAGATCATGTGGGACACGATCTCCTACGTGCCCTTGTACGAACTGCGGCGACCGGTCGTGCGGTCGCCCGATTTGCGCAACTTCAGCACGAACCCGAGCGCCACGCCGTGGTGGAATGCCTGGCAATGGGATATCTAGGGCAGCTCTGGCGTAGGGTTCCGCGCTTGTCATCCCGAGCGTAGGGTTCCGCGCTTGTCATCCCGAGCGTAGGCGCGCAGCGCCGAAGTCGAGGGACGACGCAAAGGTCTTGCAGCCGTGGTTCGACTGCGCGCTCGCTGCGCTCGCGCTACGCTCACCATGACACGCTGCATGGCACCGCATGTCATTCCGCCTTCGAGCCTTAGTGGTTGAAATCGCTGGGCTTGAGATCGTCGAGAAACTTCTTGAAGCGCGCCATCTCAGCGTCGTCGATGGGGCGCGTCTTTTCCGAGATCGATTCTTCGAGGACGATGTTGTCGGAGACGTAAATTGGCGCCTGGACGCGTAACGCGAGTGCGATGCCGTCGGAAGGGCGTGCGTCAATTTCCTGCAGATCGCCGTTCGTCCGCACGACTAGCTTCGCGAAGAACGTCGATTCCTTGATGTCGTGAATGATAACTTGCTCGAGATGGGCGCCGAGCGTCACGAGGATGTTGCGCATCAGATCGTGGGAAAGCGGCCGCGGAACCGGGGCGCCTTCGAGCGCGAGCGCAATTGCGGTTGCTTCGAACGGGCCGATCAAGATCGGCAGGTAGTGGGTGCCGTCCCCGTCCCGGAGGATGACGACGGGATCGTGTGTCAGGAGGTCGATGCCGAGCTTATCGACCGTCATCTTCCGCATGTTTCATTTTATCCGACGCGAACTGGGGATTCTCATGCCCCTTTCCTGCGGGATCGTCGGTCTGCCCAACGTCGGGAAGTCGACGATCTTCAATGCGCTCACGCGCTCGGCGGCGGCGCTCGCCGCGAACTACCCCTTCGCCACGATCGAGCCCAATATCGGCGAGGTGGCCGTGCCGGACCCGCGCCTGTGGGTCCTGCAGGAGCTCGTCCACGCGGCTCGCGTCGTGCCGGCGACCGTGCGCTTCGTCGACATCGCTGGCTTGGTACGAGGAGCGAGCGCCGGAGAGGGACTCGGCAACGCGTTCTTGAGTCACATCCGCGAGACCGACGCTATCGCGATGGTCGTCCGCTGCTTCGAGGCAAGCGACGTCGTCCACGTCGAAGGCGCTCCCGATCCGCTGCGGGACATCGAGATCGTCGCGATCGAGCTCGCGCTCGCCGATCTCGCGACGCTAACGCGTCGGGTCGAGCGCCTGGAGCGGGAAGCGCGAGCCGACGCAAAACTGCGACCGCGGCTCGAGGGCGCGCAACGGCTAAAGGCCTCGCTCGAAGCGGGCCGTCCCGCCAGAACCTTTTCGGCGGAGTCGCTCGAACGAGAGATCGCGCGCGAATCGTTCCTGTTGACCGCGAAGCCGATGCTCTACGTCGCGAACGTCGACGAGACTCCGACGGAGTTGACGAAGGAGCGCGTTCGTAGCGTCGAGCAGGAGGCCGCCCAGGACGGCAGCCGCGCATTGCGACTCTGCGGAACGCTGGAAGCGGAGCTGGCGGGCTTGCAGGAAGACGAAGCGGCGGAGTTTCGCGCAAGCCTCGGCGTCGAGCGAAGCGGGCTCGACGAGCTCGCCGCCGCCGCGTACGATGCGCTCGGTCTGATGACGTTTCTTACCGCCGGAGAGAAAGAGGCACGCGCCTGGCCGATCCCCAAGGGAACGCGCGCGCCGCAGGCCGCGGGGCGCATTCATAGCGACATCGAGCGCGGGTTCATCCGCGCCGAGATCGTCTCGTACGACGATTACGTGAAGCATCGGACGATGGAGGCGATACGCGCCGCAGGCCTCGTACGCAGCGAGGGCAAGGAGTACGTGATGCAGGAAGGCGATGTGGTGAATTTCCGCTTCAATGTCTAGCCTGCGACAATAAGCGGTAGGGGGTTTGCAGGGCGCCTTCAAAACCCGTATCCATGGCCACAGCGGTGCGGGACGTCTCCATCTTCGGCGAGGCGATCGCCTATTTCAACGAAGCAGCCGATCTCTTAGAGCTCGATTCCGGGATGCGCAGGATACTCACGCACCCGACCCGCCAGATTATCTTCTCGATCCCCTTTCAGCGCGACTCGGGGGAGTTCGAGGTTTTCACGGGTTATCGCGTTCAGTACAGTTTCGCTCGAGGTCCGGGCAAGGGCGGGATCCGTTTTCATCCCGGCGTCACCCTCGACGAGGTCACCGCGCTGGCATTCTGGATGACCTGGAAATGCGCCGTCGTCGACTTGCCCTTCGGCGGTGCGAAAGGCGGCGTGACGTGCGACCCGGCAACGCTGTCGTCGAGCGAACTCGAGCGCATCACGCGCCGCTACGCTGCGGAGCTGGTCGAGGTCGTCGGCCCCGACAAAGACGTTCCAGCGCCAGACGTCAACACGACGCCGCAGGTGATGGCTTGGTTCATGGACACGTACTCGATGCACGTGCGGCAGCATCAGCCAGGCGTCGTCACCGGCAAGCCGCTCGAGATCGGCGGCTCTCGCGGGCGCGTCGAAGCGACGGGACGCGGTCTGACGATCTGCGCCCTCGACCAGATGGAGCAGATGGCTCTCGATCCCGCAAAGGCTAGGATCGCCATTCAAGGGTTCGGCAACGTCGGTATGTACGCGGCAAAACTGTTTGCGGAACGAGGCTGTCGCGTGGTCGGTATCTCTGACGTCACCGGTGCGTACTACAACGAGAAGGGCGTCAACATCGACGACGCCTCCGCGCACGCGTTCAAGCACCGCAGCCTCGAGGGCTTTACCGGCGGCGAGCGCATCGGCAACGCCGAGTTGCTGACGAGCGAGTGCGACGTGCTCGTGCCGGCAGCGCTCGAGAACGTTTTCAACGCAGAGAATGCCGCCAAGATCAAAGCCAAGCTCATCGTTGAAGGCGCAAACGGTCCGACGACGCCCGAAGCCGCCGGGATATTCAAAGAGCGCGGCATCGTAGTCATTCCGGACATCATGGGCAACGCCGGCGGCGTTACCGTCTCGTATTTCGAATGGGTCCAAGATCGCATGGGATACTTTTGGAAGGAAGCGGAGGTCAACGAGCGCCTCGAAGACATCCTGCTCACGAATCTCCGCGAGATTCGCGCGATCGCGAGCAAGCGCGGCGCGACGCTGCGAACGGCCGCCTACACGCTAGCGATCGATCGCGTGGTCAAGGCGCTCAAGCTCCGCGGCATCTACGCGTAAGCATTCGTAAATAGCAATGAAGAAGGGCGCCCGTGCGGCGCCCTTCTCTTGTAGGTCGGCGGCTATGCGGTCTCCTAGTGTCGCGCGTAGGGGTCCGGATACGGGGCGAAGATGCCGCCGGCTCCGGTATACGCTCCCACCGCGTTGATGGCGGGAATGCTGGTCCCGAATGCGCCGTTGGCCGTCTGCGCGAACGCCGAAGCAATCAGCGCGTAGCCGCTGTCCGACGGATGGAGACCATCGAAGGTGAGAAGTCCGCCGCCGAACGCAAGCGTGCAGCACTTGCCGGGATTGATCGATGCGGCCTGGAGGAAGTACGGACCCGCGCCGCTGTAGATGCCGTCGAAGATCTGGTCGACGCGCACCACGGGCACGCCGGTGGCGCTTGCTGCGGCGAGGATGCCGCCGTTGATCGCGGCGTTCACCGATTGCGCCTGAGCCGCAAACGAGGCCGTTAGATACTGGGACCCATTCCCGCTGGCGCTAAGCGATGCGGGGTTGCCGCCCGACGCGACGAGCGTGATGAGGCCGGTTTCCGTCAGATAGGCATTCTGCGACCCCGACGGCGCAAGGAAGCTGTCCGTCGGGATGAGGACGCCTGCGACGTACCCTTCCGCCTGCGCCCACGTGAGTCCGACGATCTCGGTCAAGATGCACGGCAGCCAGGTCTGGACCTGACAGTACGCCTGCGACGGCGGATTGCCGACGATTGCGAACTGCGGCGTCTCGACCACGTTCGGCAACGTCGCAACGATGACGTCGGACCCGCCGTGGCGCAGCCCCTGAATGATCGTCGTCATGTGCGATTGGACCTGACTTGCGGTCGTGTCGATGCCGGGTGCCGTTCCGCCCGAGAAGATGTAGCGGAGCAGATCGTTGGCGCCCAGCCATACCGTCGTGAGCGTTGGGTGCAGCGACTCGGCGGCCTGGAGCGGCGTCACGGGGTTCCCCGGTGAGCTGTATTTTTCCATGACCGGATAGTAGTTCTCGCTCTCGCCGCTGACGAGCGTCTGCAAGCCGTCGATCTCCGCCTGCGCCACGCTGGCGGGCGGATTGTAGAGCTCGGTGCACGTCGTCGTGAGCGGCTGGCGCATCCCGATCGCTTCCGCGAGGGTCAGCGACGGAATGCCGAGATCGTACGTGACGGACGTAGGATTCATCCGAACCGTGGCTCCGCCGCCGGAGTTGGCGCTGAAGGTATATGCCGATTGATTGAAGGCATCGCAGCTCGAACGTCCCGGCACCGTGGCGAATGGGTAGCCACCGGTATCGGCCGGATTCGCCGGAAGGATCTGATTCCCGATACCGGGACCGGCGACGAGCGGCAGCACCGAGATACCAGGCGTCGCTTGCTGCACCCACGTCATGCCCTTGGCAGCAGAGTAGAAGATCGAGAAGAAGCCGTTCTCTTGCGTCGGCGGAACCGCCGTCAGCCCGATGCTCGTGAACTCCACCTGCGTCAGCGGGACGTTGGCCTGCCCCAGCATGCCGCTGGACTGGTAGCCTGCGGTCAGGCTGTCGCCGAGACCGACGATCGTGTTCGTTACTGATGCGGGCGAGCTCGGTGGCGGTACCGCCGGCGGACCGGCGGGCGGAAGATTCCCGGCGCTACCGCCGCAGGCCGCAAGGCCTGCGGTAACGGCCGCGAGCGTGAGGAGCTTGATCGTGTCTGTCAATCTCATGATAATGCCCTTGCTTTAGAATTGAATCACGCTCGGCGAACCGATGCCGATTTGAATTTGGAGTTGGGTCGCCCGCAGGCCGCCGACGGTTGGAACCACTTGGCTCGGGCCGCACGGCAGCTGCTGGCAGGTTAGCGCGGTGACGCCGTCCGGGGAAAAGTTCGTCGGCCCGCCGCTGTTGAGCACGAGCTGGACGAAGCCAAACTTGCCGACGCGCTGCGACACGCCTGCAAAGTAATCGATGACGTGCTGCGCGTACGGGTCGAGCGGCAGATAGTCGCGCGAGCTTTGCGGCTCGATGAAGAGCGTTGTCGTTGGCGTGGCATCGTACTCGAGGTAGAGAATCTGATAGAGCTGCGCGTAGTTGCGCTGGTTGTTTCCGGCGAGATGCACGAGCCACGTCGGCGCCACCGTGAAGGTGCCGAAGAACTTCGGCGTCTTGAGGAACGGCAGCGTAAACGCCACCGAATAGTACTGTGCGGTACGCGTATGCACGTTGTAGACCGGCGTTCCGAGGCCCGGAACCGTTTCGAACGGAACGACGTCGCTATTGTTGTTCGAAGCGGCGATGGACGACCAACGTGCGACGTACGTCGGCGTGACGACGAGCGGAATCGATCTGCCGCCTACGTTTCCGAGCGAGAAGAGCTGCTCCCAGTTTGCAAGGAAGAAGCGGTCCTTCGTCGCCAGGTTCAACTGCGGCGCAAGCGTCGCGAGGTTCGCGGTGCCGACCGGGTTGGCGAGTCCTTGCAAGTAGAACGGAACGGTTCCCGAGTTGAATCCGTACGGATAGTGCTGGATCTCGTAGTAGTTTGCGACGATGCGAGAGTAGGGGCTGAAACCCCATCCCAAGACGGCGTCCATTCCGCCCGGCAGCCAGTGCCTCCCGAACGTGCCGATGTTCCCGAACGGATCCGCCATCGACCAATCGAGGGTGTACGTGAACCCCATCGGCAATCCGATGGCGCCGCTCGGCTTTGGCTGAGCGACGGGTGGCGCTTGGCTCACCGTTGCCGGAGCCAGGTGCTCGGCTCGGCGCCGCGCAGCTGCATCCATAGCGTTGCGGATCGCGGCGTTGGCGCCGGTTACGACGCCTTGCGACATGGCATCGGCGGTGCCGCCCGCCATTGCTGGGACCGAGGACAACGCAAAAGACGCCGCCGCTAAAACGGCGGCCGCTATGCCGGGAACGCGTTTGAACATCGAGCTTCTCCCACGAAAAGACGGCATGACCCTATTAAACTTATCAAGGCAGGCCGGCCAAAGACTTGCCTCCTCGACCCTCTAAACCCTCGCTCCACGAGAAAAAAGCCCCCAGACGCTCTTTGGAAGAGCTCCTTGGGCTAAAGGCGCCCGCTTTGGGTACCTTCGGGCGTCGGGCCGCTGCGCTCGCCTGCCGGATCGCGGCGCCGCGAGAGCGATTTGACGGCGATGTAGAGGACCGGCGTGACGACCAAGTTGAGAAACGTCGAGACGAGCATGCCGCCGAAGACGACCGTTCCAAGGGAATGACGCGCCGCGCTCCCGGCGCCGGAAGCGAGAACCATGGGAAGAACCGCGATGATGAACGCGATCGAGGTCATGAGGATAGGGCGCAGCCGGGTTTGAGCGGCTCGTAGCGCCGCGGTAACGGCATCCGCCCCTGCTCGCATCTGCTGGTTGGCGAACTCTACGATGAGGATCGCGCTCTTGCTGGCGAGGCCGATCAGCATGACGTAGCCGACCTGCGCGTAGATGTCCTGCGGCAAACTGCGAACGTCGAGCGCCAAGAGCGCACCGAAGATCGCAGCCGGCACGGCGAGGATCACGATCAGCGGGTCGATGAAGCTCTCGTATTGCGCGCAGAGCACGAGAAAGACGACGACGAGCCCCAACACGAAGATCAGCGTGCTCGTGCCTCCCGCCGCGATCTCGTCCAGCTGCAATCCCGACCACTCGTACCCGATGCCCGCCGGCGCAACGCGCGCGAAGATCTGCTCCATCGCGGCAATCGCCTCACCCGACCCATGCCCCGGCGCCGCGCTTCCGTTGATTTCGAGAGATCGAAAGAGATCGTAGTGCGATACGACGGGCGCCGTCTTGACCTGCGCTAGGCTCACGAGATTGCTTATCGGCGTTTGGCCGCTTGCCAGACTGCTGCTCGTCGCGGGTGCCGGGCCGGGCGCTGCGACGGGAGCGACGTAGAGCTGCTGCAACGCATCGATGCGGTCGCGAAAGGGCGTGTCGGCTTGCACGTACACGCGCCAGGAGCGATTGAGGTAGTCGAAATCGTTCACGTAGTAGGAGCCGAGATCGGTCCCGACGGTCTCGAAGAGATCGTTCATCGAGATTCCCAGCGCCTTCGCCTTATTACGGTCGATGTTCAGTTGAATTTGCGGTGAGTTGAGCCGGAACTGCGTGAAAACGTGGGAGAGACGAGGATCGGCGTACGCGGCGGCGATGATCTTGTTCGCCGTTGCGGAGAGCGCGGAAAGCCCGACGCTTCCCCGGTCTTCGAGTTCGAACTGAAAGCCGCCGAAGCTGCCGATGCCGTTGATCGCCGGGGGGTCGAACCCGACGATCGTGCCTCCCGGAATCCGGGCGAACTGCGCGTCCCAACGGGCGAGCAAATAGTCGAGCGAATGGGCGTACCCGTGGCGCTCGCTCCACGGCTTCAGGCGCACGAACATCAAGCCGAGATTCGGCGCCGACCCGCTGAAGCTGAAGCCCCCGACGTTGAAGACGTGGTCGACGTCGGGGGATGCGAGCAGAATCCGTTCCGCCTTAGCGGTGAGCGTGCTCTCGTATGCCAGCGACGTTCCTTCCGGCGCCTGCACGAGGATGATTGCAAAACCTTGATCCTCGTTCGGAATGAACGCCGTCGGCGTCGTGCGGAACATGATCCCCGTCACGAACAGCGCCGCCACGAAGGCGCTCGCGACGAGCGTTCGCCGGTTAGCGATCCTCGGCAATGTCCTGGCGTACCAATCCCGAAAAGCGTGGTAGCCCACGTTGAAGTAGTGGAACGCGAACGCGTTCGACTCGATGTCGCCGTGGAGGAGCCTGGCCGTCAGCGTCGGCGCGAACGTCAGCGCGGCGAAGAGCGAAATGGTGATAGAGGCGGCAATCGTGAGGGCAAACTGCCGATAAATTTGCCCCGTCGTACCCGGAAAGAACGCGACGGGAACGAAGACTGCGAGTAAGACGAGCGACGATGCAACGACGGCGCTCTGGATCTCTCGCATCGCTTCCAGCGCGCTTTGCGTTGCGGACATCTTCCCGCGATTGCGTTCCATGTGACGTGCGATGTTCTCGATGACGACGATGGCATCGTCTACGACGAGCCCCGTGGCTAGCGTCAACCCGAAGAGCGTGATCGTATTGATCGTAAACCCGAAGATCTTCATGACGAAGAACGTGCCTACGAGCGAGACCGGAATGGTCGCTGCGGGGATGAGCGTCGCGCGTGGATCTTGCAGAAACAGGTAGATAACCAGCACGACGAGCAGGACCGAGAGGAGCAGCGTGATGAGCACTTCCCGAACCGACTCGCGCACGAACGTTGTAGAGTCGAGCGCAATCGTATACGTGATGCCCGGTGGAAAACTTCTGGCGAGTTGCCTGATGCGTTGCGTCACCGCGCTCGCGACGCTCAACGCGTTTGCATCCGGATACTGGAAGATGCCCATGCCGACGACGTTTTTCTGGCCGTCGAAGCGCAGGTACGACGAATAATCCTCGGCGCCGAGCTGGATGCGCGCGACGTCGCCGAGGCGCGTGAAGCCGCCGTCGGGGTCCGCGCGCAGGATGATGTTCGCGAACTGCTGCGGGTCGGAGAGTCGCCCGTTCGCGTTGACGACGTACGTGTACGGCTGGTTCGGCGGCTCCGGCGCGGCGCCGATGCTGCCGGCCGCAACTTCTTCGTTTTGTTCGGAGAGCGCGTTGATAACGTCCGGGACGGTCAGCCCCTGCTGCGCGAGCTTGCGCGGATCGAGCCAGATGCGCATCGCGTACCGCCGCTCCCCGAAGATGCGCACTTGGGAGACGCCCGAAACGCGGGCTAGCGTGTTGACGACGTTGAGTTGAGCGTAGTTGCTGAGCCAGAGCGTATCGTACTTGGAAGCGTTCGACTTCAGCGCTATCGCGACGAGGATCGAGCCCGAGTTCTTCTCGATCGTGACCCCGGTTTGCCGGACCTGCGCCGGGAGCAACCCCAGCGCTGATTGCACGGCGTTCTGCACGTCGGCCGCGGCGATGTCCAGATTCGTTCCTAGCGCGAAGGTGCAACTCACGGTGGATGCGCCGTCGGCGCTCGACGACGTGATGTAGCGCAGGCCTTCGACGTCGTTGAGAGCGGTCTCGAGCGGAACGGTGACGGCGCTTTCGATGGCGGTCGGGCTCGCCCCGGTCCAGTTCGCAGAAACGGTGACGACGGGCGGCGCGACCTGCGGATACTGCGCGATCGGCAGCGTCGGAATCATCACCGCACCCGCGAGCGTGATCATGAGCGAACAAACCGTCGCGAAGATCGGCCTATGGAGGAAAAAGCGAATCACGAAAAGGCTTGTTCGGCGTGGTACGACGAGCGCGAGAGCGGGCTCGAAACGACCTGATGAAAACCTTTCGACCGCGCGAGGGCGCCGAGCTCGGCAAACCGCTGCGGCGTCACATATTCGGCGACGGGCAGATGCTTCTTCGTCGGACGCAGATACTGGCCCATGGTGAAGATATCGACGCCGGCGTTTCGCGCATCGTCCATGACGCGCTCGAGCTCGTCCTCACGCTCGCCGAGGCCGAGCATGATCGAGGTCTTCGTGAAGCGCTCGGGGGCACGCCGCTTTGCGTGATCGAGCACGCGCAGGGACTGATCGTACCCGGCGCGCCGGTCGCGTACCACCGGGGTGAGACGGCGCACGGTCTCGACGTTGTGGGCGAAGACGTCGGGCGCGGCATCCATGACGACGTCGAGCGCGCGCAGGTCCCCGCGAAAGTCTCCGCTCAATATTTCGACGCGAGCCTCGGGAGCGCGCTCGTGAATGGCGCGCACGGTATTGGCGAAGATCAGCGCCCCGCCGTCGGCGAGATCGTCGCGATCGACCGCCGTCAGCACGAGGTACTTCCAGCCGAGCTCCCGCACCGCTCGCGCGACGCGCGCCGGCTCGAGCCAATCGACGGCGCCGTGCTGCGTTCCGGTCTTGACGTTGCAGAAACGGCAGCCGCGCGTGCAAACGTCGCCGAGAATCATGATCGTCGCCGTGCCGACGCCCCAGCATTCGGCGAGGTTCGGGCACGCAGCTTCCTGACATACCGTATGGAGCGCGAGGGTGCGCATCCCGCGCTTGACGCGCTCGTACGCGTCTCCTGCCGGCAGAGAGACGCGCAGCCACTCCGGCTTGCGAACCGTCAGGTCTATTTCAATCGCCATGCGCCCGGGCTCCGATGCGCTCCGACGCGTCTCGGGGACGCTCGCTTCTTGGCCTCCTCGCCAAAAACTTCTCGCCTCGTCGTCGCTCCGCCGTCCTAGCTCCGCTCATGCTCGCCTGTGCGAACTGCAAATCGAAAACTCTTTCAAACGCGTTGAAGAGCGCAGCCTTGGCTTCGCTGAGATGGACGATGCGATGTGTCTCTTTCGAGAGTGAGGTCAGCCCGCGGTCGGTGAGCCCGCATGGATTGATGAGGCGGTCGTAGTCGAGCTCCGTCGAGACGTTGAACGCGATGCCGTGCAGCGAAGTCATCTGTCGTACTGCAAGGCCGATCGCGCAGATCTGGTTGCGCCCGACCCAGACGCCTGCGTGCTCGCTCCAGCGAGCGGCTGCGATGCCGAACGATGCGCAGGCGCCGATGACGGCCTCTTCCAAGCTGCGCACGAGCGGAACGACTTCACGAAATCGTTCGAGGCGGCGAATCGGATAGACGACGAGCTGTCCCGGCCCGTGATAGGTGACGTCGCCGCCGCGCTCGATCTCGACGACGTCGATTCCTCGGGCCGCGAGGGCGTCGCGCGGCGCGAGGACGTTCGTTGTGCGAGCGTTTCTGCCCAGCGTGATGACCGGCGGATGCTCGACGGCGATCCACGTCTCGGGATCTTCGCCCAGCGCGACGCGCTCGTGTACAGCGTGCTGAAGCTCCCACACCTCGCGGTAGGGGCGCAGCCCGAGATCGAGCAACCGCGCCTCCGACACGTCTATACCGCCGTGGGCGTCCGCGGCTTGGGATTGAGAATATGAATCGCCTTTCCGTGCGCGGCCTCTGCCGCTTCCATGATGCCTTCCGTGAGCGTCGGATGCGGGTGTACGCAAAGCCCGATGTCTTCTAGCGTCGCGCCCATCTCGAGCGCAATCACGCCTTCACCGATGAGCGACTCCGCTTGCGGTGCGACGATGTGCATGCCGAGCAGCATGTCGGTCTTGGCATCGCCGACGAGCTTGATGAGCCCGTCGGTCGCGTTCATCGTGCGGGCGCGTCCGCTGGCGGCGAGAGGGAACTTGCCGATCCGAACCTCGTGGCCTTTCGCCTTGGCTTCCTCTTCGGAGAGCCCGACGGTTGCGACCTCGGGGTCGGTGTACACGCAGTTCGGCACGGCGACCGGATCGAATGCGGCCGAACGTATCCCCGAGATGACTTCGGCGGCCACGACACCCTGCGCCATCGCGCGATGGGCGAGAAGCGGCGCTCCGGTCACGTCGCCGATGGCGAAGATGTGCACGACGCTCGTTCGCATCTGCTGGTCGACGGCGATGAAGCCTTTTTCGTCGGTAGAGAGTCCCGCGGCTTTCAGATTCAGCGCGTCCGTCACTGGCCGGCGCCCAACCGCAACGAGCACCGCGTCGAAGGTGCGCGTCTCGTCTTTCCCGTTCGTGCCCTCGCCCTTGAAGGTCGCGTTGACGCCCTTCGCGCTCTTTTCGATCTTGCCGACGGTCGTCGAGAGCATGATCTCGATGCCTTGTTTCTTCAAGATGCGGCCGAGGGTTTTGGCAATCTCGACGTCGGTTCCGGTGAGGATCTGCGGCAGCGCCTCGATCGCGAGCACCTTTGCGCCCAAGCGCGTGTAGACGGTTGCGAACTCTAAGCCGATGACGCCTGCGCCGATGACGAGCAACTCCTTCGGAACGGATTCCAGCTTGACGGCGTCGTCGGAGTTGAGAATCGTCTTGCCGTCGCGCGGCCACGATTTCACGTCGATGGGCGCCGAGCCGGTAGCGATCACGATATTCTGCGCGACGATCGTGTCTTCTCCGCCTTCTCTCTTCTTGAGCACGATCTGCGTCGGACTCTTGAAGGACGCCTCGCCGTAGAGAAACTGCACGTTGTTGCCTTTGAAGAGCGTCTTGACGCCGCCGACGTTCGCGTTCACGACGTCGGTCTTGAACTTCGCAACGCGCTCGCGCTCGACGTGAAGCTCTCCGGCCGTCAAGCCGAGCTCGCCGGCTTGGCGAATCTGGCGCGCGATCTCGCCCACGTGTAAGAGCGCCTTCGTCGCGCTGCAGCCCCAATTCAAACACACGCCGCCGACCTCATCACGATCGACGCAGATCACCTTCTTGCCGAGTTGTCCGAGACGAATCGCGGCATGGTAACCACCGGGGCCTGCTCCGATGACGATCGCGTCGGCCTGATGTTCAGCCAAGTCTGGCTCCTTTCTTGACGCATACAGGCTTCGACGTGCGCGCGCCGCGAACATGGGACCGGTCCATGTTGAAGATTGGATGGGCCGGTCTTCCCGCGCTCGACCGAAACTCGATCGTGCCGCTCTATCGCCAAATCTACGAGCACCTCCGTGCGGCGATATTGGCGGGCACGCTGCCGGAATCGGCGCGCCTGCCGCCGGAGCGCCTGATGGCGCAACGGCTTCAGGTGAATCGCAGTACCGTCGTCCACGCCTATCGGGAGCTCGCCGCGGAAGGCCTGATCGTCCAGCGCGTAGGCTCGGGATCGCGGGTCGCCCAGCACGGCGGGCGTCCGGAACGCACTGCCGGCGTCCCCTGGTGGGTCACGCTACCGCCGTGGCGCGTCGGAGAGTTCCCGAACATTCTCGGCGAGCTCGCCGCAAAGCAGGAGCCCGGGCGAATCTCGTTCGATCAGGGCGTCGCTCCGGACGAACCGTCGCCGCTCGGCGAGCTCGCGACGTCGTTCGAGCGCGTCGCACGCGACCCTCGGTTCGTGCTCTCGTACGGCGACTCGGAGGGCTACGCGCCGCTGCGCGAGGCGATCGCCGATCGCATGATCGCGCGCGGCGCCAAAGCCGTGCAAGCGCGTAACGTCATCATGCTCACCGGCTCCACGCAAGGGATCATGATCGTCGCCCAGAGTCTTGCCGAGCCGGGAGACGAGATCATCGTCGAGAGCCCGTCGTATCCCGGCGCGCTGCAGATCTTCCAAATCTGCGGGCTGCGGGCCATTCCGGTTCCGGTCGACGACGAAGGCATGCGCGTCGATCACGTGGAGGCCGTGCTGCGCACGCGCCGCCCGCGCTTCATCTACACGATGCCGTCGCTGCACAATCCGACGAACGCCACGATGAACGCCGATCGTCGCGAGCGGCTCGCGACGGTTGCGAAGCGCGCCGGCGTGCCGATCGTCGAAGACGATCCCTACGGGCCGCTCGCATCGCAACACGTGCCCCTCGTCGGCTTGGCCCCCGAGCACGTCGTCTATCTCTCGACGTTCTCGAAGACGATCGCGCCGAGCCTTCGCGTTGGCTGGCTCGTTGCGCCGGCCGTTATCCTCGAGCGGCTCTTACTGCGCAAACAAGCCTACGACATGGCAACGAGCCTCTACGTGCAGGCGGCCGTGCTCGACTACCTTCAGCGCGGCTACGACGCACACGTCGGGGAGCTGCGCGAAGAGCTTCTGCTGCGACGCACCCTCGCCGACGCGGCGATCCGCAAGGCCTGGCCTCGCAGCGTGCGCGTGGCGGCGCCGCGCGGCGGATTCTATCTCTGGGCGACGACGCCGCGCGAGATACGGGCGCGAGCGCTTCTCGACGCCTCAGAGCGCCGAGGAGCGTCGTTTCTCTTTGGGGAGGCATTCTATGCCGGCTCCGGCGGCGACCATCAGTTTCGCCTCGCGCTCACGGCGGTGACGCGCGCGGAGATTGCCGAGGGCATCGCGCGCATCGGCGAGGCAATAGCCTCGC
>DAHXOK010000015.1:303-14881 GCA_027364935.1 Vulcanimicrobiota bacterium | reverse complement strand
TCGCTGATGCGCGCGTAGCTCGGGCTAGGGTTGCTGCGACTCCGGCAGCATCGTCGTGAGAACGAGACGCCACGTTGCCGGTCCGAGCACGTTGCCGGTGGTCGCGCCGGTCCAGCCGTTTGCGAGTGGGATCGGCACGCCGTTGCCGAGCGTCGGCAGTATGCCCGGGTACGTGTTGAAGATGTTGTCCCCTGAGACTTCGAGAGCCAACATCTTCGTGATCGGGTAGCGCACCGTCGCATAGGCGATGGTGAACGCTCGCCGGTTGAGCGAGTTGTTGTTGCCGTAGTAGGTCTCGCCGAACGAGGCGTACGCGCGGTTCGGGAAGCTATACGAGAACTCCGCGTTGCCTTGCGAGTACGGGATGCGCATGTTGCCGTTGTAGCTGATGTTATAGAACCCGTCCGTGATGCCGTTCGTGTTCTGTCCGGAGATGATGTTGAGATTCTGGTCCCACTGCGCGGGGTGGGTGATGCAAGCGGTCGTCGGAATGCTGCAATAGAAGCCCGGCGGCAGGTTGTAGTAGTACCCGCGCATGATCGCGCCCGAGATGTTGAAGCCGAAGCCGATTCGCGGCTCTCGCTTGAGCGTCAGCTCGACGCCTTCGAACCGCGCGTTGCTGATGTTCGTGTTGGTCGAGTTGAGAATCGGCGTACCGTTCGGAGCGCCGCCGCTGCACGGGTTCGCCGTGCCGCAGACGAGCCCCGTGGCGATGGTCTGGCCGAAGAACCGGTTGAAGAGGTTCGTCATGTACGCATCGGCCGAGAGCGTCGTGAGGCCGTCCGAGAAGCGGTAATCCGCCCCGAGGTCGTACCCGAAGCCGGTCTCCGGCTTCAGGTTCCCGTTGCTCTGCGATTCGATTGCTACCGAGCCGTTGTACGAAGGCGGCGACGTGATCGTACTCAGCAGCCCCATGAAAGGCGGTGCGATCGAACTGCCGGCCGCGAGACGGATCGATGTGTTCGGATTCGGCCGGAAGACGAGGCCGACGCGCGGATCGTAGTGCGAGTTATGCACGGTCGTGAAGGTCAGGCCCGTGCCTTGCTCGACGGTTGACTTGAAGAAGCAGCCGGGATCGTACGGAGGGCACTGGGTCGCGAACGTGCTGCTGTAGGTGTTGAAGTAGTTGGCGAGCGTGACGTCGAGCTTCGGCGTGATGTAGACGTGCGCGCGAAGCAGGTACGTCGTCAAGAGCTGGCTCGTTCCCGGCGGAAGCCCGTACGAGTAGAAGGGACCGTAGAAGATCGAGTAGTCGATGCTCTGCGCCGCGGTCTGCTCGGCCGAGAACGTAAGGAGGTCGTTTTCGGCAAACGGATGCTGCCATTCGAACGATTCACCGGAGAGCTTGTCGATCTCAGGCTCTTGGTAGAAGTCCTGATAGCCGACGCTGGCGCCCGTTCCGTTGAACGTCTGCGTGTTAAACGTCGCGGTATTGCAGCTCGTCCCGAACCCGGGGGACGACGTGCCATACAGCGTTACGGTGTTGTAGTCGCACGCGAACGGGCTCGGCCCGCCTTGAAACTGGTAGCGTTCGATCGACGCGTGGTAGTAGCGGGCGATGAACGAGTCGTTTCCGAGCGTCGTCGAGATCTCCGCCTGGAAGATCGGTTCGTTGTTGTTCTCCCCGTTGAACGTGCCCGGGTAGATGTTCGCTACTTGGATCGGTCCCGGCGGGAGCGAGCCCGTGTAGCCGCCGCCAGGGATGAACGTACCGTTGACGTAGTCGGACGTGTTTCCGTTTTGATCGCTGATCGTTTGGTTGCCGAGATAGCTCACCGTCGCGACCGTCGACGGCGAGAGGCGATAGCGAAGCTTGATGAGCTCGGCAGTCTGGTTGAGATAGCCTTGCAGCGTATAGCAACAGGCAATGAGGTGATACTGGGTCGGAAGGTAGCTCAGGGTGTGCGGGACTTGCGTGTAGCCAGTATTCCCATAGAGCGTGGTGTTTTGATACGCGCCGCCGCTCGGATCGTAATACACTTGCGTTCCGTTGAGCGCCGACGGGTTATTGTCGGTGGCGACGTCGACGACGAAGCCGAGCCGGCCGCCGAGCGTGTCGGAGATGCCAAAGTTCGTGAACGTGCCGCCGCGGTTGTCGAGGCCCGCGAGGAAGGTCGGCGTTGGCGTCAGGGTCGGATCTTTGGTGTGGAAGTTTACCGTACCGCCGATGGCGTTATTGACTTCCGGAGCGTCGGCTCCGGGACCCTTGACGACTTCGACGCTGCTGAACAGGAACGTGTTCAAGAACGTCGTGACGTTGTCGCCGTACTGCCCGACCGAAATCGGATGTCCGTCGATGAGCGACGCCGTCTCGTACGAGGTGGCGTCGCGGATGTTCGGAATCGTGATCGCGCCCGGTGCGGCGGCGTTGGCGGAGTTGGAGGGAAACGAGATCTGCAATCCGGGGATCTGACTGAGCACGCGCGTCACCTGCGGCGCTGCCTGATCGACGAAGGTTTGCGGCGTGATGACGTTGACCGAAGCCGCGGTCGTGTTGATGCTGCCGCGGCCGTTCGTGCTAATTCTCGCAATGGTGCGCAGCGTCGAGAAGCTTATTGGCTGCAGGTTCACCGCGACGGTCTGGGCTTGACCGGGAACGATCGCGATCGACTGAACGACGTCGTTGAATCCCGGCTTATGAATCGAGATGGTGTAGACGCCGGGCGAGACGTTTTGGATCGAGAATCGCCCGTCGCTGTCCGTCGTCGTGGAGTACGAAGTCGGGCCCCGCAGCATGATTGCGGCACCCGCGACGGGCGCTCCGCTCGTGTCGTCTACGGTTCCGATCATCGATGCGCTGGCCTGCGCGAGGATCGCCGGACTCGCCGACGCGGTTGCAGGCGCGCCCGCGACGAGCGTGAAGCTCGTTGCCAAAGCAATAAAAATGCGAAGAAGAGTTCTAGACACTGCGCTTTCCTCCGAAAGTTGACGCCAGTAACGCCCCGGTTGCTGGGCGTCTTGCGGGCGTAGCCGTGTGCGTCCCTGCCCGTTAAGGAGTCTCTAATCTTTGGGCCGGCCAGCGACACCAAGTGGGCTAACCAAGCAGGGGCTCCTCTTTCGCCGAGTACTCCTGCGCTGGCATGGGAAGCACGGGCGCGCCGACCTGCCGTGGCGCCGCAGGCGAAGCCCCTACCGCACGCTCGTCAGTGAGTTCATGCTGCAGCAGACGCAGGTCGACCGCGTCGTCACGAAGTTCACCGCCTTCATCGAGCGCTTTCCGACGGTGCGGGCTCTTGCCGCGGCGAGCCCGGGCGAGGTTCTTCGCGCTTGGCGCGGTCTGGGCTATAACGCTCGAGCGATACGGCTCCACAAGGTCGCCGAGGCCGTCGTGGCAGAGCACGGTGCGAGAGTGCCGCAGGCGACCTCCGCGTTACGGGCTCTACCGGGTATCGGTGCGTACACGGCTGCCGCGATTCGTGCTTTCGGCTACGATCTCGAGGACGCTCCCCTCGACGTCAACCTGAAGCGCGTCCTGCGCCGCGTCTTCTGGGGCGCCGAGCCGAGCACGGCGACGAGCGCCGAGCTCTCCGCGCTCGCGCTCGCGCTCGTACCGCGCGCAGGCTCGTACGACTGGAACTCTGCGCTCATGGACTTGGGCGCTGCGATCTGCACGGCGCGCGCACCGAAATGCGCGAGCTGTCCCGTGCGGACGATCTGTTCTGCGGCGCCCCTCGACGTTGCGGCGTTGGAGCGAACGAGGCGCGCCCGCAGCCCGCGCCGCAAGGCCGTTCCGTTCGCGCTCACGTCGCGCTACGCGCGAGGGCGCATCGTCGACCGCCTGCGCGACCTGCCGCCAGGCGCGCGCATCTCGCTGCTCGATCTCCATCGCGACCTCCGGGACGCACTCGCGAACCGGCGCATCGCCGAACTGCGGGAGCTCGTCAGCGCGCTCCACGCCGAGGGGCTGGTCGTGCTGCAGGACGGGAGCGTCTGCCTGCCATAGCGCCGTAGCGTGTCCTCGATTCCGTTTCCAAAGCGCAAGATCTCCCGCAACGTCGCGCTCGAGCAGTTGATGATACTCGAGCGCACGTATCCGCGCGCGCAGACGGCGCTCGGGCACCGCAATCCCTACGAGCTCCTGATCGCCGTGATCCTCTCCGCGCAGTGCACGGACGTCCGCGTCAACATGACGACCCCTACCCTCTTCAAGAAATATCCGACGCCGGAGAAGCTCGCGCAGGCGGCTCCGAAGGACGTCGAGCGTATCATCAAGTCGTGCGGATTCTATCACGCCAAAGCGAGAAACATCGTTGCAGCGTCGCGAGAGATCGCGCAGCGCTTCGGGGGAAGAGTACCGGCGCAGCGCGAGGCGCTGGAGTCGCTCGCCGGCGTCGGGCGCAAAACCGCGAGCGTGGTGCTCGCGAACGCGTTCGACGAGCCGGCGCTCGCCGTCGACACGCACGTTTTTCGCGTTGCGCACCGTCTTGGATTGACGACCGGCAAGACGCCGCTCGACGTCGAGCGCGACCTCACCGCCGTCGTTCCACGCAAGAAGTGGGGGCTCGCAACGCACTGGCTCATTCTGCACGGCCGTGCGATCTGTAAGGCGCCGCGCCCGCTGTGCGATCGCTGCCCGTTGCTCGCACTCTGCCCGACTGGGAAGAGGCTGGAAAAGAATCCGGCGCAGCCTCGTGGGCCGCGCCGGCGTATGGAATGAAAACGAGCCCTACGTTTAGGGCTTGTGGGTCGCTTTCGGTTTCGGCTTCGGCTTCGGCGTGGCCGTATGTGACGAGTGCATCATCGATGCATGCATGGTGGCCTTGGGCTTCGGGGTCGCGTGATGCGTCGTCGTGTGATGCGTCGTCGGCTTCGGCGTCGCCTTCGCCATCGCGATGCCGGTCGTCAGGAATGCCGACGCCAGCAGTACAGCAAATGCTTTGTTCAATCTACACACCTCCTTTCGGTGCGACATTTTTTCCGGTGGCGCGAGAGTCCGCGCACGTTGGAAAATGCTACGTTCGTGTAACGTAAATGCCCGAGGGAAGGTTCGCCTCCGGTCCAGCGCCTCCTGGCCCCTAGCGCGGACCCTTCCCTACCAAGGAGCGCGAGATCACGAGGCGCTGTATCTGCTGCGTTCCTTCGTAGATCTGCGTGATTTTCGCGTCGCGCATCATGCGCTCCACGGGGTACTCGGCGGAGTAGCCGAACCCGCCGAGGACTTGCACGGCATCAGTGGTCACGGACATGGCGACGTCGCCGCACTTGAGCTTGGCCATCGCTGCCCAAAGGGTCACGTCCGAGGCGCCCTCGTCGCACCTGCGCGCTGCCTCGTAGAGGAGGAGGCGTGCCGCCTCGACCTCGGTCTTCATGTCCGCGAGCATGAATCCCACGCCTTGATGCTGGCCGATCGGCTTGCCGAAGGCGATGCGCTCCCTGGCGTAGTTGGTCGCGTACTCGAGCGCTCCGGCAGCGATTCCCAGCGCCTGCGCCGCGATGCCGGGGCGCGATTTGTCGAGCACGCGCATCGCGATCTTGAAGCCCTCACCCTCGGCGCCGAGCCGGTTTGCCGCCGGAACGACGCAATCGTTGAAGTGGAGCTCGACTGTCGGTGAGCCACGGATGCCCATCTTGCGCTCCTTCTTGCCGACGTTGAAACCGTCGAACGTCTTCTCGACGATGAACGCTCTGATGCCCTTGGGTCCCATCGACGGATCGGTCACCGCGAAGACGCAGACGACGTCGGCGAGCCCGCCATGCGTGATCCAAATCTTCGTTCCGTTGAGCACGTACGTGTCGCCGCGCCGTTCCGCGCGCGTGCGCATCGAGCCCGCGGCATCGGAGCCGCTCGTGCTTTCCGTCAGGGCGTAGGCGGCGATCCATTCGCCGGAAGCGAGCCTCGGCAGATACTGCTTTTTCTGCGCTTCGTCGCCGCCGATGAGAATCGGCAGCATGCCGAGCTCTTGCACCGCGACGATGAGCGAGCTCGAGGCACAGGCCTTTGCGATCTCTTCGACCACCTTGACGTAGGTGAGGAACGTCCCGCCGAGGCCGCCGTACTCCGCCGGAATCGGAATACCGAGCAGGTCGTTTTGCGCGAAGAGCTGCTTGAGATCCATCGGGAACTCGCCACGCTCGTCGATCTCGGCGGCTCGCGGCGCGACGCGCTCCACGACGAGTTGTCGCACGACCGCAAGGATGAGTTCCTCGGTTTCTTCCGTTTGTGCCCGCTCCGGTACGGTAGTGGCCATGTCGTGCCGCTTCCCATTTGAGCGCGGCCGCACCTTGCGCGGCCGCCGGCGCTACGCGCCGCTTCGCGCCCCCACACCAACGTTGCGGTGTGGGACCCCAAAGGGAGGCTCTCCGTCCTCGGGGCGCATACTCCACTCTCCTATGGACAAGGTCATCGCGACCTGCGCGCAAGCCATCGCCGACATATCGGACGGGGCGACGCTGGCGGTCGGCGGTTTCGGGCTGAATGGAATCCCGCACGATCTCATCGCGGCGCTCCTCCAACACGGCGCGACCGATCTCGTGACCGTGAGCAACAACTGCGGCGTCGACGGTTGGGGTCTGGGCGCATTGCTCGATCGCAAGCGCATTCGCAGAACGACCGGCTCGTACGTCGGAGAGAACCGCGAGTTCGAGCGCCAGTATCTCAGCGGCGAGCTGGAAGTGGAACTCGTGCCGCAGGGGACGCTCGCCGAGCGTCTGCGGGCAGGCGGGTGCGGAATCCCCGCGTTCTACACGCCCGCCGGCGTCGGAACGCCCGTCGCCGACGGCGGTCTGCCGTGGCGCTATGCCGCCGACGGAAGCGTCGCCGTCGCGTCGCCGCCCAAAGAGACGCGTCGTTTCGGCGATCGCGAGTACGTGCTCGAGTACGGAATCGTTTGCGATTACGCGCTCGTGCGAGCCACGATCGGCGACCGGCACGGCAACCTCGTGTTCGCAAAGGCGACGAGAAACTTCAATCCGCTCTGCGCGATGGCGGGTCGCATCACGATCGCCGAAGTCGAGGAGCTGGTCGAGCCGGGTACCATCGCCCCCGAGAACGTGCACCTACCGGGCATCTTCGTGCAGCGGGTCGTTCCCGTCGGTGCGGCGGGGAAGCGCATCGAGCGCGTCACCACGCGCGCGAGAGGGGAGAGCTGAACGTGGCGTTGACGCGAACCGAGCTCGCCGAGCGCGTGGCGCGCGAACTGTACGATGGACAGTACGTGAACCTCGGCATCGGCCTTCCGACGCTCGTACCGAACTACGTGCCCGAAGGCGTCACGGTCGTGCTGCAGAGCGAGAACGGCATTCTCGGCCTCGGACCGTACCCGTACGAAGGCGACGAGGATCCCGATCTCATCAACGCCGGTAAGGAGACGGTAACCGTTCTTCCGGGGGCGTCGTTCTTCGATTCCGCGCTCTCGTTCGGAATGATTCGCGGAGGGCACATCGACGTTGCCGTGCTGGGCGCGATGCAAGTCTCGCAGACCGGCGACCTCGCGAATTGGATGATCCCCGGCAAGATGGTCAAGGGCATGGGCGGCGCGATGGATCTCGTGCACGGTGCGAAGCGGGTCATCGTCATGATGGAGCACGTCGCCAAGGGAGGCGATCGTAAGATCGTGCGCGAGTGCTCGCTACCGCTCACGGGGCGCGGGGTCGTCAATCGCATCATCACGGATCTCGCGGTGATCGACGTTACGCCCGACGGTCTGGTGCTGTGCGAGACGGCTCCCGGCGTGAGCGTGGACGACGTGCGAAAGGCAACCGAACCGGAGCTGCGAGTCGAGCTCGGCCAGGTGGGCTGAGTATACAACGGGCGAAGGAATGGGTACGCAGCCGGCCAACGCATGAACGCTTTCCGCTCGTACTCTTGGAGGTTCATTCATGCAACGTTCCAGACACCGCCTCAGCCTCGTCGCCGTCGCATTCGCACTCGCCGTCGGCTTCGGCAGCGGCGTGGCGTTTGCCGTGCAGACGCACATGATCAACGCGCTAAGCGATCTTCGCGCCGCCAACAACCAGCTCGGTATGGCGCTCACGGATAAGTCCGGTCATCGCGTCAAGGCGATGGCGCTGGTCAACCAGGCTATTACTGAGGTTCAGGCGGGCATCGCCGCCGGTCGCTGAGACGGTAGAATCTTCGAAGCGCCGATGGCCGCCCTTACGGGGCGGCCATCGTTTCAGACGCTCGTTCCTCCCGAAACTGCTTGCGGTACAACCGCGCGTAGGAACCGTCGCGAGCGAGGAGCGCGGCGTGCGTCCCTTGCTCGACGATACGGCCGCGCTCGATCACGAAGATGACGTCGGCCGAGAGAATCGTCGAAAGCCGATGCGCGATCGCAAGCGTCGTGCGCCCGCGCATGACGCGCTCGAGCGCCGTCTGGATTGCGGCTTCGCTATGCGAATCGAGCGCGCTCGTCGCCTCGTCGAGGATCAGAATACGCGGGTCGTTGAGGAGCACTCGCGCGATGGCGAGCCGTTGGCGTTCGCCGCCAGAGAGTTTGTGGCCGCGCTCGCCGACGACGGTGTGGTACCCGTCCGGCAGGCTCACGATGAAGTCGTGGATGTTTGCCGCGGTCGCCGCCGCCGCGATCTCGTCGGCCGTGGCGTCGGGCTTGCCGTACCGAAGATTGCTCTCGATCGTGTCGTGAAAGAGATAGGTCTCCTGCGTCACGATCCCGATGTGACGCCGAAGCGAATCGAGCGTGACCGTGCGAACGTCGTGGCCGTCGACGAGAACGCGACCTTCTTGCGGATCGTAAAAGCGCGGTACGAGCTGCGTGATCGTCGTCTTTCCGGCTCCGGTCGGCCCGACGAAGGCCGCCACTTGGCCGCTGCGTACCGCGAAGGAGACGCGATCGAGAATGCGCCGCTCCTGCGTGTACCCAAAACCCACGTCCTCGAACGCGACGTCGCCCCGGATCTCGGGTAGCGTAACCGCGCTCGGAGCGTCGTACGCTTCAGTTGGCATGTCGAGGTACTCGAAGATGCGCTCGAAAACGGCAAACGCGCTGACGATCTGCACCTGGATTCCCGCGAGCGCTGCGGCCGGCCCGTAGAGCCGCGTCTGGATGAAGGAGACGAACGCCACGATGACGCCGATCTGCAGCGTGTGCTGGATCGCCAGCCATCCTCCGCCGAGCCAAACGATCACGGGGCCGATGATGACCATCGCCGTCACCGACGCGAGAAACCAGCGGCCGACCATCGCGAGGCGAACCTCGAGATTCATCAACTTCGTGCCCACGCCGTAGAAGCGCTTGCTCTCGTGCTCTTCGCGGGCAAACGACTTGATGAGCGTGATGCCTGAGATCGAAAGGGTCTCTTGCGTGATCGATTCGATCTCGTCGCGCTGCTCGCGCGTGCGGCGGCGCACTTGGTACATGTGCCTTCCCACCGGGCCCAGGGGGAGAATCATCAAGGGAACTACCACGGTGGAAAGCAGCGCGAGCCGCCAGTTCCAAACGAACATCGCGATGAGCGTCGTGCCGATGACCACGACGTTGGTTGCGATGGACGTGAGCGTTCCGGTGACGACGTTGTCGATGTTGTCCACGTCGTTCGAAACGCGATTCATGATCTCGCCGGTCTTGGTTCCCGTGAAGAAGGCGATCGGCATCCGGTGAAGGTGGGAGACGAGGCTCGTGCGGATGTCGCGCATGATGCCTTCGCCGACGACCGAGTTCAAATACCCCTGCACGACGCCGATCGCTGCGGCGACAAGAGCGGACGCGACGATGACTGCGAGATCGACGAGCAGCATGGAGAAGCTGCGTCGCGGGATTGCAACGTCGATGATGTGCGCCGTCAGGAAACCGGGGACGAGCCCGAGCAGCGATGCGGTGACGATGCACGCGAGCACCAGCGTCTGCGGCCGCCAATACGGCGTGAACAGGGCGCCTATGCGCTTCCAGTCGATGCGTCGTCGAACGGTGGGCCTGTCGGGGCTGTACATGTTCCCCCACATCATCCCATGCCCGCTCATCATGGCGCAGACTCCGCGACGAGCCGAGACTCACGTTGAGAAAATTATCACGGAGCGGTACGCTGGTGCAGGGAGACTTTGTTGCCTTCGGGATCGGAAAACGACGTGAGCCGGCATACCGGCGTGTCGTAAATCTCTTCGACGGACAGACCGCGAGCGAGCAGATCGTTGCGCGCGCTCTCGATATCGTCAACTTCGAAGACGACGCTGCCGGCGCTGCCTGCAGGGCGCCCGGCCCATTCCTCCGTTAGTACTGCGAAGTAGCCGCCGCCGAGTTGTACCTCGTCGTACTTGAGCACGCCGCCTTCGGCGAACTCTCCGCTGAACGTCAGCCCGAGAACGTCGCGGTAGAAGTCGCGAACGCGAGCGACGTCCTTCGCCGGATAGGCCGTGAAAGCGATCTCTTTGATCGTCATGAGGATGCCTCCGTCTCTCGTTTTGTGTTGTGTAGGGCGGCAAGCTGGCCGAAAAGCTCGCGCTCCTTTTCGGAGAGCTGCTGTGGAAGCTGCCCGATCAGCCGAACGTATTGATCGCCGGCTCCCTTGCCCTTGACGTCGGGCATGCCCTTTCCCGCCAATCGCAATAGGCGGTTGTTCTGCGTTCCCTCGGGGATCTTCATCGACACCGAGCCGGTCATCGTCGGCACCTGCACCTCACTGCCCAGGACCAAATCGTAGAGGCTGACGGGCAGGTCGACGTACAGGTCGTTGCCTTTGCGTTGATACGTCGGATCCTCGCGGATCTTGACGACGAGAAAGAGATCGCCGTTCGGCGACCCGCTGCCGCCTTGGCCCGCGAGCCGAATGCGTTGAGCGTCGGTGATGCCGCGAGGAATCGTTACGTCGAACTTCTTCGCGACCACCGCATGACCGGTACCGTGGCACGCCGTGCAGAGCTTGCCGTGCTCGGTACCGGTGCCGCGACAACGCGGGCAAACGTCCTCGAGCTGCAGCGAGACGGACTTCTTTCCGCCGCTATAGGCGTCGCGCAGCGACAGCTCGAGCGTGCTTTCGATGTCTTGGCCCCGTCGCGCGATACCGCTCGGGGCGCTGGTTCGTCGCCCAACGCCGGAGAAGAAGAGATCGAAGAAATCCGAGAAGCCGCTCCCTCCGCCGAGGTTTCCGAAGTCGAAACTCTCGGCGTCAAACTGCGTGCGATACCGTTGCTGTTGCTCGGCTTGTTGCGCCGCCTGCTGCCAATCCGCGCCGAGCATGTCGTACTTGCGCCGCTTCTGCGCGTCGCCGAGCACTTCGTACGCCTCGGAGATTTCTTTGAATCGCTCTTCGGCTTCTTTTGGTTTGTCGGGGTTGGTGTCGGGATGCCACTTTCGCGCGAGCTTGCGGTACGCCGACTTGATCTCTTTCTCAGATGCCGTCTTCGGAACGCCGATGATCGCGTAGTAATCTTTGTAGTTCATCCGCGAGCGGCTCGCTTACTCGGAGCGCTTCGCGACGATGACCTTTGCGGGGCGAAGGAGCTCGTCGTCGATCGTGTATCCTTTTTCCGATACGGCGACGACCGTATCGTCGGCAACGCCGTCGGTCGCAGCCGCCGTGCCGATCGCCTCTGCGACGTGCGGATCGAACGCCTTGCCCTGCACCTCGATCGGCCGAACGCCTTCGGCTCCCAGCACGGAGCGAAATCCGCGAACGGTCTGCTCGATGCCGTCGCGCAGTGCGTCGCCTTGCGATTCCGACTCGAGCGCTCGCTCGAGATTGTCGAGCACGGGGAGAAAACGCTCCAAGAGCGTACGGCGCCCGTCGGTGAGCATCTTGCGCAGATCGCGCTCGGTGCGTTTCTTGAAGTTATCGAAGTCCGCAGCGGCGAGAAGGAAGCGGTTGTAGTTCTCGTCGGCGCGAGCCGTTGCAGCGGCAAGCTGCTCCCGTAGCTGCGCGAGCGCGTCGGGCTCGCTGGGAGCCTGCGGCCTGGGCTGGGCTCCCGTCACTGCCTCCTCCTCGACGCCTGCCGGGTCGAGCCGTTGTTCCTCGAGCATCGTGCGTGCGAGCGAGTTTACTTCGACTCTTTGAACTCGGCGTCGATGACGTCTTCTTGCTCTCCCGCGCCCGACGACGCGCCGTTCGTCGGCGCACCCTCACCGGTCGGGGCAGCGCCGTCGCCGCTCGGCGACGCTTTGTAGAGCAACTCCGCCATCTTGTAACTCGCCTGCTGCAGCCGTTCGATAGCGGGTTTGATCTCGTCGACGGTGCCGTTGTCGGTCACCCGCTTGAGCTCCGCGAGTGCCGTCTCCACGTCGCCGCGGGTCGACGCGTCGAGTCGGTCGCCGACGTCCTTCAACGACTTCTCGGTCGAGTAGACGAGGCTCGAGGCTTGGTTGCGCGTCTCGGCCTCTTCGCGCTTGCGCTGATCGGTCGAGGCCTGTACCTCGGCGTCCTTGACCATGCGATCGACTTCATCTTTCGTGAGATTTGTCGACGCGGTGATCGTGATCTGCTGCTCCTTGCCGGTGCCGAGATCTTTGGCGTTCACGTGTACGATGCCGTTGGCGTCGATGTCGAAGGTGACCTCGATTTGCGGAACACCGCGGGGAGCCGCGGGCATCCCTTCGAGGCGGAAGCGCCCGAGGGTCTTGTTGTCGCCCGCCATCGGACGCTCGCCTTGCAGAACGTGAATATCGACCGACGTTTGCCCGTCTTCGGCCGTCGTGAAGGTCTGCGACTTCTTCGTCGGGATCGTCGTGTTACGGTCGATGAGCTTCGTCATCACTCCGCCCATCGTCTCGAGGCCGAGCGACAGCGGCGTGACGTCGAGCAGCACGATGTCGCGCACTTCACCCGAGAGTACGCCGGCTTGGATCGCCGCGCCGACCGCGACGACTTCGTCCGGGTTGACGGTTAGGTTCGGCTCTTTGCCGGTCAGCTTGCGCACGAGCTGCTGAATTACCGGCATGCGCGTCGCGCCGCCGACCATGATGATCTCGTCGAGTTTGGACACGTCGAGCTTCGCATCGGCGATCGCGTTCTTGAAAGGCGCGATGCAGCGGTCGGTGAGATCGCTCGTCAGCTCTTCGAACTTCGCCCGCGTGAGGACGTAGTCGAGATGCTTCGGCCCTTCTTGATCCGCCGTGATGAACGGCAAGTTGATCGACGTCTGCACGACCGAGGAGAGCTCGATCTTCGCCTTTTCGGCTGCCTCTGTCAGCCGCTGCATCGCTTGCCGGTCCTTGGCGAGGTCGATGCCTTGATCTTTGCGGAAGCTCGTCGCGAGCCAGTCGACGACGCGCTGATCGTAGTCGTCACCACCCAGGTGCGTGTCGCCGTTCGTCGCCTTGACTTCGAAAACGCCGTCCCCGACTTCGAGGATCGAGACGTCGAACGTTCCTCCGCCGAGATCCCAGACGAGGATCGTCTCGTTGGCCTTCTTGTCGAGGCCGTACGCAAGCGCCGCCGCCGTCGGCTCGTTGATAATGCGCAGCACGTCGAGACCGGCGATCTTGCCGGCATCCTTGGTCGCTTGGCGTTGCGCGTCGTTGAAATATGCGGGAACGGTGATAACGGCCTTTGTTACGCGTTCGCCGAGATAGTTGCTCGCATCGTTGACGAGCTTTTGGAGGATCATCGCGGAGATCTCTTGCGGCGTGTAATCCTTGCCGTCGATCTTGACGTGATAACTGCCGTCGCCCATATGCCGCTTGATCGAAGAGATCGTGCGATCTGGATTCGTGATTCCTTGGCGCTTCGCGAGCTGCCCGACGAGCCGTTCACCGGTCTTGGTGAAGGCGACGACGGACGGCGTGGTGCGCGATCCCTCGGAGTTCGGGATGACGACGGGCTGCGTGCTCTCCATTACGGCAACGACGGAGTTCGTCGTGCCGAGGTCGATGCCGACCACTTTAGCCATGTAGTTTCGGTGCCTCTTTCGTGAGAAATTTTGTGTGCACTCGCCCTGGACCAGCTACTCCCGACGCGCTTGCGCGGAGGTTACGCGCGCGCTATGGGATACGCCTTGCCGCTTACGGACGACTGCGATGCTCGGTCATCATACCAGGATGACCGCGTACATCAAACAACCCGCGCGCTACGGCGCGGGTTGCAGGAGTTGCCTTTTCGAACCCTCTTTCTAGGGCTGCTGGATAGGCTGAGCCGCTGGGCGTTCGCCCAACTTTACGACGACGAGTTTGCGGTCGCCCTGCGACCAGAGATCGAGCCGCAGGTCCTGCCCCGGTCTCTTCGAGGCAATGTACTGGCTGAGCGCGCTGTTCGAGGTGAAGTCTCTCCCGTCGGCGGAAATGACGACGTCGCCGGGCTGCAAGCCCGCTTGGTCTGCCGGCGATCCGCCGACGACCTGCACGATTGCGACGCCGCTCGAGCCGTTGTAGCCGATCTGGTTGCGAAGACCGGCGTTGAGATTCTCCAGCACGACGCCGACAAAGCCCTGGCCCGTACCCTGATGGACGCCCGGGTGCACCTCGAGCTGCGCGACGACGCGACGCACGGTGTTCGAAGGGATTGCGAAGCCGATGCCTTGCGCATACGCCGAGCGGACCGTGGACTGGTTGATGCCGATCACCCGTCCGTTGATGTCGATGAGCGGGCCGCCAGAGTTACCCGGATTGATCTGAGCCGAGGTTTGGAGCAAGCCTTTGAAGCTGATCGCCGTGTTGCCGCTCTCCGTCGGAATCTGCTCGTCACGGTTGAAGGC
>DAHXOK010000015.1:0-293 GCA_027364935.1 Vulcanimicrobiota bacterium | reverse complement strand
CCGAGACGACGCCGACCGTCACCGTCTGTTGCAGCTCGAGCGGCTCGCCGATGGCGATCGCCCACTGCCCCTGCTCGAGCCGGTCCGAGTTTCCAAGCTCGAGCGGCGGCGGCAGCTTCGCGTAATGGTCGACGCGCAAGATCGCGATGTCCGCATCGATGTTCGTGGCAACGACCTGCGCCGGCACTTTGTCGCCATTGGCAAAGACCACGGTCAGCCGCGTGATGTGGCCGCCTTGCGGTGGCGTGACGACGTGCGCGTTCGTGACGATGTCGCCTTGCGCGTCGTAGACG
>DAHXOK010000159.1 GCA_027364935.1 Vulcanimicrobiota bacterium | reverse complement strand
GGATTTAGGTTCCAGTGGGGCAACCCGTCAGAGTTCGAGTCTCTGCTTGCCCACCAATCGCTTGCCAGCGGCTGGTACACTATGTGGCGTCATGCGGAAGTAGCTCAGTGGTAGAGCATCGCCTTGCCAAGGCGAGGGTCGCGAGTTCGAATCTCGTCTTCCGCTCCAATTTTTTCTCGAGCAGGGGCGCAGGCGCAAACGCGCTCTGGCGCCCCTCTCGTTGTTTCGATGAGCCCTGCGGGCCACCGGAAATGGGAGATACCCGTGACCTCGTCAACCCTTACGCGCCTCGCCGCAACTCAGGTCGAGCTGGAGATTCCGATCACCTCGGAGGAACTCGAGGCCGCCCAAGAGCGCGCATTTCGTAAGCTTGCAAAAAATGTTCGCCTGCCCGGATTCCGCCAAGGCAAGGTACCGCGCAAGGTGTTCGAGCAGACCTACGGCGCGCAGAGCATCGTGAGCCAGGCCATGGATGACGTCGTACCAGAGGTCTATGCGAAAGC
>DAHXOK010000158.1 GCA_027364935.1 Vulcanimicrobiota bacterium | reverse complement strand
GGAACGGTGGGCGGCGATGCGTTTGCCGACGACGTGCGGCGGTTGCTGCGGGACGAAGGCGTTGACGACTCCGGGATTTTTACCGTCAACGATCGGCCGACCACGCGCAAGACGCGCATCGTCGCGCAGCATCAGCAGGTGGTGCGCGCCGATTGGGAACGCAGCGCCGCGCTGAGCGATGCGGATCGCGCCGGAATCGTCGAGTTCGTGCGCGCCCGGGCCGGCGAAAGCGACGTTGTGATCTTGAGCGACTACGCCAAGGGGCTGCTCTCGCGCGACGTCGTCGAAGCCGCCCGTGCGGCACCGCTGGTGTTTGCCGATCCGAAGCCGCAGAATCTCGATCTCTTCCGCGGCGTGACGTGCGTCGCGCCCAACGTGCACGAAGCCGCGGGCGCCACCGGCATTGCCATCGTCGACGATGCCTCGTTAGAAGCTGCCGGTTCTCGCTTGATCGAACGCTTGGAGTGCCGGTACGTCGTCATCACGCGCGGCGAGCACGGCATGTCGC
>DAHXOK010000157.1 GCA_027364935.1 Vulcanimicrobiota bacterium | reverse complement strand
CGCAAGCGTGGCTCAGAATCTTGCCAAGCACTATTACGCGGAACTCTACGGAACCGGTGTCGATCTACACGGATTGCACGTGGTCGTCGACGCCGCGTACGGTGCGGCATATGCAATCGCTCCATACGCCCTGCGTAAGCTCGGAGCGACGGTAACGGAGCTGCACTGCGAGAACTACGGCTCGCGTATCAACGTCAAGAGCGGCGCTACGCATCTGGAACCGCTTGCGGCAAAGGTTCGCGAATTGCTCGCCGCCGGCGAAACCAATGCCGACCGGGCGTTGTTCGTCGACGAAACCGGAACGATTCTCTCGGGCGATCACGTGATGTTTGCGATCGCGCGCGATCTGCACGACCGCGGCGAACTCGCCGGCGACGCGATCGTCGGCACGGTCATGAGCAACATCGGTTTCGAGCGTGCGCTCTCCAACCACGGCATCGGACTCTTGCGAGCACCGGTCGGCGATCGCTACGTCTTGGAGTTCATGCGCGAGCGCGGCCTCGCTCTGGGC
>DAHXOK010000156.1:284-518 GCA_027364935.1 Vulcanimicrobiota bacterium | reverse complement strand
GCTTGATCGTTAATGCGAACGCCTTGTCCGGATCGGCCGCGATGGCCATCGAAACGCGCGCCACGCCCGGGGTATAGACGATCGAAAGATCCTGACGTGTCTTGACCGGAATCTTCGGCTCAATGCGTATCTTACCGCCGAGATGGGCGAGAAAAGTCGAGTCGGAGATCGAGATGATACGAAAACCCTCGAGGCCTTCAACCGCGCGCCGAACCTGCGCCGCTATTCCGTCGG
>DAHXOK010000156.1:0-274 GCA_027364935.1 Vulcanimicrobiota bacterium | reverse complement strand
GACCGTCACGTCGCGGACGACGCGCGTGCGCGTGACCGAGCGCATATCGACCGCGGATATCAAACCGCCGGCATCGCCGATCGCGTTGGCGAGCAATCCGAACGAGCCGTTCTCGTTCGGCATCTCGACGCGCATGATGAGCGTAAAACTGATCGATACTTGCGGCATCATTCCCCCCTAGGTTTTCGCTCGACTATCTTCCGCTGACGGTCATCTCTGCGATACGAAAGGACGGTGCGACCACCGAGCCGTCGAATCGCAGGTCGTTCGCGAC
>DAHXOK010000155.1 GCA_027364935.1 Vulcanimicrobiota bacterium | reverse complement strand
CGGTAACGGAAACTGCCCACCACGGTACCGAAGGTGATCGCCGGTTGGGGCGAGATGTACCGCGAACTGCCAGTTGCAAGATTGCGCCGCACCAAATCGCCGAAATGCGTATCTTCGTAAATAACGTTCGCATCGCGCGGGTCGGCCATGGCGTACTGCCCGTCGCCCCAATCCGAGATATTCCGCCAGTCGCCGCCGCTTACGCCGGCTTGATTCCACAGACTGCTCGGCCCCCACCACACCTCGTGATCCTGCATCCCGCCCATCACGTGATACGGCAGCGCACGGTCGTAACCCACCCGATAGATTTGCGCGAACGGCATCGTGTTGATGTAGCTCCAGGTCTTCGCGCCGTCGACCGAGAGATCGAATCCCATGTCGCTGCCAAGCAGAAGGCGGCCGCTCTGCGCCGGATCGATCCAGAGATCGTGATTGTCGCCGCCCGCGTCGATGCTCTTGAACGTTTTGCCGCCGTTCGTGGAAACTTTCAGCTCGCCGGAGCCGACGTAGACGCGCTTCGG
>DAHXOK010000154.1 GCA_027364935.1 Vulcanimicrobiota bacterium | reverse complement strand
CCGATCAATCGTGGCCTGCGCTCTCAGTTCTTACCCGACCAGGATGCTGAGATCGGCCATTGCGTGCACCATGTTGCCATGCAGCCCAAGCGTCCGGGCGTGCTCTTCATGCAGAAGCACTGGGACGTGATGCGCAGCGACGATGCCGGCGATAACTGGAGGGAAGTGAGCGGCAATCTGCCGACAGACTTCGGCTTCGTCATCGACGTGCACGCGCATGAGCCGGAGACGATTTACGTTGTGCCCATCAAGAGCGATGGCGAACACTATCCGCTGGAGGGCAAGCTGCGCGTCTATCGCAGCCGCAGCGGCGGCAATGAATGGGAGGCGCTGACCAAAGGCCTGCCGCAGGCGAACTGCTACGTAAACGTGCTGCGCGACGCCATGGCGGTCGATACGCTCGACTCCTGCGGCATCTACTTCGGCACCACCGGCGGCCAGGTGTACGCCTCCGCCGACTCCGGCGACACCTGGGAGCCGATCGTCCGCGACCTGCCAGCCGTGCTGTCGGTCGAGGTGCAGAC
>DAHXOK010000153.1 GCA_027364935.1 Vulcanimicrobiota bacterium | reverse complement strand
AACCATACCCTTCCAGGACCTCGCAGGGCTGCGAGAAACAGCCCGTCGCCACCGAAAAGCTTGTTGGCGATCCCGGGCACCGTGGTGATCTCGAAGGGAACGCCTTCTTGAAACATTCCGACATGACCCGGGTGCACCCGCAGGACTTCTCCCGGGGGAATGTCATACGGAATCACTTCGCCCGAGAGTTCGAGAAAAGCTGTTCCCTGTCCCGAGACCCGCTGGAGGATGAAGCCGTCGCCGCCGAAGATTCCCGCGCCGAGGGAGCGCTGAAAACCCACGGTGAGTTGCACGCCAAGGGTCCCGCAGAGAAACCCATGGCGGTGCACCATGTAACTTCGTCCCTCACCCACTTCAAACGGCGCGATAGAACCTGGAACCTTGGACGCGAAAGCCACGAAACCCGGCGCGCCGATGGCTTCGTACTCCGTCATGAACATCGTCCCGCCGCCCATCGCGCGCTTGAGTGCGCCGAAGAGTCCGCCTGACTGTTGTCCGCCCACGGACATTCCGGTTTTCATCTGCACGCTACCGCTAAGCCAGGAC
>DAHXOK010000152.1 GCA_027364935.1 Vulcanimicrobiota bacterium | reverse complement strand
GATGTACCACGTCAACGCGGATAATCGTTTCCCGTATTGGGTCTGCGGCGGCCAACAAGAGAGCGGCTCGGCATGCGTGAAGAGCCGCGGCAACTGGGGCGAAATCACCGAACGCGACTGGCATACGGCCGGCGCGGAAGAGTACGGCTACGACGTGCCCGACCCGCTCCACCCCGGCATCTTCTACGGCGGCAAGGTCGAACGGTTCACGCAAAAGACCGGGCAAGTGCAGGAAGTCGCGCCCGAACCCTTGCGCGGCAAGGGCTATCGCGTCGTGCGTACGCAGCCCCTGGCGTTCGATCCGATCGATCAGCACAAACTCTACTTCGCGTCCAACGTCGTGTGGGTAACGAGCGACGGCGGTATGCAGTGGCGCGCGATCAGCCCCGATCTCACGCGCAATATCAAGGCGCACCAACACCCGACCGGCGGACCGCTCGCGAAGGACGTGTCGGGCGCGGAGTATTCCGACACGCTGCTCTACATCGATGGGTCGCAACTGGGCACCGGCGAGATCTGGGTCGGAACCGACGACGGGCTCGTGCAGATGA
>DAHXOK010000151.1 GCA_027364935.1 Vulcanimicrobiota bacterium | reverse complement strand
AGGTAAAGTCATGACCTATATCGCCAAGCCGAAATTCCATCACCCGGGTTTGCCCAAGAATCGTCTCGGCTACACCCACCGGGATTATGAGTGCAAGATTTCGACGCTGTGCGCCGGCTGCGGCCATGACTCGATCACGGCGTCGATCATCGAGGCCTGTTACGAGCTGTCGATCGAGCCGCACCGCGTCGCCAAGATTTCCGGCATCGGCTGCTCCTCGAAGACCCCCGACTACTTCCTCGGCAATTCGCACGGCTTCAACTCGGTGCACGGCCGGATGCCGTCGGTTTTGACCGGCGCCAATCTCGCCAACCGCGACCTGATCTATCTCGGCGTTTCCGGCGACGGCGATTCCGCCTCGATCGGCTTCGGCCAGTTCGCGCATTCGATCCGGCGCGGCGTCAACATGACCTACATCGTCGAGAACAACGGCGTTTACGGCCTGACCAAGGGCCAGTTCTCGGCGACGGCGGACATCGGCTCCAAGCTGAAGACCGGCGTCATCAACGACCTGCCCGCCATCGACACCTGCGCGCTCGCTATCCAGCTGGGCGCAACGTTTGTGGGGCGCTCATTC
>DAHXOK010000150.1 GCA_027364935.1 Vulcanimicrobiota bacterium | reverse complement strand
GCTCCCTGATTCTCGAACCCCGCGAACTCGTGTACCGCGGAATGCACGTTCAGGTGATGGCTGACCCGCGAGATAGCTCGCTTTGGGCGCCCGCGGAAACGCTCACCGAAAAAGCGACCGGCTATTTGCCGATACCGGGCTTGTTCCGCACCGTCGTCAATACGGTCCGCAACGGCAAGAACGTCACGATCGGCCCCGGTTTCAAGTTTCACGTTGTCGGCATTGCGGACATCACCACGTCGCAGCCGTGTCATAAGGTTGGGCAGTAGCGCATGAGCGAGCATCGCATACCGGGAGCCGCCCGAATCCCCGCCGGATCGACGCAACGCACCGAGTTGGACGGGCTCGACGTCTTGTTATGTAACGTCGCCGGAACGCTCTATGCGATCGAAGACGTCTGCACGCACGACGGCGCGCCGCTCGACCAGGGCGAGCTCGACGGTGCATGTATCGTCTGCCCGCGCCATGGCGCAACGTTCGACGTGCGCAGCGGTGAGGCGCTCACGCTTCCGGCGGTACTTCCCGTTGCAACCTTCCCCATTCGGATCGACGGGGACGACGCCGTCGTCGACCTATGAAAAC
>DAHXOK010000014.1:35144-35462 GCA_027364935.1 Vulcanimicrobiota bacterium | reverse complement strand
GGGTTATCAACGGCGCGATTGCACTTAGCTTGCGGCGACCGTAGGCAGCATCTCGATAAATCCCAAGGAATAACCGTTAGTCACATAAATCCCAATTATTCGGATTTTTTGGGATTGAGCAGCCGTTATCGGCTCCATCGCAAATATTGCCATTTCCGGGCTAATATCGCAAGAATACTGCACCAGATTCTTACGTCGCAAATACTGTTTGGCGAGCCCCATGAAACCTGGGCATGCCCTGGACGACCGCCATCATCGGCGTGCAGAGCAGCGTGAGCCACAGAAGCGAGTATCCCGTCGACGCGCCGGCAATAGAGT
>DAHXOK010000014.1:30694-35134 GCA_027364935.1 Vulcanimicrobiota bacterium | reverse complement strand
GCCCCGGGCCCGAGCGTTCGCAAAAAACGGGCGAGCGTCGATTTCCCCACATGCCGAGCATGCCCAGGCATTGGAACTCCCTACCGTCCGGAACGACGGCGCATGCTCGGCACACGCTATTCCCCCGTGAGTGAGAAGTGGCGGGCATCGGCAGGCAAAAGCGAGCGCTCGTATGAAGAATCCAAATATTCAAATAATGCGATATCCATATAAAGCGGAATTCTTCAAGGCGCTGGCCCATCCGCTTCGGATCCAGATTCTCGACGAGCTCCGAGGTGGGCCGGTCAGCGTGGGAAAGTTGCGGGAGCGGCTCGGGGTCGAGCAATCGACGCTGTCGCAGCAGCTGGCCATATTGCGTAGCCGCAGTCTCGTGCGCGCGCGGCGCGTAGGCACGACGATCCGCTACGAAATCGGTGACGCTGCGATATGGCAGCTTCTCGACTCCGCGCGCGTGATCTTTGACAATCAGCTCGTCAGCACGCGGTCCGTCCTCGAAGATATCGCTCGCGAGGACGCGCGGGGCCCAAAACGCGCATGACGTTGCGCTCGTTCGGGGTTGGTGCGACGTGGGCCGTTTCGCTGGTCGCTGCATACCTCGCGTTCGTCGCGATCGAGCACGGGCCGGCTACGCTTGCGAGCATCTCCGCCGTCTTGCCGGCGCTCGCATTCGACGTGGGCGTGACGCCGCTCGCGGCGCCCTTTCTTGCACTGCTTGCGATCCTCGGCGCCGCCGTCGGGGCATGGTGCTTGCGCTGCGACCGCCCCGTCGACGCGGCACTTATCGCGGGCTTTGTCGCGACAATGCTGCTCGTGCTCGTAGCGCGTAGCGTTTTTGCCTTCGTGCTGGCGTGGGAGATGATGTCGCTGGTATCTGCGTTCCTGGTTGCCGCAAATCACGGGCGCAGGAGCGTGCGCCGCGCGACGTTCGTGTATCTCGCCGTCGCACAGAGCGGAGCGCTCTGCATCTTAGTCGCGTTGCTGCTGCTCGCGAACCATGCGTCTGGGGCGACGTTTTCCGACATCGCCAAGTCCGCCGCGTCGATCCCTGCCGGGACCCGAACGGCGGTTTTCCTCCTCGCACTAATCGGGTTCGGCTCGAAGGCGGGCCTACTACCGTTGCACTTTTGGCTACCCCGCGCGCATCCGGTTGCGCCGCCCGGCGCCTCGGCGCTGCTTTCCGGAGCGATGCTGAAGGTTGCTCTTTACGGATTGTGCGTGATTGCGTTCGAACTCGCCGCGCCGGCGCCGGCCGCGTGGGGCATCGTGCTCGTGGTACTCGGAACGATCAGCGCGATCGGCGGCGTACTCTACGCGCTCGTCGATCACGATCTCAAGCGCCTGCTCGCCTATCACTCCGTCGAGAACGTCGGCATCATCACCATTGGCATCGGCGTTGCGCTGCTCGCGCGTTCGTCGGGAGCCATGGCCCTCGCCGCGCTCGCGCTGATTGCCGCACTCTTTCACGCCATCAATCACGGGCTCTTCAAGTCACTGCTGTTCATGGGAGCCGGCATCGTAGCGAAGACGCAGGGGACGGTCGACTTGGAGAGACTCGGCGGGCTCTGGGGTCGCCTGAAGTGGACGGCGCCGTTCTTTCTCATCGGCTGCGCTGCGATCGTCGCGTTGCCGCCGCTCAATGGCTTCGTATCGGAGTGGCTAACGTTCCAAGGCCTCATCGGCGGCTTCGCGCTCTCGGATCCAACCACGCGCCTCGTGCTGCTCGGCGCGACGGCAGGCCTCGCGCTCACGGGCGGGCTCGCGGCCGCGTGTTTCGTGAAAGTCTTCGGAGTCGCGTTCTTGGGCCGCTCGCGACGCCCTGAGAAGTCGCACTCGAGCGAGACGGAGCAAGAGCGCTTCGACGGTGCGACGTTTGCGCAGGCCGTGCTCGCCGCGTGCTGCGTGGTGTTCGGCCTGGTCCCGGCGCTTGCCGTCGTCTCGCTCGCTCGCGTCGCAGCGGCGACGCTCGGCGCGCCAATGATCGCCGGGGTTACGGCGTCGCCGCTGGCGTCGCTCCCCGTCTTGCCGATCGCACTCATTGCCTTGCCCGCGGCGGGCGCACTGGCGTGTCTCGTGCTCGCCGCTCGGCTCGGTCTGCGCCGCGTCCCGACGTGGACGTGCGGCTCGCCTGTCACCCCCGCTGCGCAATACACCGCGACCGCGTTCTCCAAGCCGCTGCGCATGATCTTCGCGTTCATACTGCAGCCCGAACACCGCCGGCTCGTCGAAAGCGGCCCATCGCCCTGGTTCCCCGCGCGAATCGTCTACCACATCGAGAGCCATGACGTGATCGATGAAGGCGCGCGATGGCTCGGTGCATTGGCGCTCCGTGCCGCGCGGCGCTCGCGGGCGTTGCAGAGCGGAAGTCTACGGCTTTATCTCGCGTACGCCGTTGCTGCGCTCGTGCTCGTCGTTGCATTGGCGCGCCGATGATCGCGCGTTCGTTGTTGCAGTTGCTCGTCATTATCGTGCTCGCGCCGCTGCTGCAAGGCGCGATGAAACTGCTGCGCGCGCGCCTACAAGGCCGACCAGGATCGTCTGCGCTGCAGCCCTACCGCGACCTGGCCAAGCTCTGCCGCAAGGAGTCGATCCTACCGGATGGCGTCAGTCCCATCGCGGTCGCCGCGCCGGGAATCGCGCTCGGCGTTGCCCTGACGTTTGCCGGTGCGCTCCCGATTGCCGTGCCCGGCATTCCACCGCTCGGCGAGATCGTCGCGCTCGTCCTCCTGCTCGCGCTCTCGCGCTTCACGCTGGGACTCGCCGCGCTCGACTCGCGCAGCACGTTCGCCGGTATGGCGGCCAGCCGCGAGCAAACGGTGGCGTCACTTGTCGAGCCGACGTTGCTGCTCGCGCTCCTCGGCGCCGCCACGCTCGGGCGAGGGACGCAGCTCTCTTCGCTCCTGCACCTGCCGTTCGGCCTCGCCGGGCTGCTCGCGCTCGGCGCATTCTTTCTCGTGATCCTCGCTGAGACGGCCCGCGTCCCGATCGACAATCAGGAAACGCACTACGAACTGACGATGATCCATGAAGGGCTGTCGCTCGAATTCTCCGGCTGGCAACTCGCATTCGTTCAGGCAGCCTCGTACGTGAGGCAGTTGAGTTTCTTACTCCTCGCCGGACTGCTGCTTCCCGGCGGCACCGTGTGGACAGTCGCTGCGTGGGCCGTGGTGCTCGCGATGGCGATCGCCGTGGTCGAGACGCTGTTCGCGAAGATGCGCCTGTTCGAGATTCCGCAACTGCTCGCGAGCGCGTTCGTCTTGGCTGCCGCAAGTATAATGCTGCGCCTTCTCGGGGCGACGCTCTGATGGTCGACGCGATATTGTTCCTTGCGGGCGCGATCCTGCTGTTGAGCACCCGTACGACCCAGATGCTCGTCGGCTATGCCGTCTTGGCTGTGACGATCGGCGTCTTTGTTGTCCCGGCCGCGCTGGGCTCGCCGCTTTCGCTCATGCTCTTTGGGATGTCGGCTCTTCTCAAGATCGTGGTTGCGCCGCTCGGCATCCTCGCGTTCGTGCGCGCGAACCCCAAAGCCGGCGACTTGCGCCCGTCACTCGCGGCGCCGGTGCGGCTGCTCCTGGTCGTCGCCTTTGCACTTGTAGCTCGCGAGGCGATCGTGCCGACGCTGGGTAGCGCCGAGCTACAGAGCGTTACGGTCTACGTCGTGCTATGCGGCATCGGCATCCTGATCGTACACCGCAATCTGCTCTCGCACGTGGTCGGCCTCTTGGTGCTCGGCACCGGCGTGACGTTGGCCGGCGCGATTCTCGCTCCAACGCTCCCGGAGTCCGTCGAGCTCGGCGCGACGTTTGACGCGCTCGTGGCGACCTTCATAGGCCTCGCCCTCGTTCGCGCGTTCTTTGCACACAACCCGGTGCTCGACGTCGATGCATTGCGGAGTCTGCGCGGATGATCGGCGCCCTTTGCGTTGCGGCGCCGCTGGCATTCGCGCTCGTGGTGCGGCTTGTGCCGCAGCGTGCAATCCGACGCGCCGCACGGCTGGCACTTGCGGTCGTCGCCGCCCTCCTCCCCTTCAGCGTCGCCGGCTCCCTCGACGGGTTGTCGCTCATCTTCGTGGCGCTCGTGTCGCTCCTCGGCCTGCTGACGACCTTCTTTTCGGCGGCGATCCTCGCCGACGATTGGACGAGCGGCTCCGAGATATGGTCGATCAAGCCGGTCTACTTCGTCTTACTGGGTGCGTTCTGGAGCGCGATGCTCCTCGTCGTTCTGGCCGACAACTTCGCCCTGCTTTGGCTCGGTATCTCGCTGACGACGCTCGCGACGGCTTTCCTCGTCGGGTATAGCGGCGAGCCGGCTGCGCTCGAAGCGGCGTGGAAGTACCTCGTCCTGTGCAGCGTGGGCATCGCTTTCGCACTGCTCGGTATCGTCGTACTCGCGCACGTCTCGATCACGGACGGGCTCACGCCGGCGGCCGCGTTGTCGTGG
>DAHXOK010000014.1:0-30684 GCA_027364935.1 Vulcanimicrobiota bacterium | reverse complement strand
GGCTTCGGACCAAAGAGCGTAACCGGCTGTTGGAGCGGCACGGCTTTCCACTAAAGCCCAGCGAAGTATCTGTCGAGACGGACCATAACCTGGCTTCAAAGAGCCAGGTGGCGGGTCTGAACCTTGGCCGCATGTTGACCCTGTTACTGCTGCTGTTCATCCTGACCAGCGGGGCGGTGATCGCAACCGATTCGCTGGCAGGAGAAAAAGAGCGCGGCACGCTGGAAACGCTGCTCACGACTGCGGCGCGCCGTGTGGAAATCCTGGCGGCGAAGCATCTGGTAATCCTGGCCGTGGCCCTGATGATCGTCGGTTTCGCAACGAAAGCAGGGCTCGTCCCAATGCACGCCTGGCTACCCGACGCGCATTCGAAGGCGCCGGCGCCCATAAGCGGTCTGCTTTCGGGCGTGCTCGTGTCGTGCGCACTCTATGCGATAATGCGAACGCTCGGTGCGGCGTGGGCTCTCGGGTCGGGAAGGTTCGCTTCAGATGTGCTCGTGTGGTTTGGCGCGCTCTCGATCGTTGTCGCCGGTATGTTCATGCTGACGCAGACCGACCTCAAGCGGCTTCTCGCGTACTCGACGGTCGAACATGCCGGGATCGTCGCGCTCGCGCTCGGATTCGGCAGTCCGCTCGGCTCGTTCGCGGCTATCTTTCACGTCGTGGTGCACGCGTTCGCGAAGTCGTCGGCATTCTTTTGCGCGGGCATCGTGCAGCGCGAACGCGGATCGACCGAGATGCGCCGGCTACGCGGGCTATGGAATGACGGGGCGTCCGGTCGGATCCTGCTGGGATCGCTTGGAGCGCTGTCGGGAATGCCGCCGTTCGGGCTGTTCTTCAGCGAGCTGCTCGTCGTCTCTGCCGGCGTTGCCGCGCACAAATGGGCGCCGCTTGCAATCGGTGTTCTCGGACTTGCGCTCGCATTCGCGGCGATTGCTCGAGCGGCGATCGAGATCGAGGCGGGTGCGGCGCCGAGCAGCTCCGCGCTCACGCCCTCAAGCTCCGACCGGCCATACGCGCGCCTCGCAGCGGCGACCGCCGCAATTGCGCTGACCTGCTCGCTCGTGCTTGCGGTACTTCCCTGGTCTGAAGCCGGGTACGTCCTGCAGGCGGCTGCCGCAACGATTGGAGGCACGCGCTGATGCCAAGCGCTCAGACGACGACGGAAGAGTGCTTCAGGGAGCGCGTCCTTAAGGAGGCAACCGGATCGGGCGTCCCGCTTGGAGCGTATGCTGACGCCGAGTCGTTACATTACCTGTTTTTGCATGAGGCGAGTGGGCCGCTCGCTCTCTCGCACCGCTGCGACGCAACGCACGCGGCATCGGCGGTCTCGGGAGCTTGGCCGACATTCTCGTGGGACGAACGCGAGATGGCGCAAGAGCGCGGCGTTTGCTTCGACGGTCTCGCCGACCCTAGGCCGCTGCGGGCACAAAGCGGCGTCATACCCGAGGCGATTGTGGCTCATGGCGAGGGCTTGATGAACTTCGTTGTCGGCCCGGTTCACGCAGGTATCATCGAGCCTGGCCGGTTCGTATTTACTTCCGGCGGGGAAACGGTAGTGCACCTCGATGCGCAATTGGGGTACGCCCACCGCGGCATCGAGCGCGCACTTGAGGGGTGCTCGGCGCTCGCTTGTGCATCGCGAGTTGCCCGCATCTGTGGGAGTTGCAGCGCCGCCCGATCGCTCGCGTACGCGCGCGCCCTTGAAACGCTGTCGGGCGTCGAGGTCAGCGCGCCGATCGACCTCGCTCGTCTTGTCATCGCAGAGTTGGAGCGCATCTATAATCACCTCGGCGATCTCGCCGCGAGCTCGTCAGGCGCCGGTTGGGCGGTCGGCTTCGCGCACGGTATGGCGTTGAAGGAGGAAGCGATGCGCTTGAACCAGATCGCGAGCGGGCATCGGCTGCTCTTCGATGCGATCGTCCCCGGCGGAGTGAGTGCGTCGGCGCTCGCCGAGCGGCGCACCGTTCGCGCGGGGCTAGAGGCGCTCGAGCGGCGGATCGACCGGTATCTGCGCGAGTTGTTCGGCAATGCATCGCTGATTTCGCGCTGGCACGGCGCGGGAATCGTTTCGCACGACACGTCGCGCGCGTTCGGCGCCGTTGGCCCGGCGCACCGCGCATCGCACGGCACCGTCGACGTGCGCACCTTTTCTCCGTACGGCGCATATCGCGGCCTGCCGCTGCGCGTCGCACGCGCCTCGACTGGCGACACGCTCGCACGCTGTCAGGTCAAACGCGCCGAGCTTCTGGAGTCGTTTCGGATGATCCGTGAAGCCCTCGCTGTCCAAGGCGATGCTGCTTTGCCGCTCGTGCTACCGCTGTCGCCAGCTGCGGGCTCGGTCGTAACGGTTGTCGAGGGACCGCGGGGTGCGGAAGTTGTCGCATTACGCACGGAACGCAACGGAACCATCGCGCGTCTGCACGTCATCTCGGCGTCGTATCGAAACTGGCCGCTCGTGACCCGCGCGATGGAAGGGAACATCGTGCCGGACTTTCCGCTCGTCAACAAGAGCTTCAATCTTTGCTACGCGTGCGCGGATCGGTAGGCAACAACGATGTTTGAGAAGTCCCTCGGTATCCGACACCTAGTTTGCGGCAGTTGCAACGGTTGCGAACACGAGATGACCGCACTGAACAATGCCTACTACGATATCACGCGGGAGGGCTGGGACATCGTGGCTTCGCCGCGGCATGCCGACGTGATCACGGTGACGGGCCCGGTGACGGAGACGATGCGCGACGCGGCTCGCGCGACGCTGGACGCGACGCCGATGCCGTATATTGTCGTTGCCGTCGGCGATTGCGCGATAGGAGAAGGGCCGTGGGCCGGGGCCGCGGAGGCCGGCGGCGGCGCAGTCGTTGAGCTCGGGGCGACGGTGCGAGTCGGCGGCTGCCCGCCGACTCCGGATGCAATCCGTGCCGCGCTAGCAGAGGCCGCACGCTCGGTAACGCGGCGCTAATTGGGCCGGCGCGGCCACGTAGTGCAGCCCACGTCGCTGCCTAGCAATGAATGTCAAGAACGTGTTAAGAATGTCCCTGCCTCTCCTCGACGGCATTCACGTTCTTTGTTTAAAGGCATCCGGTTTCGACGACAAATTAAGAGGATGAACGAGCAATATGTGCTCCTCTGGGATTGCGACTCGGCACTTCGCCTGACATGGGCGGCTGAAGTCTGCGGGTCGGGAGTCCTCTCACGCCGCGACGACCTCATCGGCAAGCCGGTCGCCAACTTCTTCGGCGCCGACAACGACCTCGCACTGCTGCGAGACCTGCGCACCTCGCTCCTGCACGCAAGCCACGAGTTCGAGAGTGATATCGACGGGGCACTTTATCAACACCACGTGCGCGTGCTGCGCAACGAGCGCGGTGAGATCACCGGCATCGCCGGAACGTCGTTCAATGCGACGTTCCTAGCGGACAACGCACGCGCAACTGATGAGGCGAGGCGTGCGCTGACTCTTACAGAATCGATTGAACCGATCGCGACGTTCTCACTGGACATGGAGAACGACCTGAGCATCGTCACGCCGGCGCTGCGCGCCTTTTGGGGGATTCCCGACGGTGTGGTTCATATGTCGCTCGACGACTTCTTGGCCCGCATCCATCCCGACGATCGCGCTCGCGTCATCCAGGAGCGGGCTACCGCGCTGCACACGCGAGAGCCGTATCACATCGAGTATCGCACTCTCGGAACCGATGGAACGATTCGCCACCTCCGAACGGACGGGCAGTTCTTCTACGATGCGCAGGGGCGTGCCGTACGCAACGTCGGCGCGGTTCTCGATTTCACGGATCGCCTCAACGCGCAGAGCACGCTCGCGCACGCTCTCGGGCACGACCGGCTCACGGGCCTTCTTGATCGCGCCGCATTCATCGGGCGCATCCGCGACGCAGCGCGGGGTGCGAGCGATGGCGAACCCTTCGCTGTCGTGGTCTTCGGTATCGATCGTTTCCGCTCGATCAACGAAGTCGTCGGAGAGTCTGCCGGCGATCTCGTGCTGTGCGCCATTGCGGAGCGACTGATTGCGATCGAACGGATTGGCGATTCATTCGCGCGCATCGGCGGTGACGAGTTTGCAGGCCTGCTGCGTCTTGGCTCGAGCGACATGGAAGAGGCGGTCGCGCGCGTTCGAGCGCTGCTACGGGCTCCGATCAACGTCGGCGAGCAGCCGGTCGAGGTAACCGCGACCTTCGGCGTCAGCCTCTTTCCCGATGACGGCAAGGACGACGCTCTGCTCATCGAAGCGAGCCTCGCGATGTCATGGCTCAAGGGGCGCGGTGCGGGCGGCGTGCAACGCTATGGACCGGAGATGACACGCGCCGTCACCGAGCGGCACCGTCTGCGCTCGGGATTGCGCGACGCGATCGATCTCGAGCAGTTCGAACTCGTGTATCAGCCGATCGTCGATGCAAAGACGCAGCGGATCAGTGGGGCCGAAGCGCTGATTCGCTGGAATCATCCTTCGCTGGGAATCGTACCGCCGAATGCGTTTCTCCCGGCTGCTGAGGATGCGGGCCTGATGCAGGATATCGACGCATGGGTACTGCACCGTGCGTGCAAGGACATTGCCGATATCGTTCGCTGCACGCGAGATGCGATGCGCGTTAATGTCAATATTTCTGCGTACTTTTTGCTCTCGCCGACGTTCAAGAATGTTTTCGAAGACGCGCTACGTGCGAATGATACGCCGACGGATGCAATAGCGATGGAGATCACCGAGCAATCAGTGCTCACCGACCAAGCACAGGCACTCGCTGTCTTGACGTGGCTACGCCAGCGAGGCGTTACGATCGCCATCGACGATTTCGGAACCGGCTACAACACGCTCAGCTATCTCAACGCTTATCCCATCGACGAGATCAAGATCGATCGCTCGTTCGTTTCGGACATCGAGCGCTATCCGTACAGCCGCTCCGTCTGCTCGGGCATTCTCGCGCTGGCCGCCGAGCTCGGCGTGCGCGTCGTGGCCGAAGGCGTCGAGACCGCGGCGCAGGAGGCGTTCTTATCGTCGCTCGGATGTCACAAACTCCAAGGGTTCCGCTACGGCAGGCCGATGCCCAAGGCGGAGTTCATGCGGCTCATCCGCGCACCCTTAGTCCAGCGCGCCTCATAGGCGCGCCGCACCCTGCATGCAGGGTCGCAGCGACAATCGAGCGGGGCTTCGGCTGCGCTTATATCACAAGAACTCTAGCAGCTGGCCTTATATCACAAAAACTCGGTTTTCCGGCCTTAAATCCCAAATATTCCCCGCGGTGCCCTTAAATACCAAAAATTGACTTCTTCCTCAGCGCCAACGGGAATCGAATCTGACCCCGGTGATACCGACGAGTAGGGTCGTGTGCCGAAACGTGCTGCCCCGTAAAGAGTTACGGCGCGCTGGCGTGCCGCTCCCGTCCCGAGTTCGCCATGGTGACAAAAAGGTCGACAGCACTGGATCCTCATGATCCCTTAGCCGCCGGGCTTCGAGCCGGCGGTAACAATGGAGAGTTCACGAGGAACAAAGAGAGTTGCGCCAACTCGGTGGACATCCCCCTCGGAAATCGCTTCGATCTCACTGGGAAGCTCGTCGACGTAATCTTTCCCAAGCCCATAATACTCGATGGCTTCGATCATCCTAGCAATTCCGGTATTGGCTCCAAGGCTAACGAAGGTGCTGCCGACGGTTGCGTTCTTGGCGGCGACGATTTCGCGCTGCGTCGCCCCGTCGCGCGCGTATCCTTCCAGGACCTCCAGCGCGGACGCGATTACCGCGTTGACGTTTGCTGGGTTTGTCGAGATATGCGCATTCCAGAACCCCGGGGTCAAAGCTGCGCCGAAGAGCTGACCCGGCGCCCCGTACGTCAGGCCTTCGGTAGCGCGCAGGCGCTGACCGAGTCTTCCCTCTATTGGGTGCCCACAGAGGATTTGGTTCGCTAGAACGGCCGTCTGATAGTCGGGTGACGTGCGCGTAAGCTCCGTCGCTCGTCCGATGTAAACATCCGCGTTCGGTTTGCGCCCGAGCTCGACAAACGAGCGCCCGGCTGAAGAGACGACGTTCCCGCCAAGCTGCACGTCCGGCTGCCAACTCTTCCGTTGCGGCAGCCTGACGAACGCATCGTTGAGGAGCCGCTCGACTTCGAGCGCTTGGCAATCGCCGACGATCGATACGATGAGCCGGCCGCGCGATACCAGCTGAAGGTGATACGCGCGCACGTCGTCCAGCGTCATCGACTGGAGGTCCTCGAGCCGTTGCTCGACATTGCGCTCGCAGTTGGGATGTTGCTGAGGATACAGCATCTCGAGCAGTCGCTGCCGCGCGCGCCCGGCCGTGTCCGTCTGCGACAAGCGAATTGCGCCCGCGAGCTCCGCGCGCACGAGCTCGAAGTCCTGCGGCGAGAGTTTCGGTGCGGATAACTCCTCGGCAAGAAGCTCGAGCGCGCGATTCAGGGACTCAGCCAGCGATGTCGCCTGGAAACGAAACGCCAAGGGATCGCCGCCGGGTCGATCGACGTTGTACGCCCGCGACGCCCCGATCTCGCGCAACAATGCGTCGATCGTGGCCCGGTCTCGCAATTCCGTTCCACGAGCCAGCATGCGAGCCGTCACCGTTGCGAGTTCGGAGTTCGCACCGGAAAACGTCGGACCGGTCTGCAGCAATCCCCGGAGGTGCACCGTAGGCGCTACATCTCGGCGAACGAAGTTCCACACGACGTTCTCGGCGAGCGTTTCCCCGACGATTCCAGTCGCAAAGTTCGGCAGTGGTGCATGCGGCACAGCCGGAATCGCCGGGCGAACAACGCCGCTCTTCACCGTTTCTCTTGCACCGGCAACGGTCTCCGCGAACGGGATCGAGAAGAGGGCTGGCGCGCCGGGCTCGAGTCGGGCTACGGTGCGATTATCTTCGTAGAGATACGCTCTCGCAGCTCGGCTTACGCCCTCCAGCGTTACCCCTTGTAGCACCTCTCGATACGCGCTGTCGAGCTCCCACCCGCCGCGCGCCTCCCATTCGGCAAGCACGAGGGCGAGATTCTCGATGCGTTCATCGTGGTGGATTTTATCGGCGGCCAATGAGGCCTTGGCCTGCAGCAACTCTCCTTCGGAGATACCGTTATTCGCAATCGAACCGACTTCTTCCCAGATCGCCTCCGAAACTGCGTCGAGCGATACGTCCACTTGAGCGGCAGCGCCGATTACGAATAATCCCGGGTCGCGATTGATGCCATTTCTCGCCCAAACGTCATGTGCGAGCCCGGAATCGACGAGCCGGCGGCGGAGCCGACTCGAGGCTCCTGCTGCAAGAACGTTCTCCAGCACCTCGAGCGCACAGGACTCCGACAGTGCTTCTGGTTTTGCGGCACGCTCACGAAGTTGCTCGGAAGAGAGCACGTGACGTTGACCCAGGGTGCCGGGAATATGGTATCCGCATGCGACCATCTTCGTATTTCCCGGCCAACGTATCGTGATCGATCGCTCTCCAAGCTGCGGCGGTTCGCTCGTGTACACGTCGGGCGTAGGGATGAGCGGACCTCGGAGATTTCCAAAATGCTTCACGACGTCTGCGGCGGTCGCCTCGATGTCGATGCCGCCGAGGACGAACACTGTGGCGTTATCGGGACGATAGAAGGTGCGATAGAATGCCTGAAGGCATTCTATCGGCATATTCTCGACGTCAGTCCGCCACCCGATGGTCGGGTGATGGTACGGATGTTCCACGTACGCGATGGCGCTCAAGGCCTGCTCGAGGCTTACGCGGGGGTTAGAGGCCCGTTGTTCGAGTTCGTTGCGGACGACGGTCATTTCGGACTGCTTCGCGTCGCGTGACACGAGCGCTCCGAGCATGCGATCGGCCTCGAGTTCCAGGGCAAAGGATACGTGACCGACGGGGAGCGTTTCGAAATACAGCGTGCGGTCCAGCCAGGTGTTCGCGTTGACGTTGGCGCCGATCTCCCACATTGCTTCCATGATCCCATAACCGCGGCTGGGATTATTGCGCTCGGTGCCTTTGAAGAGCATGTGCTCGAGCAGGTGCGCCGCCCCGGTATGGCCGACGGCCTCATTGCGCGATCCCACGCGGTACAACACGGCAACCGTTGCGAGCGGCGCGCCTCCAATTGCCAGCAGCACGGCCCTCAGCCCGTTAGGGAGGGTAAGCTGCCGCGAGGCCCCTGCGTGAGACGCTGGCGCTGTCACGCCGCGAGATACTTGCCTAACTCTGCGATAATTCGGTCCACAAGCGGCAGGCCAAAGTAGCCGGGGAATTGAGTGGCCACCTCGCCATCTTTGACGAGGATTATCCACGGCAGCACGGGAGCCTTGTGAAGCTCGAGGATGTCCGGGTGCCTGTCGGTATCGACTCTGGACAACTTCAACCGGTCGCCGAAACTCTCTTCGATAAGATGGGCCACCCGCCGGTACGACGTCATCCACGGCGCCCCAAGATAGACGAGGAGCGGCTCGTGGCTTTGTAACACCCGCTCCTGGAGGTCCTTCGGCGTCAGTGACGGGACGGCAATCTCGCTGCGCGACTCGGCCTCCCACGCCGCCAGCGTTCGAACAATCTCGTCCTCCGGCAGGTAAGGGCCACGAACGTATCCGTGCATCTTAGCAACGACTCCGGCGTCCGAGAAGAGCGCTAGCCAGGGTCGTTCGTTCCCCTCGCCGTAGCGTTTTCCAAGGTCCGGATACGTCTCGGTATTGAGTCTGAAGAACTGCACGCGCTCGGGAAAGCGCTCGTGGACGATGCGCGCCGCTCTGCTGTACGAGCCCATCCACGGCGCCCAGAACTCGACGAGTACCGAAGTCTTGCTCCGCAGCACTCGCTGCTCAAACTCTGGTCCGGCTACTTCATCGGGCGGCGCGATCCTATCGGTGAAACGCAACATCGAAGCGATCGTTTCTTCCGAGACCTCACCGTCAAAGCGATCCATGACGCTGCCATCTTTGAAGAGAAGTACGCTCGTCCCGGTATGGAAACGGCTGCAAAGGTCCGGCGCATCGTCCGTGCTGACTTTGAAGAAGCTTCCCCAGTCGGCAAAGTTTCGCGCGGCGATGCCGACGTTACGGATAAGCGCACGATACGCCCCCCGCTTCGGGTTCCCAAAGATGACGAGCGCCGGTTTCGCATTCCGCTCCACCTGCTCGCTGAAATCAGCCTGGGTCAGTTCGGCGGGAAGGTTTCCCGTCTCGCCCGGACCCAGCATCGAGGCGACGATCTCCTTTGCTGTGTAACCGACGATTTGATCGGCGACGACGCCGTTCTTGAACAGGATGAGATGCGGGATGCCACCGACGTCATAACGCGCCTTGATGCCGGGATTCTCATCGGTATTGAGGCTCACGAACTTCACCTTACCGGCGAAATCTTGCGCGACTTCCTCCAGTACCGGCGCAAGTTTCTCACACCAACCGCACCAGGGAGCTCCGAATTTCACGAGCACGGGCTCTTGACTCCGTAGCACCTCCTGCTCGAAGCCTGCCTCGTTTACTTCAATAACCATGCTGATGCTACGCATTATATCCTTTGCTTGCTGCCGGCCGAAAGAACTACGCAGCCGCAGGTGGCTCGTGCAAGACAAGCCGGGCCGCCGTGCGGCTCAAGCCGTTCGCGATGACGGCTCCGAGCGCACCACAGATCACATACGCGCCAGCAGTGCGCTAAATCCCGCAGCTATTACCGCTCGATCACCGGTGGACTTGCAGAGTCAACGTGACCGTGCGCGGGCCATAGACACCGTTGAAATATGCAAAGGGTTCCACCCCGGGTATCGCCGGAACGCCGGTAATTGACCCCGCATCAATAATTCCAACGGGCTGGTCGTATACCCCGGTAAGGTTTGTAAACGTCAACAGGAGCGCTCCGTATTTCGTAACCGGATACGATGCAACGGCATCCCATTCGGTGAATGCGCGACGAAGGTAGCTATTATTATTGCCATAGTACGTTCCCAGCAGGGTCACGAACTCGCTAGGCTTCCATTGGTAGCCGATGGTGGCATGCCCTTGCGCGTACGGAACCACACCCGAAAAGGCCGCATCAAAGTTAATGTTTGTTAGAATACCTTCGTTCGCGCAGTTTGTGCATGGATGAGGCGGGAAGCCTTTCGTGCCGTTATAGAATCCGGCAGGGACGCTTACGAGGTAGCCTCGCGTCAAGCCAGCGGCGAACGACCAGGTTAGCCCATGCGACACGGCGTTACGCAGGTCGAGCAGAACGCCTTCATACCGCGAGTGGGCAAGGTTCCCATAGGTGCTCACGTACAGTGGAAGCCCGGTGTACAGACCATCCAAGCTGGTGAAGCGATTCACCTGGCCGAAGAGGTTCGCCCGATATACATCGAACGAAGCGATCGTGTCGTCGCCAAGCCGTACGTCCGTTCCAAGGTCGAAGGCAAACGACTTCTCCGGCTGCAGGTTCGGATTCGTTACGGAAAGGGTACAGATTCCGTGGGAGCAGAACGGAATGCCGTCCGGGCTGCCAAGGAGATCCCCCAATGGCGCCTGCGCAAAACCACCTCCCAGCGCCGCCCGAACCGCAATTTTTGCACTTGGTTGCCACTCGAAGCCAAGCCGCGGAGCACTGTAGGCGTACGTGGAGTCCGTATACACGCCTGGTTTGTGCGTGTTCTGCAAATGATAATCTGAACCCACGAGATACCACGAGAGATCCACCGTCGTTCTCGACGTAGGCTCTGCGCCGAAAAAGATTCGCATTTCCTTGGTCTCTTGCGTATCGGACAAAAATGAGCGTGAATTACTGTTGATAGTGAACGACGGGTTAACCACGTAATGGAGCACACCAGCGAAGGGCTCGTTATAGAATGATTGAACAAACGATATTCCCGCTTGGGTGTAATCTGACGGCGCTATCGCGTAGCTGAGTAGAAGATCGCGATTGTGCGTACTGTAATTGGATGACGCCTTTATGCTCGGAGAAACAAGATTGTACGTCCCTCCGTTGAAGACGACCGGGCTATAGTGACCAGTACGACAGTTCGGGCTCGTATTGGAGCACAGTAAGCCGCCGCCGTAGAGCTGACCTACGGCCGGCCCCGGATACCCGGCGGATTGGTAGCCATTACTGGTGGTGTTTTGCAGGAGGGCGGCGCGCAGTACACCGTCGCCGATCTGTGCCGTGACCTTCTCCTCAAATAAGGCCACGGTTTGAAAGAACAGATTCGAGTTTCCGTTTGAGTAACCATAATTTCCGGGGCTGAGGTTCATTTCGCCTGCTGGCACGCTTCCGGTGTAACCCGCCGGCGGCATGAAATTGGTAGCAATAATGGGTAGGTAGAAGGGAACGCCCTCCTCTTGTCCAGAGTAGTACACCTCTGCGGCCACTCTGCTGGTGATCGCATAATTCAATGCAAGCGAGCCGCTGTGCTGGCTCCATCCGTAATGCTGGCTGTAGCAACAGGTAAGCAAATGGGTTGACCAGCCGGTGTAGCCAAACGCCTGATACCCTCGAGGGTCAACGTACCTGACACCGCTTCCCAGAAATCTCATCCCGTCGACGAGATATGGTTGCCAGTTGGCGTTGAGCGTGGGCGGACCCGACGGCCCGGGGCTGTTCTCAAATCCATAGGTTGCCGTCACCGAGAGGTTCCCAAAGTGCGCCGCCTCCAGACCGGTAAAGTCGATGCCGCCGTAGGGGTCTCGCGTGAAGGAAAGAGCGTCATGGTCTTGGGTAACAAGCCCCGGAGGGTGCAGCACGAAACTGCCGCCGATGGAGTCGACGATGCTCGGCGCGTTCGCGCCGGGACCGCGCACGACGTCCGCTGCACCGAAGCCGTTGAGGGGATACACTCCGAGATTGGTTCCGGTCCCTGGGCTGCTTGTTACCGAGTTCCCAATAAGGGGCATATCGTCAAACAATGTTGCCGTTTCGTAGGGCAGAGCACCATCGATTGATATCTGCAGGTTGAATATCGGGTTACCGGGGACGTTACCGAAAACGGTTTCGCCGTTCCCCGCCGTTATTGAAATGCCCGGAATGGCTTCAAGAATGTGCCGCCAGTTCGTCTGTCCATTGAGAGCATCCGCAAGGGGATCGACATGCGTGATCGATGCCGATGTAACGTTAAACTGCGCAGTTGTTGAAACGTGAGCAATGGTTTTAGGCCCCGCCGAAAATTGGATGGCAACGTTGATATCATCCTGAACGACGACCCGCTGCGAAGCAGTGCCCAGACCGGCGGCAGTGACGGAAATTTGATACGTCCCGAATGGGGCTCCGACGACGAAAAATAATCCATTCGCATCCGTCTGCGTCGTCGCATTTCTTGGGCCGCTGATGGAGACTTTTGCCCCAACCACAGGCACCCCGCTGTTCGTTCTTACGCTACCGGTGATGGTCGCAGAATTGGTAGGCGCCACTTGCGCGATCGCCCACCGAGGATGATAGACACACACGCCGAGGAACGCTACTACAAGGAACGAGCCGTGGATAACTCTGAACACGCCTTACTCCCATCCTTATCACCCGGCGTAACCAAAACTCCAGCGGTTACTTGCACCAAGCGGCGCAGAGTAAAAGCCACTGCAGTCAATGCATTATGGCGGCTTTAAGCAAGCTCGTAAATAACCACGACTTTTGTCGTGGCTCGCCACCGAGGGCCCACGACCTACCGGACTGGTAGTCCCTCGGCAGCATGGGCGCGAGCGCCTCGCTCTCTGCGTAGGGCCTGACGTAGCCGTAACAGGCCAATGTGGATCGGTCGTTCGCCCACCGACGTCGCCCATCGCTAGCCATCCCTCGACGAGCAGTTGACTCAATCCGCTCGAGGTGTCGGCGACGACGAATCCGACCCGCAGGCCGGGTGCGATCAGCTTGGAGAACGTGCGTGAGACGTTGGCGCGTTCATGCCGTCATTATACCTTCGCATCCCGCAGAGCGAAAAGAACCACGCAGTCGCGGGTGACCTGCGCAAAGCGAGCCACGGAGTGCATTTTTAGGAGTTCGCGACTTCCCACGTGGCGCGCCCTTTGAATATCAACTGTTTTTCATGGTACGGGTAGAGCGAGGCTCTGTGCGCAACGCTGATGAACGTTATCCCTAACCCCTTGAGCTTGTCGTAGAGTCGCTGCTCGCTCGCCTCGGGAAGGCCGCTCGTCGCTTCGTCTAAGAGCGCAAAGCGCACGCGCGCAAGGATGAGCCGGGCAAAAGCGATCATCTGCTGCTCCCCCAGCGACAATACTTCCGCCCAGTCGGCTCCTGCCGAAAGCCCACCGTATTGTCCGACGAGATAATCCGCCCCAACTTCGTGGAGTACCGCGAGGAGCTGCGCGTCAGAATCGTCAGGGTCTTCGCGCCATACCTGTGGATAGAGGAGCTGCGCGCGCAGATCGCCGAGTGGCATGTACGGCTTTTGCGGGAGAAACGCCAGGTCCCTCAGCGGCGGTCGCAAAATCTCACCGGAGGTCGGCGTCCACAACCCGGCGATGACCCTGAGTAATGCGCTCTTCCCGCTCCCGCTTGGACCGCTCACGAGTAGACTCTTACCGGGCGTTACGTCAAACGTTACGTTCTCGGCCAGCGTGCGGGTACCGTCGGGCGTTCCAAAGTTTAAGTGCCGTACCGCAATCCGATCATCCGTCTCCGTTAGGAACGCGTTCGTATCTGCAGTAACCGCCCGTTCGTGCTTCGTTTTATCGATGAGATTCCAGAGGCGGTTGACCGTGACCGCCACGCCGAGCCACTCGTTAAAGAACAGCAACCCTACCGCCAAGAAGTCTAACTCGGCGCCCACGACCTGCGTGACGTTCATCAACGTACCGTAGTCCAAGTGCCCCGCAAAGAACGAGGGGTAGAGTAAGAGCACCGGTAGGACCCCGAGGATCGTGTAATAGACTTGGCTTGTGCCCTGCAGCCAAAGGGTTCTGAAGATCAAAAATGCGCTTATACGGAAAATCTTCTCGAAGCGGCCCATCAAGGAGGTGTGCTCGGCATGCTCGCCTTGATAGAAAGCCACGGATTCCGAGTTTTCGCGTAGCCGGACGAGTCCGAACCGGAAATCCGCCTCCGCCTTATACTGTGCGTTGTCGTACGGGACGAAGTACGCGAAAAGTTTCGGAAATATCAACGATGCCGCTCCCGCGATCGACAGGACGAAGAATGCGCGCGGACCGGCATAGTACCACGTGTATGGTAAGTAGACGACAAGGCGCGATACGATCAGACTGATCCAGATGTAGATGCCGAACAACTGCGTGACGGTGAGCTTGACGTCGTCGCTGATACGCTGGTCGGGGTTATCGACGCTGGCGGCCTGATTGATGCGGTAGTACGCGCGGTGACCCAAGTAGTCCGACAGAACCTGTCTCGTTAATGACCTGCGCCACCAAAGCTGCAAGAGATTGACCAAGGGACCCTGAATCGTGAGCAGGAGCGCGAGAATGCCCTGCATCGCCGTGGTGAGTATGAAATAATGCCAGAAAGCCGGGACGTGCTTCGCGATTGCATTGTCTACCATTTCGCGTCGCAGCGCGAGCTGCCAGCTTATTGTACCGCTTTGCAATCCCGTAACGATCAGCGTAAAGCCGAGTATTACCCACGCAACAATTCCTTCGCGACTGATCCAGAACGGCTTACCGAGATCGTAACAGCGCCTCAGTACACCCCAGTCGAGTCGCGTTCTTTCCTTCCCAAGCTCTATTCCATGTTTGTCGATGATGACGTTGGCGGCATTTTCGGCGGTCGGCAAGACTGGCATGCGTTTATGTTCCTCGCGGACCGAGCAGATTGTTCTTCTTCTCTATTACGATATTACGATGCCGTCACGTTCGCACCATCTGTTACAAGCGACAGGTAGCGCTCGGCAGAGTCCGGCAATACGGTGACGATCGCCCCTTCGGAACCTAGCCTGCGGCCGATCTCCATGGCGGCAAAAACGTTCGACCCGCTGGTTGGGCCTACCATCAACCCCTCTTCGGTCGCCAAAGCGCCGGCCGTTCTGTACGCGTCCTCGTCCGCCACGGTCACGACATCGTCCACGACGGTTCGATCGTATAATGCCGGAATGAATCCCTCGCCGATTCCAAACTGGCGGTGCGTCGTGACTGGACCGCCGCTGAGCACTGCAGCCGTCGCGGGCTCTACCGCGACGACCATCGCGCGCGGATAGCGGCGCTTGAGCGCGCGCCCCACGCCGATGAGGGTTCCGCCGGTCCCCACGCCGGCAACGAACGCCGCGATTTCACCACCGGCTTGCCGGATCACCTCGGGCCCGGTCGTCTCTTCGTGGACGCGCACGTTCGACGGATTCTCGAACTGACGGGCATAGTAGCAACGTGGTTTTGCGGCAAGTTCTTCCGCGATCGAAAAGCACTGCTGCAGCGTATGCCCGACATTCGCTTGAGCGGGAACGAGGATAACGCGGCCCCCGTATCGCTCGATGAGCACGCGCCGCTCCCACGGAACGTCGTTCGGCATGACGATAATGACGGGATGCCCGTAGACGGCACCCAGCATAGCGAGTGCAACCCCTTCGTTTCCGCTACTGACTTCGAGGATCGTATCGCCTGCGCGCAGCTTACCGGAGTTGCGCGCGTCGTCGATCATCGCGAGTGCTGTCCGGCTCTTGACGCTGCCGCCCGCATTAAGATGTTCAGCCTTAGCAAAAAGCGCCATGCCGGCGCACCCCTCGAGATTACGGAGGCGTACGAGCGGAGTCCCTCCGATTGCGCTAAGCATTGATGAAGGCAAAGTAACCGCGTCCATCCTACGATTATGAATGCTCCGCCGCTTATCTGTAAATGACCGCCACGAGTGTTTGGCACCGGCGATACGTGCCACGCGTGTGCGTGGATGCATACCGCCCTGGGCCCGACACCTTCACACGGTGAGACGTTTGGCTAGAGCCCATCCACGGCTCCCCGAAATACACGAGCACCGGTTCGTTGCCTTGCGACACTTGCTGCTCGAGTTCACCTGGCGTCAGCGACGGAACGGGAATGTCGCCGCGTGCTTCGACTTCCTCCCAGGTCGCGATCGCCCGGATCACGTCTTCCTCGGGCGCTTGAGAGCTCCCGACGTATCCTACGATCTCAGCAACGACTTGACCGTTCATGGTTCGTGCCGCGCAGCCCATCGGTTGTCTCTGGCACCCAGGCCGAATCCGAAGCGATCGATTTCGGCGCCCTACGCAGCGCTTGACGCAGGCGCAAGAGACCGATATGGGTCGATCCCTCTAGAAGAGCGCTCACACTGAGCCTGAAACTGCTCTGGAGACCCGCCGTCACGGTGAAATGCTCTCCGAGAGCAAACGAAACGTCCGCCGCCTGTGCGATATCGCGGATGCTCTTCGAGCTTCGATCTCCCGTAAAGCGCCCGAACACGTAGAAGCCCCCGTGCGGCATGAGCGGCACCTCCGCAACGTCCCCGAAGAACGGGTCCCGAAGCGCCTCGCCGAGCCGCCGCGCGTATACAGTACGGCACTTCTGCACGTACGAGTCGACGTCGCCCATGGCGAGCCACCCCTCGATGAGGAGTTGACTCATCCCGCTCGAGTGCAGATCTGCGACTTGTTTCAACAACGTCAACTGGCGAATGACCCCGACGTCGGAAACGATGAATCCAATGCGTAGTCCCGGACTGATCAACTTCGAGAACGTGCCAACGTAAATCACCGGCGTGTCTCCCCGAGCTGCGAAGAGCGCCGCGCTCTCTGGAGCCGCATCGAGCACACCGTAGGCGTCGTCTTCGACGACGATGCAGCGGTTGCGGAGGCACGTGTCGCGCAGCATCTCGCGCCGCTCTTGCGACATCGAGACGCCCGTCGGATTCTGCAGCGTCGGTTGAATGTATACGAGTTTGCAGCGAGCGCCACGGCTCGTACCGAGTACCTTGGCGAGAGCCGCGACGTCCATGCCGTGCCGATCGATCCGAATCGGAATGAGTTCGGCCCTCGCATTTGCGAAAATGAGGATGGCTCCGGGGAAGGTCGGCTCCTCCAAGGCAACCGCGTCGCCGGGCTCGACGAAGGCGTCGGCAATGAGGTTCAGCGCCTGCATCGAGCCGGTCGTTATAAGGACGTTCTCGGGTCCGATTCCGGTGATACGGCGGTAGCGCGCCAAGTAATCGACGACGCGCTCGCGCAATGCGAGTTGACCCTCCGTCAATCCATATCCCAGAGCGTCGCGCGTTCGCGTCGCGAGAAGTTCTTGGAGAACCAGTTGAAACTCGTGTAAAGGAAAGAGCTCCGGATCCGCCATCCCGGCGTCGAATCCGTAACGCCGAAACTGGTCGCTCGAGCGCATGAGGTCGAGCAGAAAGTTCCCCGAAATCGGCGCCGGCCGCCGTGCGAAAGCGCGACGAAACGTCGCGGCGGCCTCCTTCGTCGCCCCTACCGACGCGACAAGGACCGTCCCAACATTGGGCCGTGTCTCCGCGTAACCCGCCTCTTCCAATGCCCGATAGGCGGCCCGCACCGTCGTTCGGCTCACGCCGACCCACCCGCAGAGTACGCGTTCGCTCGGTAATCGCGTTCCTACGAGCAGTTGCCCGGTGTCGACCGCGTCGCGCAGAAATGCTGCCAACGACCGGTATGCGTCGCCTTCGCCGGGTGCAGACGAATACCGTCGCATTAACGCGCTAAATTCCACGGCATCAAGGTCGGCGCAGTTTGCGAGCGGCTGAACAGACATCGCGGTCATTCCTCCGAAAAACCTAAGAGCACGTGGCGGCCCGGGCGTTCTATAAGCCCGAGCAGAGCATCCGTGATCGAGATTGGCCCATCTCGCTCCGCGCTTACGCCAAGGCCGAGCAGAGCGCCCTGTAGCTCATCGAAACTTAAACGCTTCCCTGCCACCGAGACCACGATGACCTCGCTTGTTCTCATTTAGGTCGCTCTCCATATATTTCACGCCCGCGCCATGAATAGCGAGTTACTGCCAAGTATAACGAGGCGCGCGCGACCGCACATCGGGGATTCTACCCCAGGTCGCCAGCTTACCGAGGTGGGACCTATCCGGGGCGATTTCCAGGCACGGGCGAATACTGTCTCATCAAGTCGATGAGCTCCGGAAGCTCCGAACGCGGCGCGTCGTGGTGCGATCGCCCGTTTGGGCTCGGAAGCGTGGCAGTCATCACAAAACTGTCTTCGGCGTTTCGCCGTCTTCCGAAAAAATCAGAAGGACGTGCTGGTCTGGACATTCTGTGAGGCGGAGCAATACGCCCGTTACCGACATGGAACGATCGCACACTGCATCCAGGCCTATTCTACGAAAAAGATCGCGTAAAGCGTTGACCCCCAATCGCTTTCGTGCCACAGAAATAACGACGACCTCGCCTCGATTTCTCAAACTACTCCACGCCCGCGTTATGTGATAACCGGTAGTTCGAGTATAACGGCGCCCCGCAGACGGCGCATCGGGACTTTTCCCCTAAGCGTTACGCGAGAACGTTTTGCAGGTGCGCGGTGTAGGGGCTCTCTTTAAGGTCTTCTCGTTTGCTCACGCCGATCGATTGCATCGCCGACTCGAGATGATGTTCGGCCGTTTTTGCGGAGATCTGAAGGCTCCGAGCGATTTTTTCTACTCCAACACCTTGTATGACCAAACTCACGACTTGCTCTTGACGGGGCGTGAGATGCGGCCGCCGCGGCGAACTTCTATGCGAGTTGCGTGCGCGTTCGGCGTCGGGAACGGCGCCCATCGAATCGTAGAGCGCGAGTGCGTCACGCAGCCTCCCTCCGACTTCCATCGCCACTGCCTCGAAATACTGAAAACCGATCGTTCGGAATATCGTCTCCGCGCGCCCCGCGTGGAGCGCCGTTGTGGCTTGGTCGTTCGCGAGACACGCAACTCGTGCACGAATCAGGAGCAGAAGACCCTGCAGCACCCGATCATCTTCCGGGCGAGCGAGACTCAGGATGCGCGTGCAGTCTGAGGCCGACCCGTAGAGGGCTACCTCGATGCCGAGCCAAAGGGTGCCCGGGAAGCTGAAGAGCGTAGCGCCCAAACGCGGAAGCGCTGCCGAGAGCACCTCTCGCGCTTGGGGCATCATGCCGTTACGCGCGTAGAACATATGCACGATCCCCGCATTCGCCGCGATACGAGGAAACAAACCTGAAGCAAGAGCACAGGAAATGTCGCGTTGCGGTTGCATCGAATCCCGGAGCCTTTCCCCCGTCAAGGCTGCTGCGAGGCAAGCCACCATCGTCGAATGGTGCCCCTCCTTTTTCATCAGCGTCTTCGAAAGCGGCATCAAACCCTGGAGCACTCCTTTGGATTGGCGTATCTCTCCGAAAAGCAGCATGCTCTCGATGTGTGCCAGTTTCGTATGCTCAATCAACGCACCCAGCCTCTCGGCCCTGGCGAGCGAAATCGCCCGCGCGTGCAGCTCTTTTGCTAAAGCAACTTCACCGAATCTCGCAGCAGCAACGGCAAAATTATTCACAAGGAGGGCGTGTGTCCACGGGTCCTCGATGGCTTGAGCGAGTTCGCTCGCCAGCTGGAAATCCTTGAGGCACAGCGCGCTCATCGAGCCGTGCAGCTCGGCCAATGCACGTACTTCCAAGTAACTTGCAAGGGCTCCAACTCTCGTGTAGTCGCAACGCTTGGTCGCGGCTTTTAATACGTTCAGCGCCTTCTGTACTTTCCCTAAGAATAAGAGAGCGCGAGCATAGTAGAGGTACCCGTTCATCAGCCAGATGGAGCTACGGGAAAGCGGCAGTTTCAGAATAGCATGCGCGTGTTTCAGACACGACCGGTGCCGTCCCATCCTCGATTCCAGCTTACAGAAAGCCTCGAGAACCTCGGCCGCCAGGTTCCAATCCGACGCTTCTATAGCTGCCGTCCGCGTGGTGTCAAGTAGATCGAGGGCATCTTTCCCTTTTCCCGACAAGGCCAGCTTTTCGGCGATTCCGATGGTCGTACGCAGCGAGCTCGCCGACAATTCGACATCAAATGGCTTAATGATCGGACCCGCGTGATCGCTGGGCCTGGCCGCCGCCCCGCGTGCACCTCGCCGTAGTTGCCGCGCTTTCTTGCGTTCGAGGTTTTTCGCTACGCAGGAAGAGCACACGACACGTCCCGGCGCCGGGCGCTCCTTGCAGCACGTGATGCACAAGCCGGCCTCGCGTGCTCGAGAGCGCCTGCGCGCGGCGCTAGCTCGAACTTTCTCCGCGTTGCTCTTTGGCATTGGTGTACAGTGCTAAGCAGTGGGTCTGTACACCTGCCAGTACTTCGACGCTCGGTCCCCGGATATTGCCGTCTGGTTTAGGGGCTGACGCGTAGCCCTAAGTGTTATGCCGCGGATAGGTTGAGAATCCTGAGGCCAGGGTCGTCCTGGGCTTGCCCCCGGCAGCAGGCCGACGTTGGGAGCCGTAGGGCCTTTAGGCACGTGTGAGGCGAATCATACCAGGCGCGCCGCTCTTTTTTTTATGGAGTCCGGGCGCTCCGTACCGGTCTCTTTCACCGAGGTGGGTACATACTTCCGGGCTATCAAGACCTTGCGTTAGGGCCGCCAGTCGGTCGAGAAGTCAAGCGCCGCAATCATCTGGTAGATAGTGCAACAAGGGACGCCCAAAGTAGCGCACACATCCGGCACCTTTCGGTTTGCACGTTGTTTGGCTGGGCTTGAAGTCTCGTAAGTCACGATCGTCCTATTGCCCAAGTCCGTATATGCATAAGAGATAAGAAACGAATCGCGCCCAATCTGCTGGACTTCATCTTCGTTTAGGTCCGGAGAATAGCCACGGTCAGTGACGGTGCGAACGTGCGCCGGATCAGCGTGCTCATCGAGAAGCAAGGCCTCTTTCGTCTCTTGCTGTTTGCACCAGCCGACGAGTTCATCAGTCCCCTCGATGACCTCCTCATACTGCTCTTCGGGTATCTTTACGTTACCCTCGTGCCCCTGATGCAAGAGCCACTCCCAATAGACCGGGAACCTTCTAAGCGGATAGGCTGTCCGGTGCGCGGTGATGATGATACCTGCATCAAGGAGATACAGCACCCGCTAAGGCGCTCCAACTTCACTGACGAGTCGCGACACATTCGCGGGCTTAACACCCAACACTTGAGCCGCTTTTGGAGCAGTGAGAGCACCTGCAATCATCATGCGGTCAACTGTTCTTATTAAACCAATGCCAAGCCGATGACGGCGGACAACGTAATAATCTGCTCCGCCCTCGCCCTCTCTGCGATGCTCGTATTCCTCGCGGTCTTGGTCGAATCTGTCCTCAAGCCGCTCATACATCTGCCCCTGAATGCGATGGGAGCGCCACAAGTTGTAGGCCAGCATTTTGCGGCTGACCTTTAAACTTCTAGCAAGACCGTCGAGCAAATCAAGGAGCGCCTTAAACGTCGTCCGCTCCGTAACGTTCAGCCCGTTTAAGTCATCCGGCCTTAACAAGAACTGCGAGGCCACATCGTCACACAGGTGCTCGACGGCATCATTGGATCCGTAGCCGCTGATATCGCTCTGGCCCAGGAATATGTGAGCCAACTCGTGGATGAGCGTGAAGCTCCAGGCGGCTTTGGAGTCCGTGTCGTTGATGACAATGAACGGAGCGACTGACTTGGCGATCGAAAAGCCTCGAAACACGCGTGGTGTCAGTGATGTCCGATAGTTTCCAAGGTTACCCATGAGCAACACGAAAGCCCCAAGCTGCTCGACCTTGGAGCGTAGCAAGTCGAAAGCCTCACTCGCAGTCCGTGTGTTTCGATAGTCCTCAATTCGCAAATTGAGCGCGCGCTCAATGCGATGAACCAATTCCGCAGCGTTGCTGTCTTGCGGAGCCGAGCCAACAAATGGCAGCGGTTGCGCCTCTTCCTCGTCCTCAAGCGCAGACGTTAGCATCGCTTGGCGGACATACGCGTCACGAATCATTGTGTGCAACCAGGCTTCTTTAGTTTCGTCCGGATCAGGCATCCGCCGAAGGTCCCGATTGCGAGCGCCAGGCGCGGGCGGGCCATCAAGATAGAGCGCAAGCAGCGGGCGACGATACTTCTTCGCCATGTTTACCAGTTGAGTGCGCGTGGGCTCGCGTTTACCGGCCTCAATTTGGGAGAGCCGCTCGACTCCCCCTTTGCGAGAAAGGCCGAGGGCGTGAGCAGCATCCTCCGGAGACAGACCCGCAGTTTCCCGGGCCCAGCGCAGATTTTCTGGATTTACTTGCGGCATGGCCTATGGTTTACGTTCACGATCGACACCTGCTCTAAGTTGTTCTGGCGCGGATGCTTCACTCCTCGCATCGCATCGCTCATCCACCAAGGGGTTGCGGTCGCATCGCGATCACCGATGGCATCATCGCTAAGGACGGACCCTGCGGATTTACGAGAACTGGCCCAAACTCGCTGCTAGTTCCAAGGCAATTGGCTTCCAAGTTTTGTTAACGACAAAGAAGGCCACGTAATGCCCATTTGGACGCTGGGATTGCAGGCCGCGTCTTACGGAGAACTCGCTAAACAACGTGCGGATCCGCCCGGACTAGGGCTTACCGTCGAACGCTGCTCCTCGCGCGACTGTTGCACAACGCTGCGAAGCTCTGAAATCGCTTGGAGACGCCAAGCAGCGCTTCAGTACGAAAAAATGATCCTCGGCGTATTACACTCTTGACTCGCGCACGCGACGCCTAGAATCCCACGTCGAATAGAGCCCCATGCGAAAAACCAAAGAATACAAGATCTCACGGGAGGCCCTGTACGAGCTGATCTGGAGCCGACCCATGTGGAAGGTCGCTCCGGAGTTCGGCATCTCGGGCGCCGGGCTCGCTAAACTGTGCCGCCGACACGGGATCCCCGTACCGGAACGCGGCTACTGGGCAAGGCTCGCGCACGGCAAGCGCGTCAAGCCTTCGGGACGCCGGGCAATGGGAAGTGGTGCGAAGAGAATGGTCTAGACTTAATCACGAGGGCAAAGAGCAACGAGAACCGCACCGGTATCAAGTGGCCCGAGTCAATGCGAAAGATCGCGGACTTGGAGAGGACGAAGCCGGACGTGTTCAGGCGACTTTACGATCAGCGTAGCCTCATCGAAGCGGTACCGTCCAGCTCCAAGCGCCAACAGCGGGACTGCCAGTTACACAGGCGCGTTACCGACCCACCGGCGACAATTCGGCCGGCAACCGACGAATCGGAGAGCGCCTTGACGTCACGTTCGCAGGAAGAACTGCGCGAGATCGTCCGCAAACAGGAAGAAGCAATCGGCGTCGCCCGGCTGAACGAGAGCCTCGCCATTCATCTCGTAGGGAACCTTCGCAAAATTGTAGGCCTTGAAGAATTGTACGACCAACAGGTCCGGTTCGTGTCAGGGTTCGCTTTCGAGCCCATCGCGTTGGTGTGGCTCGACGAACTCGACGACGCAACCGTCGCTTCAGAGGGCGAAGGCGCTTAAAACCAAGGGCGCGTTTCGTCGCTGCGCTTATATCACAAGAACTCTAGCAGCTGGCCTTATATCACAAGAACTCGGAGTTTTTGTGATAGAGCATCGAGACATCTGCCCAGAAAGGGACTCGAACCCCCACGGTGTTGCCACCACTGGTACCTGAAACCAGCGCGTCTACCAATTCCGCCATCTGGGCCTAGAAGGAACGGCCTCGCATTCGTGCCGCCTCGCGTCTGCCCTGCCTTCGCGGCTCGAGAGAAGGGCGGACTGGCCAGGTGGCGTGAAACCCCGCCAATGGCCTTCGGTTTCAAGCGTTCGCGCATGCTCCGAAGCACCAAAGGCGTTGTCCTCCCCCTCTCGCGCACGGCATTTTCTCGCGAGCTCGATCCCTATTCACGAGCCGTGACGACTGCAGCCGAGCGGGTGAGTCCCGCCGTGGTTGCGATCGAGATCGGCGCCGGGCACCGCGTCGGCAACGGCAGCGGCTTTATCTTCACGAACGACGGATTCGTGCTGACGAACAGCCACGTCGTCGACGGTGCGGAGCGCATCGAGGTCGCACTGCTCGACGGGCGCCAGTTCGACGCGGAGCGCGTCGGCAACGATCCGCACACGGACCTCGCCGTGCTGCGCATCGGCGGGCGCCATCTCTCCCCGGCCGCACTCGGCGATTCGAGCTCCTTGCGCCCGGGGCAGCTCGTCGTCGCGGTAGGCAACCCGTACGGTCTTGCGACGAGCGTCACCGCAGGCGTCGTGAGCGCGCTCGGGCGCTCGCTGCGCTCGCAGTCCGGCCACCTCATCGACAACATCATTCAAACGGATGCCGCCCTCAATCCCGGCAACTCCGGCGGCCCACTCGTCACCGCACACGGCGACGTCATCGGCGTCAACACGGCGATCCTTCCCGGTCAAGGGCTCTGCTTCGCAATCGCCATAAACACGGCCAAGTTCGTCGCCGGCTTGCTCATTCGCGACGGACGCGTGCGCCGCGGGTATCTCGGCATCGCTGGTGCCGACGTCGCGCTCTCGCCGGCGGCGATGAAGCGCTTCCATTTAAACGACCCGCGCGGCGTGCTCGTCGTCTCCATCGAGCCGCACAGCCCGGCCGACAAGGCGCACGTCACCGACGGCGACGTCATCGTCAGCCTCGACAAGACGCGGCTCTTCGGCATCGACGAGCTGCATAAGCAGCTTACGTCGCTCGAGATCGGCCGCACCTACACGCTCGAGATCCTTCGCAAGAAGGAACGCTTGAACGTTACCGTTCGCCTCGTAGAATCGCCCAATTGAGACGGCTGATACCGATTCTCGGTATCACGTTCGTCGACATCATCGGCTTCAGCATGCTGATTCCGATGCTGCCGTACTTCGTCACGCACTTCGGAGCATCGGCGTTCGTCGTTGGGTTGCTCTTCGCGACGTTCTCGCTCTGCCAGCTGCTCTCGGCGCCGCTGTGGGGCAACGTCTCCGACCGCATCGGCCGCAAGATCGTTCTCGTTACGAGCCAGATCGGCGCGACGATCGGCTGGGCGATGCTCGCGTTCGCACCGAACATCGCCTGGGTCTTCGTCGCACGCATCGTCGAAGGGGTCTCGGGCGGAAACATCGGTATCACGCAAGCCTACGTTGCGGACCTCGTCGCGCCGAAAGAACGCGCGCGCGCCTTCGCGTTGATCGGCGCGACCTTCGGTGCCGGCATGGTTTTCGGCCCGGTCATCGGCGGCGTGCTCTTTCTGAAATACGGCTTCAAAGCGCCGTTTCTCGCCGCCGCCGGGCTGCAGCTGCTGACGCTGTTGCTCACCCTGCTCTTCGTGCCGGAGTCGCGACGCCGCGAAGATCGCGAGCACATCGGCCTGCGCCAAGTGCTGGACACATTCCGAAGACCGGGCGTAGCGCAGATCCTCGTGCAGAAGTTTGCGCTGTCGCTCGGCCTATACGGCTACTACGCCGTCGCCGCACTCTATCTGCAGCATCAGTTCGGCTTCACCTTGGCAACGACCGACTTTTTCTTCGCCGCGTTTGCGATCGTCAGCGTCGTGATGAACGCGGGAGCGGTCGGCAGCGTTTCGCACCGAACGGGCGACCGCCGCATGTCGAATATCGGGCTCGCGAGCCTGCTTGCCGGATTCGTCCTGCTCGCATTCGCACACAACATCGCCGTGCTTGCGGCAGTCGTGCTCCTGTTCGGCTTCGGCTCCGCGCTCGCGCAAAACGGAATCACCGCGCTCATCAGCAACGCGGTCCACGATCGCGAACAAGGCACGGTGCTCAGCGTCGGATCCTCCCTCGACTCGCTCTCGGGGATCGTCGCACCGCCGATCTCAACCGGCCTGCTGGGAGGCGCGGGTCCAGCCTTCGCAGGGGTCGAACCGTCGTTCTTCGCGTTCCTCGCACTCGTCTTGGGCGTCGTCGCAACGATGCGCCGGCCGAAGAGCGCGCCCTCATCAGAATAGACGGAGGCCTCGTGCAAACCAAGATCATCGGTACCACGCTCCCGGTCCTCGAGGTCGGCCTCGAACAAGGCGACAAGATCGTCGCGGAGCCGGGCGAGTTCTCGTGGATGACCCCGAACGTTCAACTCAACACGACCCCGATGGCCGCCGGTGCGAAGGGCATTTTGGGCGTCCTCGGCCGCGCCGTCTCCGGCGGCGGCATCTTCATGACCGAGTACACCGCGACGGGCGGCAACGGCGTCATCGCGTTCGCCGCAAAGGTGCCTGGATCGATCATGCAAGTAGACGTCCAGCCGGGACATGGGTACATGATTCACCGCCACGGCTTCTTGTGCGCGACCGAGGGCGTCGAGCTGACGATTGGATGGCAACGCTCGCTCGGGGCTGGAATCTTCGGCGGCGACGGATTCATCCTCCAGCGCCTCGCCGGCACGTGCAACGCGTGGGTCGAGCTGGGCGGCGAGATCGTGACCTACGACCTCGGCGCGGGAGAGTCGATCCTTGCGCATCCCGGCCATATCGGAATGTTCCAAGAGAGCGTGACCTTCGACATCACGATGATGCGCGGGATCGCGAACGCGATCTTTGGCGCCGACGGTCTCTTCATCGCGAAGCTGACGGGCCCCGGGAAAGTGTGGCTTCAGACGTTGACCTTGCCGAACCTCGCGCAGGCGCTCTCGTCATACATGGGGCGCGCGGAGGCGGTGCAGACGACGCAGGCCGGCATCGCCGGCGGCGTTGCGAGCGCCGTACTGAAGAACATGTTCGGCGGCAGTTAAGGCGATCGCGGCGCTCCTGCCGTAGGGCGAGTCTACGCGGCGCCGCGCCTGCCGCGACCTTTGCTTTCCTTGGCGACGCCGCGCGATTCTTTCAAGCTGCGCTCGAGCACGTCCATCAGGTTGACGACTTTGCCGCGCGCCGGCGCCGCTTTCTTCGCCTTCGGCAACTCCTTGCCGGAGGCGCGCGCGTCGATAATCGCGAGCACCGCCTCGCGGTAGCGATTCGGAAACTTCGCCGGCTCAAACTCTTCCACGCTCATCGAATCGACGAGCATCTTTGCCATCGTCAGCTCGGCGGGCGGCAGCGTTTCGTTCTCGGGAAGATCGAGCTCGGTGCGATCGAGGATCTCGCTCGACCAGCGCATGAGATCGAGCACCAGCGCCGAGCCCGATGGCTTGACCGCAGCGATGTACTCTTTGGTACGAATCACCACCCGCGCGACCGCTACGCGTGCCGTCTGCTCGAGCGTCTCGCGCAAAAGCGCGTACGCGTGACGGCCTTGCTTCGTCGGCTCGAGATAGTAGGGCTGATCGAAGTACATCGAATCGATCTTCTCGAGCTCGACGAACTCGAGTATGTCGATCGTATGCGTCACCTCGGGATCGATCCGTTCGAAGTCGGCGTCCGTCAGCACGACGTGCTCGCCCTTTTCGTACTCGTATCCTTTGACGATCTCGTCCCAGGGAACCGGCTTGCCGTCGACGCTGCAGATGCGCTCGAACTTGATGCGCCCGTCGTCCTTCTCGTGCAACATGTGAAACGAAAGCTCGTGGCTGCGCACGGCCCCCGTCAGCTTCACCGGGATCGTGACCAACCCGAAGGAAATAGAACCGGACCAAATCGCGCGCGCCATCTTACCTCCACAGTTTTCGAACGCGCTCGACGACTCGCGAGAGCTGCGCCCGCTTCCAACTACGCCCGCTCCATCGGTCTCCCTCCCGTTCGAGCGCCTTGGGAACCGTGCGAATCGTATATCTCCCGAAGGCGTCGGCGGGTACCGACGTCCGCGACCGGCGGAACGCCTCGACCTCGCTCCAGTCCAGAGGCCACGATGCGGGAGCTCCGTCGCGAGCGCGGACGGAGAACGGCGCGACGAGCGTCTTGCCGTGCCCGACCTGCACGTAGTCGATGTACACGGCAGCAGAGCGCCGTTTCGCAATCATGCGCTCCAGCGTCACGAGCTTCCCGCAGATCCCCGCGAGATGCCGCGCCACGAGTTCGGCAAAGATCTTCGCCTGATCGTACGAGTGGCCGGGCGCGAGCGGCACGACGACGTGCAGTCCCGTACCGCCCGACGTCTTCACGAGCGGCGAGAGGCCGATGCCGACGAGCGCAGTGCGCAACTCGAGCGTGACACTGGCGAGCGTCTTGAGCGTACAGTGCTCGCCCGGATCGAGATCGAAGAGCACGAAATCCGGCTCGTCGAGCGATCCCACGCGCGACGTCCAGATGTGCAGGACGACTGCGGCGAGATTGGCGAGGTAGATCAGCGACGGTGCGTCGTCGCACACGACGTACGTGATTTTCGAGCGGCGCCCGCCGGGGTTCGAGAGCGTCACGCGATGCACCCACGCCGGCATTCCGTGCGGGACGTTCTTCTCGAAGAACGAGCCGCCGTCGATACCGTTGGGGAAACGCTCGAGCGTCAGCGGACGGTTCTCGACGTGCACGAGCATAGCGTCGGCAACGGTATGATAGTACGCGATGAGATCGCGCTTCGTGTACCCGTCGCGCGGCCAGAGCACCTTGTCGAGATTCGAGAGCGAGAGCGTCCTGTTCTCGACGCGTACCTCGGTGCGCTTCTCCACCATTACTGGGGCATCTCTCGAACCACGTCCTTGGCGTCCTTGTCGGTACGTAAACCCAAAAATGCCGCCTGTCGCACCAACCCGTCGCGCGTCCACTCCGCAAAGCGCACCTGCGCGACGAGCCTCGGCTCGACCCAGTGTGCGCCCCGCAGCACGTCGCCCCGCGCGAAGGGCGATGTCTTGCGCGCGAGCTTCTTCAGCGCGCTGTGAAGCTCGCGCAACGCGCGCTCGTTGAACCCCGTGCCGACATTGCCGGCGTAGACGAGCTTCCCTTTTTCATACGCGCCGAGCAACAGCGAGCCGAATCCGGTGCGCGTTCCCTGCGGATCGGTCCATCCGCCGATCACGAGCTCTTGCTCGAGGTGCGCTTTGATCTTCAGCCAGTCGCGGCTGCGCCGCTCTTGGTACGTCGAGGCGCGCCGCTTCGCGACGATGCCTTCGAGCCCGCGCGCGCGAGCGAGTGAGAAAAAAGCCTTCCCTTTGCCGAGAATGTGCTTTGAATAGAGCACGAGAGTTTCGTCGCTGAGGAGCCGCTGGAGAAGCGCTTTGCGGCCTTCGAGCGGCTCCGTACGCAAGTCTCTGCCGTCTGCGTAGATGAGATCGAACGCCACGTAGACGAGCGGCGATTTCGTCTTCGAAGCCTCTTGGAGTTCCTGAAAGCTGGAGCGGCCGTGCGCGTCGAGCTTGCAGATCTCGCCGTCGACTTCGATCGGAAGGCTCGAAAAGGCCGTCGCGAGCCCGGCCATCTGCGGAAAGCGTTTGAGAAGATCGAGATGGTTCCGCGAGGTGAGCGTCAGCGCTCCGCTTTCGTCGACGGTGCAGATCGCACGGTATCCGTCCCACTTGATCTCGTAGAGCCAATCTTCGTCGTCGAAGGCCTCCTTGACGAGCGTCGCCAGCATGACCGACTTCAACGCGGGAATGCGGTCGCGCTTCGCGGTCGCGCGCGGTGCCGCAGCGTGGCGGGATTTCGGTCGCGACTGCCACGTGCGCGACGCCGGATCGCGGCCGATCTCCTCGAGCGACTTGCCGCTCTTGACCGAGCGAGAGTGACGCTTCATATCCCACGACGCTTTCGCGTACTCGTCGCGATCCTTGAACAAGAGCCACGGCTCACCGCTCTCTCCTTCGCGCGGCTTGATCCGAACGAGCGTGAAGAGCCCCTGGAGTTTCTTGCCGTGCATCACGAACTTGATCTTGCCGTTCGCAATCTCGCGCACCGGGTTCGTTCCCTCGGCGAGATCGTACGTGCCGCGGTCCCAGACGATCACGTTTCCCGCGCCGTATTGGCCTTTCGGAATCGTGCCTTCGAAGTCGCGATAGGAGAGCGGATGGTCCTCGACGTGCATCGCGAGGCGCCGCTCGTTCGGGACCAGCGTCGGGCCTTTGGGCACCGCCCACGACGCCAGCGTTCCTCCCGCCTCCAAGCGGAAATCCCAATGCAGCCGCGTCGCGTGATGCATCTGCACGACGAACCGGCTGTGGCGCGCGGAGCGGTCGCGAGCCCCCGACGGCTCGGGCGTCTGCGCGAAGTCCCGCTTCGCACGGTAGAGCGCGAGCGATCCCTTCTTAGCGCGCGCGGCCACGGTTGCGAAGGAGACTTATGACGAGCAAGATGATTGCCACGACCAAAAGGACGTGGATCGAGATCGTCAGCAGGTGAAAGATCAGCCACCCGACGAGCCAGAGGATGAAGAGCACCACGACGAGCGTCCAAAGCAATTGACCCATAGCGTATCCCCCGTTCAAGCTTCGCGTCCGCGTCGCGCATGAGCGCCGGACGCCGCAGCGAAACTTGGTCGAACGATGCCCGAGTTCCGCTTCTCCCCTCGCCCCAATCGGGCGCACGAAATCTCTTGGCTGCCGTGGAGTTCCGAGGCTTTTGCGACGGCGGGGCGAGAACGCAAGCCGGTCTTGCTCTCGATTTCGGCAGTGTGGTGCCACTGGTGCCACGTGATGGACGAAACGACGTACTCCGATCCCGGCGTCATCGCAGCCATCGGCGAGCACGTCGTCCCCGTTCGCGTCGATACCGACGAGCGCCCAGACGTCAACGCGCGCTACAACATGGGCGGTTGGCCGACGACGGCCTTTCTGGCTGCGGACGGTACGACGCTCACCGGCGCAACGTACCTTCCGCCGCCGCAGATGCAACGCGTGCTGAACGAAATCGCGACGTGGTATTCGCAGCACGAAAGCGAGGTCGCCGAGCGTGCGGAGGCGCTGCGCGCACCTCGCGCGACGCGCGAGCTCGCGCCAGCCGATCGCCTGCGACCGGAGCTCGTGCGGCGCGTTGCCGAAGCGATCGCCTCGAGCTTCGACGACGAGTACGGTGGAT